>JAZQLP010000027.1:0-20143 GCA_045542755.1 Eubacteriales bacterium
AGTTATCACCGCTACCGAAATGCTTGAGTCAATGATAACCAACGCAAGACCCACCAGAGCCGAAATATCGGATATTGCAAACGCCGTATACGACGGAACCAGCGCCATAATGCTTTCGGGCGGAACTGCGGCGGGTAAATATCCTGTTCAGGCCGTTAAGACCATGGCAAAAATAGCCGAAACTACCGAGGAGAGCATTGATTATACGGAGCGCATCCATAATGCTGAATTTAAGATAAAGAATATGGTGGACGCTATTTCTCATTCCACCTGCGGTATGGCCATTGATATTAAGGCCAAGGCTATAGTTGCCTGCTCCCTTTCGGGAATGACTGCAAGAATGGTTTCAAGATTCCGTTCTCCCGTGGATATTATCGGTCTTACCACCAATGAAAATACATGGCGTAAACTTGCCCTTTCCTGGGGCGTTATCCCCGCAATATGCGAAAAGTTTACTTCTACCGATGTTCTTTTTTATACTGCGAAGAAGATAGCCGTTAAGGAGCTTGGACTTACCGAAAAGGACAGAATAGTCATTACCGGCGGAGATACTACCGGATTTTCGGGAAATACCAATCTGATAAAGATTGAAGAAGTTTAAATATAGAAGGACGATTAAAATGAGAATATTGTTTCAAGGCGATAGCATTACCGATGCCGGTAGAGATAGGAGAAATTACCATGATCTCGGTAACGGATATCCCAAATATGCAGCTGAGCTTATAAATAATGCACATTCTGACATGGACATAGAGTTTATAAATCTTGGCATAAGCGGAAACCGTACAGGTCAGCTTTTCGATAGACTTTATAAAGATGCTATTGAACTGCAGCCCGATATCATTTCTATTCTTATAGGAATAAATGATGTTTGGCATCGTTACGGCGGGAATAAGATAGCTACTACTGACGAGCAGATTGAACTCAATTACCGTACGATCCTGCAAGAGCTCAGAGCAAAAACAAGTGCAAAAATAATGATGATTTCTCCTTATATTCTACCTTGTGAGGGTAAGGAAAATGTGCGCGAAGATCTTCAGAGCCTTCTTCCTATTGTGGAAAGACTCGCCGCTGAATATGCCGACGTATTTGTACCTTTGAATAAGAATTTTGATGAGGCAGTTAAATCTCTTGACGAGAAGAATTTTTATTCTAACGACGGAGTTCATCCTAACGAAAACGGAGCAAGGTTTATAGGTAAAATATATGCCGAAGCAATTGAAGAGCTGCTGTAAAAAACAGTAGTATCAATAAAATTGAATGAATAGAGAAAAGGCAGGGCTGATGCCCTGCCTCTGTTTTTTTATAAAAGATATCTGTTATTCAAGTTCACTTACAGAAGATTCAACCTTTTCCGCTTTGAGCTTTTTGAAAAGTTTGATTACATGGCCTGCCGAACCTACTATAGCCAAAAGTAAGCTGATGGCTAAATCTCCGTAGTATTCGGGAACGATCTCAAGGAACATGTATGCGGATCTTACTGTTTCAAAGAATGTGGGCATATAATCTACTTCGCCGTTAGCAAACCATTCTTGATAAGCAACGTAAACATCGTTACTCAAACAAAAATACCAAGCGATTACCAAAACGAGTACGGCTATAACAATGGATATTATTGCACCTCGTATACTCTCTTTTTTAGAGAAAAAAGAATATCCTTTAATAGCGCAAATAACACCTACAAGACCGCTAATTGCGGCTATGTATCCGATTTGATACAGTAAGTAATAAAGACCTCCGCCTACAAGGGAAAACAAACACGCTCCGACAATGCCGAACAAAACATTTTCTTCCTGCGGTTGCTTTCTCTCAATAGTTTTTTCTTCGTTCATGGCCATTACCTCCTCAAGATAAAGTGTAAAATTGTCTATGTGCGCATTATATCATATATTGTCGGGAAAGTCAAGAATCAAAACCGTAAAAACGGTACATCTCCTGACTCGAGAGATCGAAAATGAAGGGCAAGATATCTATCTTGCCCTTCATTTTGGTCGGAGTGAGGCGATTTGAACGCCCGACCTCTTGGTCCCGAACCAAGCGCGCTACCAACTGCGCTACACCCCGAAATATCAAGTTGTAAAAACACTTGTATAAAAGCTGTTCTGCGTTTTATTAAGGGCAGCGACCTCTTGGTCCCGAACCAAGCGCGCTTCCGTTTGCGGTGCCCGAAATTTATACGTTGCCGTTAGCAACTTTAAATTTCGACCGCGGCACATTGCTTATTGTTCGCTGCATCCGCCCCCGGCGGCGCTCACAAACGCAATCCAACTGCGCTACACCCCGTTGTATTATCAACTTGTATATTATATCACAGCTTTTTTCGTTTGTCAATATCCAAGGGTTTAAGGAAATATGAAAACATATGTGATATGATAGGGATCCCCCCCGACGGTTGTCGGGGGGATCAATTATTTATTCAGCCGAGTAGTTCTCGTATACCTCTTTTAATCTATGGGGGTAGTCGGTCATTATACCGTCGGCACCGATAGATATGAGCATCTTCATTTCTTCAACGTCGTTTATTGTCCAGTAGTGTACGGCAAGATTATGCTTGTGAGCCGTTTTTATAAGGCTTTCGGTGGCAAGGTTAAGTCCGTATTCTTCAGTGGGGAGCTGGAAAACGCACATCCCGTCGGTGAAGAAAAGGTCAAGCTTTAAAAGCTGAAGCACGAAGAAGGTAGCAACTCCCGCAGTTCCGGGAGAATACATAAATTCCTCGGGTACTTCGCCTGCTGCCTGCATACGCTTGTATTCATCGTAAATTTCGGAATGGAAGCTTGCCAGAACAACGCGGTCAAAGGCATCGTGTTTTTCAAGAAGACGGATGATTTCTTTGAGTGCTTTAAAGCCCCATTCTCCCGACTGTTTTATCTCAACGTTTATTCTGTTTTCGGGGAATGCTACTATAAGTTCTTCAAGAGTAGTTGCGAAAAAGATTTCTTCGTCCCTTGGCTCAACTCCTTCGGGATATGTAACGTCGGTGGGATACTTTTCCTCCCCGTCGGGACCTTTGAAATGTTCTCTTTCACCCGACAGCTTTTTGTTTTCTGTGGGGTTTGTATAGCCAAAGTCAACTCTTTGTTCAATGAGGTCGGTATAGTTCCAGTCGGAGATGTTCCCCGTAACGTTAGTCTTTCTGTCAAGGGTGGTATCATGGGACAGTATGACCACTCCGTCCTTAGTTATACTTACGTCGGTTTCCATCATAACCCTTTTGTCAACGCTATAAGCGTTATAAAACGCCTCAAGGGTGTTATCGGGAAACTCCTTGTTTCCGCCGCCGTGAGCAATAAGAAGGGGCATTTCACTTTCCTTCATCATATTGTTGTCAAGCTTATAGTTCTGGGGACGGGGGAGAAGGGCGATAATCAGATAGGCCAGAATAAGTATGCCTATTACAAGGGCGGTTATTTTAAGACCTTTTTTTGTTTTTGTTTTCATATCTTTCTCCTTATTAGTTTTTAAAAAATGCTACGGCGATGGCTCCCGGACCTGAGTGGGTACCTACCACACTGCCGATTTGAGTATATCTGAGTGCTTCGGTTTTGCCCTTCCATAAAAAGGAGCTATCGTCCATATATTTCAGAAGAAGTTCATTGGAAATGCCTGTATATCCTAATAAAAGGGGCTTTTTAAAGTCTATTCCGCCTGCCTTTTCTATTTCTTGAACCAAAAGGTTATTACCTTGCTTTGAGCCTCTGGCTTTTCCCAGCATCTCAATAGCTCCGTTTTTCAGGCTCAATACCGGCTTTATTGCCAGCAAACCTCCTGCCAGCGCTACGGCGGTTGATATTCTGCCGCCCTTTTTCAGGTATTCGAGAGTGTTCAGTAGGGCGATGACTTGTATATTATCCCGTTCTTTTTCCAATCTCTTCACTATATCTTCGGCCGAATACCCATCGCTTATCAATTTTAGGGCAAGCTCGGCCAAAATGCCGGAACCTATAGACACGGATTTGCTGTCAACAACGTAAACGTTATCATATTCCTCTGCGGCTATCATTGCGCTTTGATAAGTGCCTGAAAGGGTGGATGCCAGCGTTAGAACTATAAGGGTATCTCCCTCTTTTTTTGCTTTTTCGAAAATGGGCAGAAATGCTGACGGCGTTGCTTGACTTGTGGTTGGCAGAATATCACTTTCAATAAGTCTTTCGTAAAATGCTTTGCGGTCTATATCTATTCCGTCAACATACTCCTTCTCTTCAAAAAGGATAGTTAGGGGAACTACCGTTACCCTATTCTTTACGTCTTGAACCACGTCTGCCGTAGAGTCCAGAACTAATTTTATGCTCATAATTTTTCTCCGTTTGTATTGTTGGGAATCCCCGTTTTACTTATTTCCTTAAGATTAGCTGCAATAAGGTCAAGTGCGGCGTAAAACACCTTTCTGTTATCTTCATTGAGTCCTTTACTTGCGACGGTAACTGCCGCCATAGCTCTTTTTTGTACAAATTCAGCTACCCGTAGGCCTTCTTCTGTGAGGGAGATGTTTGCTCTGTAAAGATTATCTTTTGTACCCTCTCTTTTAACAAGTCCTTTTGCGGCCATTTCGGATACGACCCTTGAAACTGCTGCCTTGTCCTTATCACAGATTTCGCTTAACCGAGAAGACGTTATTCCTTCGGGGTATCTGATGAGTATGAGTAAATAGGTGGCAAATGCTCCTTTTAAACCGTACTTTTCCATTTCTTCACGTTCAAGCTTCTGTATATCTCTGTAGATGGTGAATATGTCTGACGAAAACTGTTCAAACCTATGAATCATATATTCTCCTTTCATCAAGATGCTTTTGGGATATTGTATCATATAATTGTTGATTTGTCAACATCTTTTGCAAAAAATTACTTTCAACTAAAATTCACCCCCTTTTGTTTAGGGGTGAATACCGTTTATATTATAGATATGTCCATGTTTTTATCTTTGACCGATAGTTAAGAAAGGGCAATATTAAGAAAACCCTTGTCAGTGGAAGAACCTTGACAGCCTAAAATTATTTCTTTCAGTACACCGCGATCCGGACGTGTCTGACCATTTTGTAGCCAAGGCTTTCTGTTCTTTTTTTTTCTTCAATTTTACACGTTTTTTTGATTATGTATACTAAGGTGAAACCATAGATTTTTACTTTTAGTATTTTATTTGGTTACCCTGTATCAAACGGGAACAGATATAAAGGTATTTCGCTTTACATCTGGTTGCTATAAACGGCTGTTACGTATGTGTATATCAGAGGCGTAATAAAGCGGTCATGGGCGTCCAGTATAAATTCGGAGCATTTTCAGGCGCGATTTGTGCGCCTATCCATGACCGCTTTTACCTTTTGCTTGTTGTGGTAAACGTTGCAAAGAGGCGTGTTTTTAGTATACCCACAAAAAATTAGTTAAAACTTCTTTGGGGCAGAAAAGGTTTTGTGTTGCGAACTTATGCGATTATTCGTCAAATTTACTCCATTTACACATTGTTCATACTTCTTTCGGAAAGGAAGAGTTGAAAATTCACATAAAAAATGGTATACTGTTTAAACAGTTGCCAAATTTCGGCTATCAGTAGGGAAATGAGGTTAAAATATTGATAGAAACATTGATAGAATTGTTTGACGGCACATGGTGGATATGGCTCATAGCTGCTTTTGCTGCAGGTATCGTTAAGGGACTTTGTGGTTTTGCGAATACCTTAGTATTTGATACTATTCTTGCCTTTTCCACAAGTAACGCCCACATAACTCCTGTAGAAACTATGATGGGTACTTGTTCAAACGCAATATACGTTATTAAGGAACGTAAACATATAAGCTGGAAAACTTGTTTGCCCGTTGCTGCGTTGGTTCTTATTGGAAGCATTCCCGGAATGATATTCCTCAAGAATGCAGAAGCAGGGTTAGTAAAAGCAATATTTGGCTTTATCATTGTTTTGATTGGCGTTGAAATGCTTATCAGGGAGCTTCGCCCCACCAAGATGAAGAGCAACAAGATAGTTCTTTTCGTTATAGGCTTGCTCTCGGGTGTGATTTGCGGTATATACGGCATAGGCGCTCTTCTCAGCGCTTATTTCAGCAGAGTTACCGATAACTCCCATGCTTTTAAGGCAAATATCTGCGTGGTATTCCTTATTGAGCATATATTCCGCATAATTTCTTACATATACCTGAGTATTTTTACCCCTGTTATGTTCCTTCAGGTTGCTATACTTCTTCCTGTTTTGCTCTTGGGACTTTTCATTGGTATGAGATGTTGTAAATACCTTCCTGAAAAGAAGATCAAGATGATCGTGGTTATTACCCTTATGATCTCGGGTATTGCGCTTGTTATAAACAGTCTTTAAGTTTTGAATTTTTTAAAGGACCGCATTTGCGGTCCTTGTTTTTTTTGCATATTATTTCCGGTCAATAGGCTAAATTTACCTAATATGTTGACAAATGCCCTATTTTGTGTTATTATATATAATATATAAAATACTTATATAATTCGAACTGTAGCGGAGAGACATATGTACAACCGTTTTTTTAAAAGAGTAATCGATATTTTTCTTTCGGGCTTGGGAATTTTGTTTTTGGCTATTCCTATGCTCGTTATTGCTTTTGCCATAAAAGCAGACAGCAAAGGCCCCGTTTTCTTTAAGCAAAAAAGAGTGGGTCTTAACAAAGAGCATTTTAATATTCTTAAATTCCGTACCATGCGGACCGATACTCCCCACGATGCCCCCACTCACGAATTAAGTGACCCTAAAAAGTGGATCACAAAGGTGGGGGGATTTCTGCGAAAGACCAGTCTTGACGAGCTTCCTCAGCTCTTTAATATCTTTTTGGGGCAAATGAGTGTGGTTGGCCCCCGTCCTGCTTTGTGGAACCAGTTTGACCTTATAGCAGAGAGGGACAAGTACGGTGCAAACGGCGTCCGTCCCGGACTTACGGGCTGGGCTCAGATAAACGGAAGGGACGAGCTTGAGATCGACGTGAAAGCTAAGTTTGACGGTGAATATGTGGAAAAAATGAGTTTCGCTTTTGACTGTAAATGCTTTTTCGGAACATTCTTGAGCGTTCTTCGGTCAGAAGGCGTAGTTGAAGGCGGAACGGGTGAGCTCAAAAGGGAAGAGGCCTCCGAAGAATGAAAAGGATATTGATAACGGGCGCAAACAGTTATATCGGAACCTCTTTTGAAAGCTACTTGTCTGTTTACGGCGATGAATACGCTATCGATACGGTTGATATGACGTTGCCCTCCTGGAGAGAAAAGGATTTCGGCGGGTATGACGCGGTGTTTCACGTTGCGGGTATAGCCCATTCCGATAACGGAAAACTAACCGAAGAGAAGAAAGCTTTGTATTATTCTGTCAATACCAACTTGACTGTTGAAACCGCAAAAAAAGCTAAGGCTGACGGTGCGAAGCAGTTTATTTTTATGAGCAGCGCCATTGTTTACGGTGACAGCGCTCCCATAGGTAAGGCAAAGCATATCACTCCAGAAACTCCGTTAACCCCTAAAAACAGTTACGGCGACAGTAAGGTTCAGGCCGAAAAGGGGATCATTCCCTTGAATGATGAATCATTTAAGGTCGTTATTCTCCGTCCTCCCATGATATACGGAAAGGGCAGTAAAGGGAACTATCCATTCCTGTCGAAGATTGCAAGAAAGATTCCGCTTTTTCCTTACGTGAACAATCAGCGGTCTATGATATATATAGAGAATTTTTGCGAGTTTGTCCGTCTTATGATTGACAACCGTGAAGAGGGTATATTCTGGCCTCAGAATGGGGAATACGTAAACACCTGTGAGCTTGTGCAGACCATAGCTTCTGTATACGGCAAAAAGGTAATGGCCATAAAAGGCTTTGGCTGGGCACTAAAGATTCTTTCCCTTTTTACAGGTTTGGTAAACAAGGCTTTTGGTAGCATGACCTACGATATGGGAATGAGCAAGTACAAGACCGAATACAGAAAGATCTCCTTTATCCAATCAATAGAGAAAACGGAGGAGCACTGATGAGCGACGTTACCGTTATTGTATTAACTAAAAACGAAGAAATAAATCTGCCCGACTGTCTGGAGTCGGTCAAAGGCTTTGCAAAAAGAGTGGTTGTCGTTGACAGCGGAAGTACCGATAAGACCGAGGAAATTGCCAAGTCTTACGGCGCGGATTTTTACGTCCATCCCTTTGAAAATTATGCCAGACAGTTTAACTGGGGTATAGATAATACCGATATAGATACAAAATGGTCGTTTCGTCTTGATGCCGACGAGAGGCTCACTCCCGAGCTTTGCAAGGAGCTTGAGGCTCTTATGGAGGAGCATAGTGACGACGACGTTAACGGCGTAACTATGGAGGCTTGGCTTTATTTTATGAATAAAAAAATAAAGCACGGCTGTCACAATAAGCGTAAGCTTATGCTCTTTAAGACGGGTATAGGCCGAATAGAGGACAGGAAAATGGACGAGCATACCGTCCTTTCTCATGGCACCTCTGTATATGCAAAAAACAGATTTATCCATTACGATTTTAAGGATATGACTCATTGGATAAACAAAATGAACTGGTATGCTACCCGAGAAATGCAGGATTATTACGAGTTCAAGGAAGGCAAGAGCGCGGACTTTGAGGAAAAGGATGCGGCCATAAGCGGTACTCGAAAGAAGAAGTTCGGCTTTTATTACCGCTTCCCAATGTTCTTCCGTTGTTGGTTGCTTTTTATTTATAACTATGTTTTTAAGCTTGGATTCCTTGACGGAAAAGAAGGATTCGTATACCACTACATGTACCATAGATGGTACAGAACATTGGTGGATGCAAAAATTCTTGAGCAAAGCATAACCGGTAAGCCTTTTGAAGAAACGGGCGATTTGAAATGAGCGAAAAGATGCCTAAAGTTCTGATTATAAATACTGTTTCCTCCGCTTATAACGGAATAACTTCTGTTATTTTGAGTTTTGCAAGAGCTACTTACAAGAAGGTGGACTATAACTTTCTTCCCTGCGCGGGGGGAGAGGATGGGATAATCGAAGAGCTGAAGTCCATGGGGGAGGTTATCATTCCTCCCGTTGTGAGAAATGAAAATCCCGTCGCATATACCCTTTGGCTGAAAAAGCTTGTAAAGTCAAAAGGCTATTCTGCTGTACACGTTCACGGAAATAGCGGAACGATGTATTTTGACGTGTTGGGCGCAAAACTCGGCGGATGTAAAAAACGTATCGTTCATTGCCACAGTAGTTCCTGTACCCATTCAACGGCTCATAAGATTCTTAAGCCTCTGCTGAATATGGATATGACCTTAGGTATAGGCTGCTCGGACCTTGCCAGAAAGTGGCTATTTACAAAGAAAAGCATAGTTATGTATAATGGGATAGAGGTGGAAAAATTCAGGTTTTCACCTGCTGTCCGTCAGGAATATAGGAATTCGTTAAATATCGGTGAAAACCTTTTTGTTGGCCACGTCGGGTATATGGATGGGGTGAAGAATCACCTATTCCTTCTTTCTGCCTTTGCAAAAGCCCTGAAAAAGCGTCCCGATATGAAACTTTTACTTATAGGGGACGGGGATCTCCGTCCTCAAATTGAGGAATATATTTCTTCCAACAGCCTTGAGAAAAACGTTATTCTTCTGGGAAGAAGAAGTGATGTTGACAAACTGTATCAGGCTATGGATATTTTTGTACTACCCTCCCTTTTTGAAGGATTACCCGTAACCCTGGTAGAAGCTCAAAGCTCAGGATTGCCCTGTTTTGCATCATCTGCGGTGACACGGCAGGCTGATCTTGGTGGAGTTTCTTATTTGGACATAGGGGAAGGAAACGATGAAAAATGGGCCGAAGCTTTTATCTCTGTTATTCCTTCTTTGAGCAGAGATGAATGGTGTGACAAGGTGGCCGCTACGGAGTTTAATATTGCGGTAGCTGCCAAAAAACTGCTTGAGTTTTATGGGGACTGACAAACTTTTTGCTACGAATGGAGCAACATCAATGAAGATTGCTATAGTTACGAGAAATATGGGAGCCGGAGGAGCCGAGAGGGTCATATCCCAGCTTCTTGACAGTTGGATAAAAAAGGGACACAACCTCTCTCTTATTCTTTTGGATAACTGCGAGGATTTTTACCCCGTACCGTCGGACGTGTCGGTGTTCCGTATAGGTCAGGTATCAAAAAATCCCCTTTTTGATAAGATAGGGCGCTATGCCAAGGTTCGTAACAGGGTAAAAGAAATAAATCCTGACGTGGTTCTTACCCTTCCCGAAGAAATAGGTATTTACGTTATTGGCGCCTTGCTTTTTACCCGAATCCCCGTGGTGGTATCCGAGCGAAACGATCCTCGTTCTATGCCAAACAAGAAGGTTACCCGACAGCTTAGAGAGGTGCTTTATCCTTACGCTGACGGTTTTATATTTCAGACTACGGGAGCCGCCTCTTTTTTCCGTGAAAACATTCGCAAAAAAGGAACGGTTATTCCCAATCCCCTCGACCTTTCCCGTATTCCAGAGCCCTACGTTGGCGAAAGGGAAAAGGTAATAGCGGGCGCGGGCAGATTTGAAAAGCAAAAGAATTTTCCGCTGCTTATAGAAGCGTTTGCGAAGTTTTATGCTACTCACCCCGATTATAAGCTTGTTATTTACGGCGACGGAAGTCTTCGCGACCAATGGACGGAATATGCCCGTTCCTTGCTTCCCAAAACCGCATTCTCCTTCCCCGGTAAGGTTAACGACCTTCCCCATAAACTGAGCAAAGTGTCGGCCTTCGTTCTTTGCTCCGACTTTGAGGGTATGCCCAACGTTCTCATTGAGGCTATGGCATCTGGAGTTCCTTCAATTTCTACCAACTGCCCTGCGGGTGGATCGGCAGCTCTTATTAAGCAGGGGGAAAACGGTATTCTCGTTCCTGTAAGGGATAGCCAGGTTATGGCAGAAGCTATTTGCTATATGGCTGATAATCCGGAAGATGCAGAGCTTATGGGGTTTGCCGCTTCAGAAATCTGCAATGAGCTGGATGCTGAAAATATTTGCTCTAAATGGCTTGCGTTTCTTGAAAAAACAGTTAACCGGAGTAAAAAGTAATGTATACGGGTCAACTTGACGTCTTTTCCTTTCTCCTTTATACCGCCCTCGGCCTACTTTCCTTTTTCTGCGTAAGAATGGCTATGCGGATACCTTCACAGGGGATAGAAAACAAAAAAAGAATATGTGCGCGACAGCTCCTATGGCTTGGCGTGTTATTCGTTGCTCTCGTCTTCGTGGCTACCTTCCGAGAGGTAGGATATAAATTGGGTGGCGCTGATTCCCTTAATTATATCAATATCTTTGTTCACGCAAATGATTCCGCTTCGCCTTTTTCGGAAATGGTTTCCGAGCCTTTGTATCTTTGGTATTGCCAACTTATAAGACTTTTTACGGATAATTACAGAATATTTTTTGCTCTTACCTACGGCATTATCGTTTTGGCGTTCTGCCTTTTTATAAAAAAGTTTTGTCCCGGTCAAAATATTTATTATTCGCCCTTTATATTGCTGATTTATCCCTATCTGAAGGGCTTATGTACTCTCCGGAGTACCTTTGCGGTAGCCTTTTTGCTCTTTGGACTCGTTATCTTTAGCAATAAAAAGCTTCCCCTTCGCATTATAGGCTGCTGCGTAATAGCCCTGTCTTTTATGATACACCGTATGTCCATAGCTCTGGTTCCCATATTTATATTCTACGGGATTTACAGACTTGTGGAAAAATCGAGATTTTCTCGCTTCGTAAAGGGAACAAGATTGGCCATCGCCGTTTGTATTCTTATTATACTTTCTTATTTTTGTGCCAGAGGGTTGCAGGCTCTTATCCTCACTACGGGATTCCTTAAAGGGAATGATTTCGGATATATTGCCAATACGGCAGGTAATTCCATATTCTCTACTTGGCTTACGTTTGCTCCTCAGGCGGTGCTCACCTTCTTTATTCTCCTGTTTGACGGAAGATACGAAGAAACTGAAAATATTCACCGCATAAAGATATTCTGCCTTTACGACGTTATTATACTTCCCGCTGCTACGGTACTTGGCTTTTGGAGAGTCAACGAATATTTGTATATCGCCCGTTTGATAATGTGGGGAGTTCTCGCCTTTGAAGGGGAGAAGCTTATTCCTCATAAGTTAAAAAAGCTTTACAGAGCAGGCGTATTTGCATTATTCTTGTTGTGGCTTGTTTTTCGTATATATTCCGAATGGGATTCCCTTAAAATAATGCCTTATATATTTTCGTTTTAACGGAGAGCTGATTTGAAATGAACATTAAGAAGATTGTTAAATACTTTACCAATCCCGATTACAGATTTCTTCTTGCTGCGATGAAGGGTAAGAAGGATTCCGTACCCGATAAGGAATATATTACCCGCATATTTCACGCCAGAATGGATGCAAAGCTTGACCTTGACAACCCCGTCACCTTCAGCGAGAAGATGCAGTGGATAAAGCTTTACGATCGCCGGCCCGAACAGACTGTTATGGTGGATAAGTATCTGGCAAGGGAGTATATTTCCCAGCGTATAGGAGATGAGTACCTGGTTCCTCTGGTAGGAGTATGGGAAAATCCTGATGATATTGATTTTGACGCCTTGCCCGATAAATTTGTACTTAAGTGTAATCATAATTCGGGGCTTGGAATGTGTATCTGTCACGATAAGTCAGCCCTTGACCGTGCGGCGGTTGTAGACGGCCTTAAAAAGGGTCTTGCAGAGGATTATTATCTTATGGGCAGAGAGTGGCCATATAAGAACGTCCCCCGCAGAGTAATTTGCGAGGAACTTCTCGAAGACAACGTGATGGGAGAGCTTGTGGACTACAAGTTTTTCTGTTTTGACGGAGAGGTCTACTGTACCTTCGTAAGCACCGACAGGGCAACAAAGCAGGGTATAAAGGTATCGTTTTTTGACCGTGATTGGAAAATTCTTCCCTTTAAGAAGAGATATCCTTCCGTAAGAGAGAATTTTCCTAAGCCTGTTAACTATGATAAAATGGTAGAAATATCCGCCCTTCTTTCTAAAACTTTCCCCTTCCTTCGGGTGGATTTTTACGAGGTTGAGAGCCGTTTATATATCGGCGAGTTGACCTTCTGTCCCGGAAGCGGATTTGAACCCTTCTATCCTGAAGAATGGGATACCATTCTTGGAAATATGGTTACCCTTCCTCCCAAAAAGGAATATGAAGATTGATTATGAATAACGGTATTCAAACAACGGACAATATGAACCGCAAGGTCACTAAAGCCACCGCTTGGTCCTCTTTTACGGAGATAGCGGCAAAGATAGTGACCCCTGTGGTCAATATAATCTTGGCTCGACTTCTGATGCCGGAAGCTTTCGGTATCGTTGCAGTTATAACCATGGTTATAAGCTTTGCAGAGGTATTTACCGATGCGGGATTTCAGAAGTATATCGTCCAGAGGGAGTTTGAGTCTGAAGAGAGGTTAAATAAGTGTACCACCGTGGCATTCTGGACAAACCTCAGCCTTGCGGTGGTGATATGTCTTATAATTTTCTTCTTCCGCCACGGAATTGCTACCCTTGTGGGAAGCCCCGATTTGGGTAACGTGATTGCTCTGTCATCTCTTTTGATTCTCGTTTCTTCATTTTCGAGTATACAGATGGCAAGATACAGACGGGCTTTTGACTTTAAAACCCTGTTTTTTGTAAGAACGGGTGGATCGCTTATTCCGCTTGTGGTTACGGTTCCCTTAGCCTTCGTCCTTCGTGATTATAGGGCTCTTCTTATAGGAACGTTTGCCTCTTATATATTTAATGCCGTTGTGCTTACGGCAAAATCAAAATGGAAGCCGACTTTTTATTTTGATTTCAGATTGTTAAAAGAGATGTTTTCCTTTAGTATATGGTCGCTTTTTGAAAGCATTGCAATCTGGCTGACCTCTTACGTGGGAATATTTATAGTAGGTTCTCACCTTAGCGAGCATTATCTCGGTATATACCGTAACTCCATGAGTACGGTAAACTCACTCATTTCCATAATAACCGCCGCCGTTACCCCCGTGCTTTTTGCAGCTCTTTCGAGAAATCAGAATAACGACGGCGAATTTAAGCGACTCTATTATCAGTTCCAGCGGCTTACAGCCGTTATAGTAATGCCAATGGGCGTGGGAATGTACCTTTTCAGCGACCTCATTACCTATATTCTCTTGGGTGACCAATGGATGGAAGCTTCGGGCTTTATAGGACTTTGGAGCCTTACAAGCTCGGTAGTCGTTGTGTTCTCGTATTTCTCCAGCGAGGTCTACCGAAGTAAGGGAGAGCCTAAAATATCTCTTCTGTCCCAGGTGATTCATCTTGCGTTCCTTATCCCCATTCTTTCGGTATGTATCGGATACGGGTTTGAGGCGTTGTATACTGCTCGTTCCATTATCCGTTTGCAGGGCGTTGCCGTTGGCATCATCATTATGCAGATAAGATATAAATTCAAGTTTATCGATGTGGTGAAAAACATCTTGCCTATGGCTGTATCTACTCTCGTTATGGGAGCTGCTGGATATCTGCTAAAAGGTTTAAACGACGGCATGCTGTGGCAATTTTGCTCAATAGCGATATGCGTGGTAATTTATTTCGGTGTGCTATTCACCCTGTTTCCCAAGACCAGACGGGAAATAATGGGCTCGGAGTACGTTAAAAATATACTTTCAAGGTTTATAAGAAAGAGGACAAAGTGATGCTTTGTGTTGACAGATTTGAACAAACCTATAAAAGAACTCCCGACGGCGTGGCATTTTGCCCGTACCGCATATGTCCTGTTGGTGCTCATATAGACCATCAGCTTGGTAAGGTAACGGGGTTTGCAATAGATAAGGGAATTCATATAGCTTACGGCGCCAAGGCCAACGGGGTTGTGGAGTTGTCTTCTGTTCAGTTTGAAAAAAGGGCTCAGTTCCACGTTAAGGACGTTCCCGAGAATGCTCAAGGCGACTGGGCGGATTATCTCCGCGGCATAACTCAAATCCTTGGCCGAAAATATCCTTTGAGAGTAGGTCTCAGCGGCGTTATTGAGGGAACTCTCCCCATAGGTGGGCTTTCATCTTCCGCCGCTGTGATGCTTGCTTTTCTTTCTGCACTGTGTGACGTAAACGGAATAACACTTTCCGAGCACGAAATGATAATGACTGCTATGACAGCAGAGAATAAATATGTGGGAGTTTCCTGTGGAAAGCTTGACCCCAGCAGTGAGGTTCTTGCTAAAAAAGATAACCTTCTGGTATTTGACCCTAAGGACGATTCTTTTGAACTGTTTCCTGCTTCACCCACAATGAAACCCTATAAAATCGCAATATTCTTTTCGGGTATAGAACGTAATCTTGCCGGTACCAAGTTTAATATGAGAGTTGATGAGTGTCGCTCTGCGGCCTATGCTCTTAAAGCTTATGCAGGTATGGAATATGGGAAGTTTGAACAGTCGTACCTTCGTGATATACCCTACGACGTCTATACTGAGCTCGCCCACCGACTCCCGGAAAGTTGGAAAAGACGTGCAGACCACTTTTTCTCCGAATGCACAAGGGTTGAAAAGGCCGTTGAGGCATGGAAAAACGGAGATATAGAGACCTTTGGAAGAATGTCCTTTGAAAGCGGAGCATCGTCTATCAGTAACTATGAAACGGGGTCTCCCGAGCTTAAAACCCTTTATGAAATACTGACCCGTACCGAGGGTGTTTACGGCGGAAGATTTTCGGGTGCGGGATTTAAGGGCTGTTGTATGGCTCTTATTGACCCCTCCTTTGAGGAATCTATCATCAGAAAAGTTTCGGACGGATATCTCAAGGAATTTCCTCTTCTTGAGGGTAAATATTCCTATCATCTGTGCCAGAGTGCATCTGGGGTAGGACAGAGGGAAGTAAAGATATGAAATGCCTTATTCTCGCGGCGGGATACGCTACCCGTCTTTATCCTTTAACCGAAAATTTCCCCAAGCCCTTGCTTAAGGTTGGTCAAAAGACTATTCTTGATTGGTTGATTGACGACGTTGATACTTTGGGGCTTGTGGATGAATATATCGTGGTATCGAATCACCGTTATGCGGAGCATTTTGATTCTTGGGCAGAGGGTAAAAAACAAAAAATAACCGTCCTTGACGACGGTACTCTTTCAAACGAAACCCGTCTTGGTGCGGTAAAAGATATAGAATTTGCCGTTAAAGAGCTTCGTATAGAGGATGACCTTCTTGTTTTGGCAGGGGATAACGTTCTTGATTTTAGCCTTACTTCATTTATCTCCTACGCGGTCAAAAAGAATACGTCTTGTATAATGAGATACTATGAGCCGATATATGAAAAGCTTATTAAATGCGGCGTCGTGGAAATAGACGGCGATGACCTCGTCCTTTCCATGACCGAAAAATCCTTAACACCCGCTACAAATTGGTGCTGCCCGCCCTTTTATTTTTATACAAAGTCTGATCTTTCCCTTATAGAACGGGGGATAGCTGAGGGGTGCGGTACAGATGCCCCCGGTAGTTATGCTGCATGGCTGTGTACTCAAACGAAAGTCCACGCTATGGAAATGCCCGGAAAGCGTTACGATATAGGTAACCTTGAAAGCTATGAAAAGGTAAAGAAGGAGTACAAGGGAATAATATGTTAGATATTAACGTTTTTCTTGATAATTCACCCATCCTCGTTACCGGTGCGGCGGGCTTTATCGGGTCAAATCTCGTGTTACGGTTAATGAAGGAACTCCCCAATGCCCATATTATAGGCATTGACGAACTGAATGATTATTATGACGTTTCAATAAAGGAGTACCGACTTTCGGTTATAGAAAAAGAGGCGGCCTCCGGCAAAAAGTGGACATTTATCAAGGGAAGCATTTCCGATATGGGGTTGCTTGAAGAGATATTTTCAGTTCACCGTCCAAAGGTCGTTGTAAATCTTGCCGCCCAGGCCGGAGTCAGATACTCAATTACTAATCCCGACGCTTATATCAGATCCAACGTGATAGGCTTTTATAATATTCTTGAGTGCTGCCGTAGATATCCCGTTGAGCATCTTGTATACGCGTCAAGTTCCTCTGTCTATGGCTCAAATGCCAAGATCCCTTATTCTACCGACGATAAGACTGATTCTCCCGTAAGTCTTTATGCCGCAACAAAAAAATCAAACGAGCTTTTTGCCCATTCCTATTCCAAACTTTACGATATCCCCTCTACCGGGTTACGATTCTTTACAGTATACGGTCCTGCTGGACGTCCCGATATGGCGTATTTTGGTTTTACGGACAAGCTTATAAAGGGCGAAAAAATAAAAATATTCAATTACGGCAACTGTAAAAGAGATTTTACTTATATAGACGATATCGTTGAGGGCATATACAGAGTTATGCTCCGCGCTCCCGAAAAAAAGAGGGGAGATGACGGACTGCCTGTGCCTCCTTGCCGTGTGTATAATATCGGTAACAGTAGTCCCGAAAATCTTCTGGATTTCGTTGATATCCTTTGCCGAGAGTTGGTTTTGGCAGGGGTATTGCCCGAAGATTACGATTTTGAAGGGCATAAAGAGCTTGTGCCCATGCAGGCGGGAGACGTTCCCGTGACCTATGCGGATACCTCTGCTTTAGAAAAAGATATGGGATTCCGTCCTTCTACGCCATTGAGTGAAGGTCTTAAACGGTTTGCGCAGTGGTACAAAGAGTTTTATAAATAAAGTGTGAATTTATCCCGTTTTTACCGATTTATGCGGTAATTTGGAGGTTATATGAAATCAAATAAGCCATTACTCGGTAAGTTCAGGAAGGTGCTTCTCGTCCTTTTTGATATAACTTGTTTCTTCCTTATAGCGGTGCTGTATTATTTTGCATCTGATATTCTCAGACCGAGACTTGTGTATGAAGCAACTGCATATTGGGGAAATTCTGCAATTCTTGCAGGGTGTATGTTCCTTTACAGATTCCTCTTTGGAACATATTTCAGTGTATGGAGATATACCAATACCGCGACGTATTTTAAGACTGTAATCGCAGATGCTTTGGGTGGATTGACAGCCGTGATTATTGCTCGCTGTACGGGGTTATATTCGGGATTTTGGCATTTTCTTACCGTAGCATCTCTGACGGCTCTTATGACCCTTTGCTCCCGATTTGCGTATAGACTGCTATACAAGCGCAGTAATGCTGTGGGAGAATCGGATATCCCTAAAATAAACGTAGCCATAGTAGGTGCGGGACAGGTAGGCGCCATGCTTGCCGAAGAACTTGCTTGTAATCCAAAATCCATATATAAGCCCGTATTTTTTGTTGATAAGGATGCTGCAAAAATAGGCAGTAAGGTTGCGGGGCTTCGCGTATATAACGAGGATAAAAAAATATATGACCGTTTGCTCGACTATTCGGTACGGGAAATATTTATTGCCATATCAAATATTGATAGCGAGGAAACCGAAAGGCTTTTGGCATTTTACGGAAAGTGCTCCTGTAAAATAAAGATTTACGGAATTCCCGTAAAAGAGCATGGAAAACACAAGTCGGAAAAGAAGAGATCCATAAGAGAAATTCAGATAGAGGACCTTCTTTTCAGAAACCCTCTTAACGTTAACGATAGTTCAACCTCTAATTATTATGAGGGAAAAACGGTATTAGTAACGGGCGGTGGTGGCTCAATAGGAAGCGAACTCTGCCGTCAGATAGCCGCTTGTTCACCTAAGAAACTTATCATTCTGGATATTTACGAAAATAATGCTTACGATATCCAACAGGAGCTTGTCCGTAAGTACGGTAGCGAACTCGACCTTTCTGTAGAGATTGCATCTGTCAGGGACAGAGAGCGCTTGGAGTGTATATTTGCTTTCTATAAGCCTCAGATAGTATTTCACGCCGCGGCCCACAAACACGTTCCTCTCATGGAGCATAGCGGTAGAGAAGCTATCAAGAATAATATATTGGGTACTTATAATACCGCCGATATGGCAGAAAAGTACGGGGTTGAGAAGTTTATTCTCATTTCCACCGATAAGGCCGTTAATCCCACCAATATTATGGGCGCTTCAAAGCGTATGTGCGAAATGGTTATTCAGTGCAGGACCGATAGTAATACCAGCTTTGCCGCGGTACGTTTCGGCAACGTTCTCGGTTCAAACGGCTCTGTAATACCTCTTTTCAGACGTCAGATAGAGGCGGGAGGTCCCGTTACCATAACCGATAAGCGTATTATACGCTATTTTATGACGATTCCCGAGGCAAGCCAGTTGGTTATGCAGGCGGGCGCTATGGCTAAGCGAGGCGAGCTCTTTGTTCTCGATATGGGTAAGCCCGTAAAGATATACGACCTGGCCGTAAATCTCATTCGTCTTTCAGGCTACGAGCCGGGCAGAGATATAAAAATTGAGGAAATCGGTCTCCGTCCGGGAGAAAAGCTTTACGAGGAACTCCTTATAAAAACCGAGACTCTTGATAAGACCGACAATAATATGATATTCATTGAAAAGGATACACCTCTTTCCCGTGAAGAGATTGAGGAAAAACTTGAATATCTCCGCAATGCCATGGAAGAGTCCAAGGATTGCATCGGTTCAGATAGGATAAGAGAAGCAATGATGCAGGTAGTTCCTACCTTCGTTTCTCCCGAATCGGTAAATGCAAAGGCTGAAAAATCCAGCGAGATGAAAAACGCATAAAAAAGAGCTCCCAAAGGGAGCCCTTTAATAGGTCAATAATCTATATAATAGTCTTCATATTCTTCACTGTCATAGTCTGTAATATCCGACGGATCGATAACGGTTGTGACATTGTCTTCTTCGTATTGGGGACGGCAGTTTCCCGTAACGTAGTCCATACCGATTTCGGCTACTATAACGTTTTCCGTGGTATCGAATTTAACGGTTACCTTAGATGCCGAAAGAATAGGTTCCATAAGCTGTATCAGAGGAGGATTGGGCTTTTTGCCCTCGTTTGTTCTTCTCATTCTGCTATGTCCCTTTGGGTTTGTCCCTCTTTTGAAGAAAACGATGTTTATTCTTCCGTTGCAGAAGTCAACGTCTGCAGTAATGGGGGACGGGTCATTTGTCTGGGAAAGCATAAGGTATATAACCTGCTCGATCATTATTCTGTATAGCTCGAAAACGCCTTTAATGTAAAGCGTATCGGATTTCATTGTGGCCGTTTTGCTCAACTCTATACGGAACGCGTTCTTGCTTACCAGGGTAAGTAAC
>JAZQLP010000028.1:0-7329 GCA_045542755.1 Eubacteriales bacterium
GACGAAATAGACGCCGTAGGACGTCAGAGAGGCGCAGGTCTGGGCGGCGGCCACGACGAAAGAGAACAGACCCTTAACCAGCTCCTTGTAGAGATGGACGGCTTTGAGGAAAACGAAGGCGTTATCGTTATGGCAGCAACCAACCGTCCCGACATCCTTGACAGCGCACTCCTCCGTCCCGGACGTTTTGACCGTCAGATAGTCATAAACCTCCCCGACGTAAAGGCAAGAGAGGCTATCCTTCGCGTTCACGCAAAGAAAAAGCCCCTGGCCGAGGATGCAGACCTTGAGGTCCTTGCAAAGACCACCGCAGGCTTTGCCCCCGCAGAGCTTGAAAACATCCTCAACGAATCCTCCCTTATGGCCGCAAGACGTCGCCATAAGAAGATTACGATGGAAGACATCGAAGACGCTATGATGAAGGTCATCGTGGGCGTTGAAAAGAAAACCAAGAAGGTATCCGATAAGGAAAAGCGCCTTACCGCTTACCACGAGGCGGGTCACGCAATAGTTACCCACGGCCTTGAATCCCAGGACCCCGTTCATCAGATATCCATTATCCCCAGAGGTATGGCAGGCGGATTTACCGTTTCCCTTCCCAAAGAGGATAAGAGCTATATGTCAAAGAAGGGTATGATTGACGAGATAGTGGTTCTCCTCGGCGGCCGCGCCGCAGAGGCACTCTGTCTTGACGATATATCCACGGGAGCTTCCAACGATATCGAAAGAGCTACGGCCATCGCAAACAAGATGGTCACCCGCTACGGTATGAGCGAAAAGCTTGGCCCCATAAACTTCGGCTCAACCTCAAACGAGGTATTCATCGGCAGAGATTTCGGTACCCAGAAGAACTACTCCGAAGAGATAGCCATTGAGATCGACCGCGAGGTAAAGGCCATTATCGACTCGGCGTATAACACCGCAAAGAGCATCCTTACCTCAAAAATGGACTCCCTCCACACCGTATCAAAATACCTTATGGAGAGAGAAAAGCTTTCGGGCGAGGAATTCAAGACCATTATGGAAACGGGCGTTCTTCCTGAAATAACCAAAACCGAGGAACCCGTAACAGAAGAAGCCGCCGAAGAAAAAACGGAAGAAAAAATAGAAGAATAAATCAAAAGAGAACCGCAAACTTGCGGTTCTCTTTTTTATAATCTTTTACTCTTCTTGTTCGTTAAAATAATCTCTGTCAAAGAATTCTTTAAGGGTTATTCCCGCCCCTTCACAGAAACGCTTAACAGTAATAATTTTAGAGCATTTGGTTCTGCCCTTCATCAAGTCGTATATGGCCGAAGGCGACATTCCGCCCTTAAGGGACGCGTCGCAGATATTTACATTCTGCTCCTCACATACCTCTTGTATCCTCTTTATAATAGCATCGTTTAACTTCATAATTGCTCGCCCTCTGCTGAATTATTTCACGGAGTTCCGCAATTATTATATATTTTCTCATAAAATTTCTCTCGTGGAGTTCCACGATATTGACACGATTCTCCTAAAAGTGTATAATAATATCGGAGTTCCACGATAGGAGAATGATATGAAGATAACTTTTGTAGGTCATAGGGATTTATACGGCGATGAAAATTTATGTGCAAAAATTAAAGCAACAATTACCGAAAACATAGATAAAAATACCGAAACCATATTTTATTGTGGGGGTTATGGCGATTTTGATAGTATATGCGCAAGGGTCTGCCGCACGATAAAGGAAGAAGGCTTTATATGTAATATAGTTTATGTGACCCCGTATATAACAACGTCACAGCAACAGAAAATAAAATATCTTATTGATTCAAAACTCTACGACTCATCCTTATATCCTCCTTTGGAAACTGTTCCCTTCAGATTTGCTATAATAAGGAGAAACGAGTGGATGATAAATAATTCAGACCTTATTGTCGCCTATGTAAAGCGTTCTTACGGAGGAGCGTATAAATCTCTGGAGTACGCAAAACAAAAGAAGAAGAACATTATAAACCTTGCAATATAAAAAGAAATAGAGTCCGCATTTACGGACTCTATTTCTTCTTTATTTATATACTTTTACGCTTCTTCAAACTGGTCTTTGCCTACGCCGCAAAGGGGGCAGCCCCAATCCTCGGGAAGGTTTTCCCACTTGGTGCCGGGCTCGATGCCGTTATCGGGATCGCCCTTAACTTCTTCAAGCTCGTATCCGCATACTACGCAAACGTGTTTCATAGAAATTCTCTCCTTATGTTATATTAGTTCTTTTGCAAGAGCAGTTATCTGCTCCTTATTTTCTTCACTTACAGCCGAGTGAATGGTGACGGTGGTGTCGGTATAGGTAATATCCTTGCTGTTTTCAAGCATCTTCTTTATTACCTTTGCCGCCATGGGCGCCCATGTTCCGTTCTCTATTATACCCACGGTGCGGTTTTTATACCCTCTTTCGGTAAGCTCGTGGATAAACTCTCTCATAAAGGGGAATATCTCGGCGTTATAGGTGGTGGTTGCAAGGACTATCTTTCCGTATCTGAAGGCGTCCTCAACGGCCTCTGCCATGTCGCATCTTGCAAGGTCGTTTACCGTAACCTTGGGACAACCCTGCTTTTTGAGCTCTTCTGCAAGAAGCTCAACAGCCTTTTTGGTGTTGCCGTACACGGAAGTGTAGCAGATTACCACGCCCTCGCTCTCAACCCCATAGGAAGACCAGGTATTGTAAAGACCAAGATAATAGCCCAGATTTTCCTTAAGCACGGGGCCGTGAAGGGGGCAGATCATTGCAATATCAAGACCGCTTGCCTTTTTAAGAAGGGCCTGAACCTGCATACCGTACTTACCAACGATACCGAAATAGTATCTTCTTGCCTCGCAAGCCCAATCCTCTTCCACGTCAAGAGCGCCGAATTTTCCGAATCCGTCGGCAGAGAAGAGCACCTTATCAAGGCTATCGTAGGTCACCATAACCTCGGGCCAATGTACCATGGGTGCGGTGTAGAAGGTAAGGGTGTGGGCTCCCAGAGCAAGGCTGTCGCCCTCTTTTACAACCAGTCTTCTTTGGGCATAGTCGGTAAAGAAGAACTTCTTCATCATATTAAATGCCTGCATAGTGGAAACTATTACGGCCTGGGGGAATTCATTTGCAAAGCGGTCGATATTTGCAGAGTGGTCGGGCTCCATATGCTGAACGATAAGGTAGTCGGGCTGTCTGCCGCCAAGCTCCTTTTTCAGATTTTCAAGCCACTGGTCGTAAAACTTAACGTCCACAGTATCCATTACGGCGACCTTCTCGTCAAGTATAACGTAAGAATTATACGCCATACCGTTGGGCACGTCGTACTGACCCTCAAAAAGGTCTATATCGTGGTCGTTGACACCGATATATTTAATCGTTTCGGTTACCATATATTTTCTCCTTTATCCTAAAAGAACGTCAAATACGAGCATTAAGCAGAAGCCCGCCAACAGCGAATAGGTAGCTCCCCTTTCGCTTCCGTGGGCGTGGGTCTCGGGTATCATTTCGTCGCTTATAACGTAAAGCATGGTGCCTCCGGCAAATGCCAACGCAAAGGGAAGTATTGCCGACGATACCGTTACGGCAAAATATCCAAGCAGGGTCCCCACGACCTCCACGATGCCCGTAACGAGTGCGATAAGGAAGGTTCGGCCGTGACTCATTCCGGCCGCCAGCATAGGAGCTATTATTACCATTCCTTCGGGTATATTCTGCAGGGCTATACCGCCCGCAATGGTGAGTGCCTCGGCAGTATTTCCCGTACCGAAGCCAACGCCTGCCGCAATACCCTCGGGCAGGTTATGTATGGCAATGGCCATAACGAAGAGAAGTATCTTGTTGAGCTGCTGCTGTTTTTCGGGGTGGCTTTCGCCGTCAACTCCCGCAAGCTTATGTAGATGGGGCACCGCCTTATCAAGGACGTTAACGCAGAGCGCTCCGCAAAAAACGCCTATGACGGTGACTATAAGACCGTATTTTCCGCCGTATTCCAAGGAAGGAAGTACCAGACCTATAACTGCGGCGGCAAGCATAACACCCGCGGCAAATGAAAGAACAATATCGCTGAACTTATGGCTTATCTTTTTAAACACAAAGCCCAAGAGCGCGCCTATTACCGAGGCTCCGCCCACTCCGAGGGCGGTTAGTAAAACCATTTCCATAACTGTTTATTTCCTGATATAAAAGATGCGGTATGGCAGAGCCACACCGCAGTACTTTTTTATTTTGTGTGGCAGATTTATCCCTTACCTTCGCGAATAACGTAAACAATACAGTTCTTATTTCTTCCGAATCTGTTAGTATCAAAGAGTGAGGGAAGGAATATATCTACGTCGTGATTCTTAATAGCGCCGCCCGTATCCATTGCATAGCAATAGCCGTAGTGGAAGTCGCCGTAAGGGGTAGGTATAATAATGTAAAGCTTTGAGTACATGGGGATGACTTTTCTGTCAACGGCAACATAGCCAACTCGGGTCAGGTCGCCGGTATAGGTTACCTGGCCACCCTCTTCTACGTAGGTGTATGCCGTGATCTCAAAGTCGTCGTACTTTTTGACGTACTCGGTTGGGGGGCCGTTTCCAAGATCAAGCTCGCCCGAGTAGTCAACATAGACTACACCGTTCTTGGGCTTCTTGGTAATCTTCTGGCTTATGGTAACCGTTTCTACGGCAACGCCGTCAACGTAGGTGATACGCTTCTTGGTTTCCTTCTTACCGTCCTCACCCTCGGTGGGAACGCCGATAGGATATTTGTTGGGTCTCATAACGGCGCAGAAGATAACGGGAATCTCCTCGGTCTCGTAGGGTATCTTTTCGGTTTCGGTATAATATTCGTAAGTAACTCTTCCGACCTTTACAAGCATATCCTCTTCCAGGGGAGTGTCAACGGGATAGTTTATCTCGTCGTCCTTATCAAGGATAATGGAAAATCTGTAAAGAAGGTCAAGGACCGTCTTCTTTTCGTCGGAGTTATAGGCGCAGGAGTAGTATTTTCCGTCGGCGTAGAGGTGGACGAGGAAGGACTTTCTGTCACTTACCACGAAATCCTCAAGGGGACGGCGCACCGTTACGGGAGTTTCGTACACTGGAGTGCTGATAACGGGAATATCAGGCTCGGGCTCAGCCGCATCCAGAACACCCATCATAATATCGTAAACAAAGAACACCGATATTATAAGGGAGCAGAACACCGCCACGAAGGTGAGATTTCTTATCCTTCGCTTTTCCCTTTTACGGGCGGCTCTGACCTTCATTCTCTCCTGCAACTCTGTTTTTCGTTGCATAAAATCTCCTATATCATGTTGGAATATACTTATCATTATACGCCCAATGTGGGCAGTTCAAACACATTATACCATAAAATCGCCCATTTGTCAACCCAAGGGGCTCTGAAGGGGGCATTTTCCAACTTTTACAATCTTATCCGCTTCCTTATAGCCCCGCTTAAAAGGGCGCAAAGAAAGGCCTTGATAATATCGGGAATAAGGAATGGCAATACACTTATCCCCAAGGCGGCAAAGAATGATACCCCGCCCGAAATGGCATACCAGCAGGCACCAAGGCCGTAACAAACGCAGAGAGCAAGGCCGTAGCCAACCATTTGCTTAAGGACTCCCTTTCTGCAAAGGAGGGATATGATAAGAGCCATAAAGGGGTAAGCAATGAGAAATCCACCCGTTGGGCCCAATATATGCTGAAATCCACCCTGAAAGGAGGCAAAAACGGGCAATCCGACTGCCCCCAAAAGGAGATATGCAGTCTGGGAAAGAAGGGCGGCTGTGGGAGAGAGGAGCGCGCCGCATATCATTACCCCGAATATCCCCATGCTGAAGGGGAAGCCCCCCAGGGGGAAGGCTATCTGGGAGGTCACCGCCGTCACCGCCGCAAAAAGGGCGCAACGGGTAATAAGGGCCACCTTTGACTTCATATACGCCCTCCTTTCATCATTTTCCGCACCTATTATAGACCTTTTACCCCTCTTTGTCAAGACTTTGCCCCATATAGTGCTAAAAGAGTTCAAGATGTTGTAAAGGTTAAGGTATTGCAACCGAGCCAAAAATGTTATATAATATATGATGATAAAAAGTGTGTCCGATTTTAGCGGACAAATTTGAAAGGAGAACTTTTTACAATGGCAGATATGTGTCCTTACGCAACCTCTCACGAAGTTGAGAGAATGTGCGTTGTTAAAAAAGGCCCCGACCACGGTCCCGCTCCCATTCCCGAAGAGGGCAGATGGGTCCAGTCCAAGCAGATCACCGACATTTCGGGTTATACCCACGGTATCGGCTGGTGCGCTCCCCAGCAGGGCGGTTGCAAGCTTTCCCTTAACGTTAAGAACGGTATTATCGAAGAAGCTCTTGTTGAAACCATCGGCTGCTCCGGTATGACCCACTCCGCAGCTATGGCTGCCGAAATACTCCCCGGCAAGACCCTTCTCGAAGCGCTCAACACCGACCTTGTGTGTGACGCTATCAACACCGCTATGCGCGAACTCTTCCTCCAGATCGTTTACGGCCGTACCCAGTCCGCTTTCTCTGAAGACGGTCTTGTAATCGGCGCAGGTATGGAAGACCTCGGCAAGGGCGCACGTTCCATGGTTGGTACCATGTACGGCACCAAGGCAAAGGGCGTTCGTTACCTCGAAATGACCGAGGGCTACTGCACCAGAATGGCTCTTGACGAAAACGACGAAGTTATCGGTTACGAATTCGTTTCTCTGGGCAAGATGACCGACTTTATCAAGAAGGGCATGGAACCCAACGAAGCTTATGAAAAATCCAAGGGCACGTACGGCCGCTTTGATGAAGCTGCTAAGTACATCGACCCCCGTGTAGAATAAGAAGGAGGAGAACGAAATGGCACATTTTGAAGGTTATGAAAGACGCGAGGCCAAGATCCTCGCCGCTTTAAAAGAATTCGGCATTTCCTCCATCGACGAATGTAAGGAAATCTGTGATGCCAAGGGCATCAACCCCTATAAGATAGTTGAGGAAACTCAGCCTATCGCATTCGAAAACGCTAAATGGGCTTACACCGTAGGCGCTGCTATCGCTATCAAGAGCGGTTGCACCAAGGCTGCTGACGCTGCTGCTGCCAACGGTATCGGCCTCCAGAGCTTCTGTATCCCCGGCTCCGTTGCTGAAAACCGTAAGGTTGGTCTCGGCCACGGTAACCTCGGCAAGATGCTCCTCTCCGAAGAGACCGAGTGCTTCTGCTCCCTCGCAGGTCACGAGTCCTTCGCTGCTGCAGAAGGCGCTACCAAGATCGCTCTTAACGCTAACAAGGTTCGTAAGAACCCCCTCCGCGTTATCCTTAACGGTCTTGGCAAAGACGCCGCTTACATCA
>JAZQLP010000029.1:0-33462 GCA_045542755.1 Eubacteriales bacterium
TTCCTAAGACCCTTGGCCTCCGACTTGTTATTCCTCTTTTTTACTTACGCTTTACAAAAACCCACAGCCGCATCAGCCGCACTTGCCGCATCAGCTGTATAGCAATCCGCACCTATCTTGTCGCAATATTCTTGAGAAACGGGCGCGCCGCCTATCATTATCTTAACCTTATCGCGTATTCCAGATGCCTCTGCCGCTTTTACGACCTCTTCCATAACCGGCATAGTGGTGGTGAGAAGCGCAGAGCAACAAATGACCTGACAGCCCTCCTCTATAGCAGTCTGAACAAATCTTTCAGCGGGAACGTCAGTGCCAAGGTCAACCACCTCAAGCCCCTTGCCTTCCATCATCATCTTTACAAGATTCTTTCCGATGTCGTGAAGGTCGCCCTGTACCGTTCCGATACAGACTTTACCCTTGGCAGTAACCCCATTTTCAGCAAGATAAGGTTTGAGTACTTCCATACCCATATTCATAGCCCTTGCGGCAACGAGCACCTCGGGAACGTAAACCTTATTGTTCTTGAATTTATCACCAATAACGTCCATTCCTGCCAGAAGTCCCTCATTGAGAATATCATTAGGTTTTACACCGGCATCAAGGGCTTCCTGAACAAGAGTTGGTACTATTTTAAATTTTCCTTTTTGAACGTTTATGGATATGTCGTCTAAGACGCTCATTATTTTCTTCTCCTTTCGGTTTTGCCATAAGCAAGCGCGCAAACGATGTTGTGTCTGAATACATAAATAAAAAGCCACCGCCTTAGCGATGGATTTTTTTGGTACCCGCAGCGGGAATCGAACCCACAACGGCCCCTTAGGAGGGGGCTGTTATATCCATTTAACTATGCAGGCGTATGCAGTTGTCTAGCACCTGTTCATTATACCGCATCACCATATTTTTTTCAATAGCCGAAAGGGAAAATTCAATTAAATGTTTAAAATAATAAAGAGGAACGCCTACACGTTCCTCTTCATAAAGTCAATGTTTACGGGAAATCTCCCTCACCGCCCGCAACAGGGCGTATATATCCGACTCTTTAGTAAATGCCCCAAGGCTTGCTCTTACAACTCCGCGGTCAAGGGTGCCAAGCTTTTTATGGCATAGGGGAGCACACTGTAACCCTCCTCGGACAGCTATGCCGTATTTTTCATCAAGGATAGTGGATACAGTTTCAGAAAGCATATCCCCCACAGAAAATGACACTACAGAAAGGCTTCTGCTTTTTGAACGGTGGAGGGTGATATTTGGCATACGGGAAAGTTCTTCTGCAAGTCTGTCGGCAAGGTAAAACTCTCTGCTTATTTTAGCCGAAGATAAAAATTCAAGCCCCGCCTTTAGCCCCGCAATTCCCGGACAGTTTACAGTCCCCGCCTCAAAGCTCTCGGGGAAAATAACCTCGGGGGCAGCCTCTGCAGATACGGTCCCCGTACCTCCAAAGGTAAGTGGTAAAAGTTGAGGTAGAGGAGTACGTATTACCATAAGCCCCGTACCTTGTGGGCCGTAAAGTCCTTTATGCCCCGGTAAACAAATAATATCTCCCCCATTTACGGGTATCATTCCGCCGCTTTGGGCAGCATCAACTATTAAAATTATACCATGCCTTTGGCAAATAGAGTATATTTCATTAATAGGCAACACTCTGCCCGTCACGTTAGAAACGTGAGTGACTACAGCCATTGAGGTGTCGGGAGTTATGGCGTCCAAAAACCCCTCTATTGCGGCGTCATCACTATCTCCCGTATCAAATATATCAAAGTCACAAATACCCCATTTTTTGAGCATATACACGGGGCGATACACAGAGTTATGCTCCATATCGGATATTATTATCCGCGTTCCCTTTTTACACAGTCCCATAATGGCCGTATTAAGGGCGTGGGTGGTATTTGAGCAGAATATAACGTTTTCGGGCTCCGCCGAAAAGAGTTCACCGGCTACAACTCTGGTGGAATAGAGAAGGTCAGCAGCCTCCACAGACAGACGGTGTCCGCTTCTCCCTGCGTTTCCGCCGTTACTTCTGAGCCATTTATCTACGGCTCGGTATACCCCCTCGGGCTTTGGATGGGTAGATGCGGCGTTATCCAAGTATATGGACGGCCGTTTTTCAACGTATCTCATACATTTCTCCCGTTAGAGGGATTCCCGAATCCAAAAGTATCCTATAAGCTTTGTCCGCATTTATATGCTTTACCTTTACGCACCAATGGCAGGAGTGCCCGCTGCTCCTGTCTCCTCGGTAAAGGTACCCGTCAATCCCCTTTTCCGAAAGTATTTTTTTAGCCTTTTGAGCATAAGTTACCGATTTTACGGCTATACATTTATATAAGCCGCTTTCTTGAGCATATCCGCTTCTTTCTTTCAATTAAATTTCCTCCGCTTTACATTTCTGGAATATACTAATATTTTATTCCTGCAAGAAAAGGTTTGCTAATTTACAAAATTGTATTGATTTTTTGTCAAAAGCGTGCTATAATATAACCAAAGGCATATAATTGCCGAAAAAGGAGTTGATTTAATGGGTTTTTTACTTGCTAACTTCGGATACGTATGGCTGGGCCTTATGGTTATTTTCATAATGTTTGAAGCAGCCACCACCGCTCTACTTACCATTTGGTTTGCAGTCGGTTCCTTGGCGGCGGCCATAACCTCATTTATCACGGATAACGTCTTTATTCAGGCCGTTGTTTTCCTTGTAGTATCCGTAATAACGATGTTTATTTTCCGTCCTATCATAGGCAATATAAAAAAGAAAACGGTACCCACCAACGCAGATACCGTTATAGGAAAGCTTGCCGTTGTAACGGAAGATATAAACAACATTCAGAATACAGGGGCGCTGTACATAGACGGTAAGGTCTGGACAGCAAGATCCGAAACAGGAGAAATTATTCCCAAGGATACGGCAGTTACCATTATCCGTATCGAAGGGGTAAAAGTTATAGTTAAAAAGGCTTAAAAACCGAAAGGAGATTTATCATGAAAGCATTCCCTCTCATTCTCGCCGCAGCATCCCCCGAATCAATCGTAACCATAGTTGGAATTATTATTGCAGTTATTTTTGTGCTTTTAATAGCCAATATCAAAATAGTTTCTCAGGCTCACGCCTCCGTTATTGAAAGACTTGGCGCATATCACAAAACCTGGCAGACTGGTCTTCACGTTAAAATCCCCTTTATAGATAAGATTGCAAAGACCATTACCCTCAAAGAACAGGTAGTTGACTTTGCTCCCCAGCCCGTTATCACAAAGGATAACGTTACTATGCAGATAGACACGGTAGTATATTTCCAGATTACTGACCCCAAGCTCTACGCATACGGCGTTGATCACCCCATGTCTGCAATAGAAAACCTTACCGCCACCACTCTCCGTAACATTATCGGCGACCTTGAGCTTGACTCAACCCTCACCTCAAGAGATATTATCAACACCAAGATGAGAGCCATTCTTGATGAGGCTACCGACCCCTGGGGTATCAAGGTAAACAGAGTTGAACTTAAGAATATTATTCCTCCCAAGGAAATCCGCGACGCCATGGAAAAACAGATGAAGGCAGAGCGTGAACGCAGAGAGTCCATTCTTAAGGCAGAGGGCGAAAAGAAGTCCGCTATTCTTGTTGCAGAAGGTCAGAAGGAAAGTATGATTCTTCAGGCAGAAGCTGAAAAACAGGCTGCTATCCTTAGAGCAGAGGCCGAAAAAGAAGCAAGAATTAAGGCCGCAGAAGGTGAAGCCGAGGCTATTCTTAAGGTTCAGGAAGCTACAGCAGAAGGTATCAGAAGGATAAATGAAGCAAACCCCTCTGAAGGTGTTATCGCTATTAAATCTCTCGAGGCCTTCACCGCCGCAGCTGACGGCAAGGCTACCAAAATAATCATTCCTTCCGAAATACAGTCCCTTGCAGGACTCGCAACTTCCCTTAAAGAGTTAACACAGGATAAATAATCGCATAAGGGGCTGACAATTCAGCCCCTTATTTTTGAAATAGAGGAACGTAAATACAATGAAGTACTTTATGGAAACCAGCGATACCATCGCAAAGGGGTTGGGATTTTCTCATTACGACGGCACACACATCTTTTGGCTAATCCTTTTTGTCACCGCAGTGGTTTTGAATGCTATCCTTTATAAAAAACTCTCAGCCAAAGGTAAAGGAATCTGGAGAAAAACAGTAGCAATACTCCTTATTCTTGACGAGATATTCAAGGTTGTGATGCTGATTATCGGTGGCCGTTACACCCCCGGTTATCTCCCCCTTCATCTTTGCAGCATAAATATATTCGTTATTACCTTCCACGCCTGGAAGCCCACAAAATTTATTGAGTCTTATCTCTACGGCGTGGCCATTCCCGCCACATTCTTTGCCCTGGCATTCCCAACCTGGACAAAACTTCCATTACTGAATTTTATGCACATCCACAGCTTTACCGTACATATACTTCTTATGCTTTATCCCCTGGTACTCTTGATATGCGGAGATATACGACCGAAGGTAAAAGATATCCCCAAATGTCTTTTAACAGTTATTGGACTTGCCGTCCCTGCCTTTATTGCAAACCTCATATTTGATACAAACTTTATGTTTCTCTCATCGGCAAGTAAGGGCAATCCCTTATATTGGTTTGAACAAAACTGGGGTGACCACAGATATGGGTTTCCCGTTATTCTTGTAGCGGTATGGATAATCATGTACCTGCCCGTATTCATCGTTGAGAAAGCCAAAAAGAGGAAAATGAAATAAAATCCCATATTGAATAACGCAGACAAAAAAAATAAAGGCTCCCTCACAGAGGGAGCCTTCTTTTTTGCTTTTATTACTCAGCTAAGAAATAACGGCCATAAGCATCTGCAGCCTTGATAGCAGCGCAAACCTTTTCAGCAGTTACCTCAAAGGGGAGGTTGTGGATGGTTTCACCGGGTACGCAAGCAGCGTTAGCAACAGCCATCAGCTTTTCTTCGGTAACCTCGGTAACGCCCAGTTCAGCAAGAGTTACGGGGAGACCAAGCTCAATACACCATGCGATAATGGCTTCCAGTTCATCGGAGGGAACGTTCTCCAGTACAAGCTGGGTAAGTACGCCGAAAGCAACCTTCTCTCCGTGGTACATATGATGACATTCTTCAAGAACGGTAAGGCCGTTATGAACAGCATGAGCTCCTGCAAGACCGCCACTCTCAAAGCCGATACCACTCAAAAGAGTGTTGGCTTCAATAATTTTTTCAACAGCTTCAGTGCAAGCGCCGGCTTCAAGAGCCAACTTTGCCTTTACGCCTTCTTCCATAAGGGTGTCAAAGCAGAGCTTTGCAAGTGCCATAGCCGCGCCGGTTACCTTACCGCCTGCGCAAGTGCCTGCATCCTTGGTAGCAACGGCTCTTGCTTCAAAATAGGTAGCCAATGCGTCGCCCATACCTGCAACTGTAAGACGCGCAGGGGACTTGGTGATAATATCGGTATCCATCAATACCATATTGGGGTTAGCGGGAAGGAAGAAGTATTCCTCAAACACGCCGTCATCGGTATAAATTACAGAAAGAGCGCTACAGGGAGCGTCGGTAGAAGCGATGGTGGGGCAGATAAGAACGGGGGTGTGGCAGAGATGCGCTACAGCCTTAGCAGTATCAAGAATCTTACCGCCGCCGATACCGATTACGAGATCGCAGGCGTTAGCCTTCATTACCTCGATAAGACGGTTAATTTCGTTTTTAGAACACTCACCGTTAAAATAATCAAAAACTATTTCCACGCCACTGTCAGCGAAGCTATCCTCAACTACGCTGCCAAGACGCTTATGTCCCGATGCAGTAATCAGAACCAGGGCCTTCTTGCCGTAAACCTTTGCGTATGTGGAAAGATTTTTCATCTCTCCTGTGCCCTGAACATACTTGCCGGGGCTAATCAAAATTTTTGCCATATATCTTTCTCCTTGGCTTTATACATAATTACGCACATTATAGCACATAAAAACGCTGTTGTCAATTCTTTTGTAAAAAAAATAATATTAATTTTATTGTTAAAATCTTATTCTAACCTTAAACTCTTTTCTGCATCTGGGGCATACTATGGTAAGTTTTCCCTTTTTTATTGGCAGTCGCAAAGCAACCTTACATCCCGGACAGCGGCGGTATCTTTTGACCTTTATATCCTTGATACGGTCTCTCTGATACTTAAACCATTCTACAACGTTATACTTTATTCTGCAGTATTTATCGTTTTCGATCCTTCTCTTTGTATGATTCTTTGAGAGTACTCTGAAGAAGGTATACACAAAGAGCACCAACATGAGTACAGAAAGACTATAACTGCCAACAAAGAGATTGACAAACCAAAGAACAAACCAGAGTCCTATGAGGAATTTATACAACGAGTCAACACCGTATCTTCCGTACATAAAACGTGCAAGTCCGTCTTTCATTTTTCTAAAAAAGCTTTTCAAGATTAAACGCCTCCCCTTTTTCTATCTGCAGCAACAGCCAAAGAACCTGCAAAGAAGATTTGCAAGGCATATTCCCAGACAGTATTTGTTCATATTAATGGGCATACCGTAGGATTGTCTGCGCTCTTCATACACACTACTGCCCTGCTGTATTCTGTCGTGTACCCGCTGATATTCGGTATTATCGGGCTCATACTGAAGGGCTATTTTTATATGATTGAGAGCTGTTACGGTATTTCCGACACCGTAATTTGCAACGGCGCTGTAATAATACCACTTTGAAGCCTTCTCGTTAATCGAAGCAAGAACAGTCAACGCTTGCCCGTAATATCCCGCGCCGATATAGGCTCTTACAGCATCGTAGGGTGAACTTTGGGTATTATAACCGCCATAATAACCGCCACCGTAATATCCGCCGCCGTACCCTGAATTGGAATATCCGCCACTATACCCGCCCGTCTGCTGCGTATTGGCAGTTCCGTTCTTTATAGCTTCGTAAGCAGCGTTTATTTCGCTCATCTTATCGGCGGCAGCCTTATTCCCCGGGTTAAGGTCGGGGTGATATTTTTTCGCAAGTTTTCTGTATGCTTTGGTTATTTCCTCATCGGTGGCGCTGCGGGATACACCCAGTATTTCATAAGGATCCCTCATTCCGCAGACACCTCCTTTTCTGTTTTAAGGGCGGGAAGGATAGCCGTCCAAACGCCTGAATAAAGTATATTTTCTATGATTTCAGAGTCAATTTCATCTCTGCAGCCCTGCTCTTCTTTAAGGCGGGCATATTTTTCCGTGCAATCGGAAAGGAGCAACCTGATTATTCCCTCAAAATTCTCCTTTGGAGTGGTCACTAAGGGATTATACTGCTCACTTTTAATGTCGCGTTTAAAATCGCAAACGGCATCTGCAAGATATATAAACCTACCCAATGAATATCCAAAAGAATAAAGGAGCGGATTACCCTCACAGTCGCCTTTTACAAATATATTTCCCAGTAACCGACCGAATATATCGGCGGGGACATCGGGATTGAGGATGGAAGCCTTTTCAACTTCCGACAGCTCTTTAAGACAAGACTTAACGACCTCCGCCATTTGAGGCTCTTTTTTCTTGACCCGTTCCACGGCAGAACGAAGAATCGCCGCCTCCCCTGCGGACAACAGATTTTTATCATCAACCCATTTATCCATAAGACTGTAATATGAGAGAAGTATATTCATATCTGCGGCATAGTATGTGTTTTTGTTTATACGGTAAGGTCGCTTTTTTAGAGGATGAACAAAGCATCTACCCTCTCCCGCCACCTCATTACCATCAGCCGAAATGCCTGAAAGAAGAAGAGTAAGAAAGGTCATATCGTAGGTCAGAGTCAACTTACTGAATATCCCATACTCCTCCCCAATACACCGACAAAGGCCGCAGTAATATGACTTATACCTCTGTTGCGCCTCGGAAGAAAGCCCGTCGTAATTTGCAGTAACGTATCCAAACATAGACTATTTCTCCAGATTGGTGCGCAATTTACATATAAGATAGCAGAGGGTATCTATTTCATCGTCGGTAAGCCCCTCTGTGAGTCGGCTTTCAACAGAAGCCGCGTTATTCATAATAGGTGCAAGTATCTCCCTGGATTTTTCGGTAATCTCAAGCTTTTTAAGTCTTGCATCGTAAGGAACGGAAACTCTGCGAACAAGTCCTTTTTGCTCCATCAAGCTTATCTTTTTTGATACAGTAGAGCGACGGATGGCAAAAACGTCTTCTATATCCTTCTGAAAAATATTCTCCCCTTCGTGCCCCGCAAGATAAGCAAGAATCCATCCCGTCATATCGGAAACAAACTCCTTTGCATGGGTGTTTTCGGTAAGTATTTCCCTACTGATAAGGTTTGAAAGCTGTCTGAGCTCCGAACAAACCTTACTGCTTTTACTTTTTTCCACGTAAATCCTCCAAAAAATTGTTTCATGGCCAACATTATAGAACAATTTTACCCAAAAGTCAATACGCAACAGAGGAATGTCGTTTTTTTCATACAATTAAAACACAGTATTACCCAAATTGCATAAAAGAAAGACAGTCGGATTGTTTACCCGACTGCCTTTTGTCATATTACTATCTTTCTTCTCTGAAATAGGTAAGTCCCATACTCTGAGGAGGCTGATTTTCTTTTTTATTTCTTATACTAGTAACCACAAGAACTATTACGGTTACAACGTAAGGAAGCATCTGGAAAAGAGGCTTCATGCTCAAAGAAAGGGATATCCAGCTGGTTATATAACTGGACGCAATATACAGCGCGCCGAACAGCATAGAACCGAAAATACTGAGATTGGGACGCCATACCGCGAATATAACCAGAGCCACGGCAAGCCAACCCATATCGTCTATATTGTACTCCCACATACCGTTAAGGTAGTCCATTATATAGAACAGACCGCCAAGACCTGCTATACCGCTACCAATACAGGTAGCAACGTATCTGTAAGCGGTAACGTTAATACCCATAGCGTCTGCAGTTGCGGGATTTTCACCAACTGCGCGGAGGTGAAGTCCCACACGGGTACGGTTAAGAACAAAGGAGCATATAAGGGCAATCAGTATGGCCATATAAACCATAAAGCCGTAAGAAAGGAAGAGTCTACCAAACCACCCCAGCTTATCGCCTATGGGAAGGTGCTTTGTAAAGAACTTACTTGCGCGGCTGAAAGAGTCAATGTTCTGGATAATATAGGTGGTAACACCTACACCAAAAGTGGTAAGAGCAAGACCCGTAACGTTCTGATTACATCTGAGTGTTACGGTAAGGAAACAATAAATGGCACCCATAATCATAGAGCCCAAGAAGGAAGCGATCAATGCAATTATTACAGCAATAAAGCCGTTTATATCCTCTGCGCTTGAAAGGGCGTTTATATAAATAGCATCGGCAAGACATCCGGTAGCGGCACCCACACACATTATACCGGGTATACCGAGATTAAGATGACCTGATTTTTCAGTGAGTATCTCACCTGTGGAACCGAGAAGGAAGATGGTGCCAAGTCTTATGGCGCTATAGAGAAATTCAATCATTTCTTTTCACCCTCCCCTGACTTTTTGCGGAATTTTATCTGATAATTAATAAAGAACTCGCATCCGATGATACAGAAAAGGATTATACCCGTAATAATATCTGGGAATGCGGCACTTATATTGAAATCGGTGGAAACCTGCCCCGAACCAATCTGGAGAAATACCAGGAGGAACGTTGTAAGAACCATAAAAATGGGATTAAACTTTGCAAGCCAGGACACCATAATAGCGGTAAATCCCTGTCCGCCAACAGCGCTTGCCGTAATGGAGTGGTCGATAGCTCCAACGATAAGCAGACCTGCTATACCGCAAAGGGCACCCGAAATAATCATCGTACGGATAATTACTTTTTTCACGTTTATACCTATATAACGTGCCGTATTCTGGCTTTCGCCTACTACGGATATTTCATAGCCCTGCTTGCTGTAAGCAAGATATATGTACATAAACACGGTAAGAGCTACGGCAACAAGAATAGTCAGCAGATAGCTGTGACCAATTACGGGAAGGTGTCCAAAGGGCAATTCGCCGAGGGTACTTGAGCCGTCGGTTACCCAGACCTGAAGAAAATACATTACAAGCTGCGCCGCAATATAGTTCATCATAAGGGTAAAGAGGGTTTCGTTTGTATTCCACTTTGCCTTGAATACGGCAGGAATAAAGGCCCATAGAGCACCGGCGATAATACTTGCGCCAACCATACATATCATAATTATAGGCTCACTTACTTTGCCGCCCAGATAAAACATACAAGCTGCGGAAGCAAGTCCTCCGATAAGCACCTGACCTTCGGCACCGATATTCCAGAACTTCATCTTGAAGGCGGGAGTAACGGCAAGGGATATACAAAGAAGTATGGCCATATTCTTTAACAGCTTCCATATCTTACGGGGCGTTCCAAAGGATCCGCTTATCATAGAAGCATAAATACTTATGGGGTTTTCTCCAGTAAGGAAATACGCAAGAACGCCTGCTATAACAAGGGCTACAACTATAGCCGCAGCACGTATAGCAACGCCATACCACCAGGGCATTGCATCCCTCTTTGCAATATGGAACAGGGGTTCTCTGACCGAACGCTCGGCAGTCTTTTTCTCAACAGTTGATTTAGCCATTAGTCATTCCCCTTTCCTTCGTTTTCTTCCTGCTGCTCAACTTGACCTATCTTGGTCATAAGCAGACCTATTTCTTCCTTCGTGGTATTACGTCCGTCAACTATACCGGTAACCTTACCGCCGCCAATAACGAGGATGCGGTCGCAGAGTTCGATAAGAACGTCCAGGTCTTCGCCGACGAAAATAACGGCAACGCCGTTTTCCTTCTGCTTTGTAAGAAGATTATATATGGTGTAAGACGAATTGATATCAAGACCTCTTACGGGATAAGCCGCCATAAGAACGGAAGGTGCCGCCGCAATCTCACGGCCTACAAGAACCTTCTGAACGTTACCGCCCGACAGTCTGCGCACAGGGGTACTTGTTCCGGGAGTTACAACATGAAGGCTTTCTATTATCTCGTCGGCAAGCTTCTTAGGTCTTTTACGGTTAACGAATACCGATTTACCCTTTCTGTAGCTACGGAGCATCATATTATCGGTGATGTCCATATTACCTACCAAGCCCATACCAAGTCTGTCCTCGGGAACAAAGGAAAGACGAACACCAAGCTCGCGTATTTCAAGAGGATTTTTATCTCTCAAATTTACCTTTTCGGAATTCTTGGGAGAAACGTAGGTTATCTCACCGCTGTCAAGATGATAAAGACCTGCGATAGCCTCCAAAAGCTCACGCTGTCCGCTTCCTGCAATACCTGCAATACCGAGAATCTCGCCCGATCTTGCGGCAAAGGAAATATCATCCAGAACCTTTATACCGTCGTCGTTTGTACTATTTATATGAGAAACTTCAAGGCGTACGGTGGGATTTACAGGCTCGCTTCTACCGATGTTAAGGGAGATCTTCTCGCCTACCATCATTTCGGTAAGCTCGTTTTCTGTGGTTGTTGCCGTATCGACAGTTGCGATATGTTTACCTTTTCGAAGAACCGCTACCCTATTGGATATGGCCATAACCTCGTGAAGCTTATGGGTAATTATTATAATGGATTTACCGTCTTCACGCATTCTGCGAAGAACGTCAAAAAGTCTGGTGGTTTCCTGAGGTGTAAGCACCGCAGTGGGCTCGTCGAGAATAAGTATATCAGCGCCTCTGTAAAGAACCTTCACTATCTCAACGGTCTGCTTTTCGGATACCGACATCTCGTGTATCTTTTTCTGAGGGTCTATATTGAATCCATATTTCTGAGCAATCTCGGAAACACGGTTATTTACGTCTTTAAGATTATATTTTGTTCCGTCGTTTATGCCGAGAATAATATTCTCGGATGCGGAAAAGACATCAACAAGCTTAAAATGCTGATGTATCATGCCTATTTTATGCTTAAAAGCATCTTTTGGAGAACGGATAACGACCTCTTCGCCGTTAACCAAAATTTTTCCTTCGTCGGGGAAGTAAATTCCCGATATCATATTCATAAGGGTGGTCTTACCACTGCCGTTTTCGCCCAGAATTGCGAGTATTTCGCCTTTGCGGACGTCAAGGTCAACGTTGTCGTTAGCTATAACGTGACCGAAATATTTTGAAACGTTTTTCAGTTCCAGGGCTATATTATTTTCCACTTATTTATTCCTCATTTACAGAAAATAGGTGTCATTTGGGGATATTCTATGGACTTATAAAAACCAAGACGAGGCGGAGATACACTCTCCGCCTTGTCTTAAATTATCGAAATTAATACTTTTCGTTGAGAAGAGTAATGCCGTCGATTCTGAGATCGAAGTAAGGAGCGGACATTATTTCAGACTCATGGAAGTAGCCTTCGCTTACAACTTCCTTACCTTCAACAAGGTAAGAGGTAACCTTTTCACCGCCTACGGTGATGAAGTTGTCAGCAGCAGTATCGAATACATTGCGGGTACCTGCAACGAGTTCAGCCTTAACAGCTTCGATAGCAGCAACGGTGCCTTCAGCAGCAGCCTGTTCGTTTACAGCGGTAAGAGCAACGGAAGTCTCGGGGATACCGCCACACCAGTCGGTAGCGATAGCTTCGCCGGCCTTAACCTGGTTGATAATGTACTGGAAGTAAGGAGACCAGTCGATTCTGGAAGATACGATAAAGGTGTTGGGGCAATCAGCAACAGTGCTGCCATTGTAGGAAACGTTGGGAACGTTGTTCTCTTCGCAAGCGGAGGGAGCACCCATGGAGTCAGCATGCTGGCTTATGAGCTTACAGCCGTTGTTGATAAGAGCAAGAGCAGCGTTTCTTTCTTCTACAGCGTCATACCAGGAACCGGTAAACTGTACTTCCATAGTAACGGTGGGGCAAACGGACTTTGCGCCAAGGTAGAAGGAGGTGTAACCGGAGATAACTTCAGCGTAAGTGAATGCGCCTACGTAACCCATCTTAGCTTCTTCAGCAGTGAACTGACCTGCAGCGATCATTTCGTTGAGCTTCATACCAGCAGCAACACCAGCGAGGTATCTGCCCTGATAGATGTGAGCAAAAGCGTTGTGGTAATTGGAAAGGCCTTCGTTGTGAGCCTTAACGCCGGTAGCGTGGCAGAACTGAACGTCGGTGAATTCCTTAGCGGCCTTGATCATGAAGTCTTCATGACCGAAGCTGTTTGCAAATACGATAGAGCAACCTTCGTCAACGAGTTCAGCAGCAGCTTCGTAGCAAGCGTTGGATTCGTCAATGTTCTTCTTGATGATTACCTGAGAATCGTCAAGACCGAGTGCCTTCTTAGCGTCTTCAACAGCGTTGAGGAAGTTGAGGTCGTAAGTAGACTTCTCATCGTGAAGGCAGATGATACCGATCTTAAAGGTTTCGCCGCCTTCTTCGGGCTGATCGCAGGAAGCGAAAACTGCACACATGGAAAGTGCAAGAACGGCAACAAGGATTACTGAAAGAATCTTTTTCATTATCTTTGTCTCTCCTTAAAAAAATATAAAATAATATTTATGTAAAACACTCACACACGCCCCCACGTTGCCGTACAGACGGATGGGAATATTTTCATACGAATAAATTACTTGTCCTGATTACGGAAGGTTATACGTCCGTCATCGGTCATTTCATCAATGATAGCCAGGGATTCAACTCTTATTCCCTGCTCTCTCAAAGCGTCGCCGCCTCCCTGAAAGCCCTTTTCAATAGCTATAGCGCAACCAGCCAGCTCCGCCCCTGATTGGGAGATGATGGAGATGAGCCCCTTAAGAGCAGCACCGTTTGCCAAAAAGTCATCAACAATAAGAACCTTATCGTCCTTGCCCAGATATTCTGCGGCTACGGTGGCAACGTAATCCTTATTGTGCGTATATGAATGAACCTCTGCTGTATAGGTTTGTCCGGAAACGTTAGCAGACTTGTTCTTCTTTGCAAAAACGAGAGGTACTCCAAGTTTTGCAGCAACGGCAAATCCTACGGCAATACCGCTGGATTCCATAGTAAGCACTTTATTTACAGAAGAACCTGCAAAAAGGCGTTCCACCTCCTCGGCCATAGAAAGCATAAAGACGGTATCTATTCTTTGATTAAGAAAGCTACCGACCTTAAGTATATGTCCGGGAAGCACGGTTCCCTCTTTTATTATTTTTTCTTCAAGAGCCTTCATTGGCAATCTCCTTGTATCTGTAAAAGAAAAAAAGCAGACAAATACCATGTCTGCCAAATACTTCTGTAAAAAGACCCAACAAAGAGCCTTTTGCCGATAGTCGCATCTAAGCGTGCGGTAGAAACATTTGGGCTATATATCCAAATTTATATCGGTAGAAACTATGATTACTTATAATAATTATAGTCCTTTAGAAAGAAAAAATCAATCGGCAATCTGTCGAATTTTGAATTAACAAACATCTATATTTGTGCAGGTTGCACAAATGTTGTCTTTTAATCAAATTTTTCGCTTCTAAAAAACACAAAAGACCTCCCGACCGAAGCGTCGGGAGGCCTAATATTAGAGTTTTGAAAGAAGTCCGAGGCTGTTATCAAGGAAGTCTGACAACTCACTTGCAGTAAGCTGTCTTTGTCCAAGAAGCGCCAAGGTATATATCTGCTTTGCCATAGCCTTTGCTGTGTCGTCGGGCTGGGCTGACATTCTTTCAAGCTTGGCAATAATGGGATTTGAGGAATTGAGAACAAGGGTGGCATCCTCCTGTACGGGGAGATTATTTGCCCCATCGTGAGAATACATTGAATAGAACTTCATCATCTCATTATATCGACGAGCTTCCTCTTCAATGTTGAGAATTGCGGGGATCTTCTCCTCTTTAAGGGCAGTAAAGGTCACCTCAAGCTTTTCGTTACCTGATATTTCCTTGAAAAGGTTCTTAAGTTCTTCGGAGCCTTCGGAGGTATCTTCCCCGTTCTTTATCGCGTCGGCATTTGCATCTACACGAAGGAACTTAACGTTTTTCTCGGTATTTTCAAGCATGGACATAAACTGATTATCCATGAGCTTATCAAGAACCACAACCTTCTTTCCCGCAGACTTAAACATGTTTATATATACAGCCTGACGGGTGGTATCGTTGGTATAATATACGACCTTTTCAGCGTTATCCCCTGCCTCGAGTGCTTCTGAAGAGGTAAGGTACTCGTTCAGAGTCAACCAATCACCATCAACAGTCTTGTAAAGAAGAACGTTTTTGGTCTTTTCGTAAAACTTCACGTCACGCATGCAAGCATATTCGAGGAAGGATTTCACGTCCTCGTATATAGCCTCATACTTATCCCTTTCAGTATTGAAAAGGGAGTTCAGCTTATCGCACACCTTCTTGATAATATGGGCGGAAAGCTTTGACACGTAGGTATTGGTTTGGAGGTAGCTTCTCGAAACATTAAGAGGAAGCTCAGGACAATCAAGAACGCCCTTAAGCATCAGCAGATAGTCAGGAATAACCTCCTTGATGTTATCGGCAACGAAAACTCTGTTGTAGTAAAGTTTTACCTGTCCTTCAATACCCTCATACTCGTGATTTATCTTGGGGAAATAAAGGATTCCTTTAAAATTAAGAGGATAGTCGGCATTGATGTGAATATGGAAAAGAGGCTTTTTATAGTCACGGAAAACCTTCTGATAGAAAGCGTCGTAGTCCTCGTCGGTACACTGTGAAGGTTGCTTAAGCCAAAGGGGTTCATCAGCGTTTATACGTAAGGAGGAATCCTCCTCATTCTGCTCTTTTTCTGCCTTTTCAAGATAGAGGGGTACGGGAATAAAGGAACAGTATTTATCAAGAATCTGATGAATCTTGCCCTCACCCAGATATTCTTCTTCACCATCCATGATATGAAGAATTATATCGGTACCTCTGGTGGCCTTTTCGCACTCCGACATCTCATACTCTCCTCCGTCGGTGCAGGTCCAATGCACGGCGGGTGCGTCGGTATAGGATTTTGTGATAATCTCAACGGTATCAGATACCATAAATACAGAATAAAATCCGAGACCAAAGTGACCGATAATTCCGTCAACGGCAGCTTCCTTTCGGCTTCCGTCAGCGTTCTTGGAATCGGGCTCATGTTCGTATTTCTGTATAAAATCAAGAGCGCCAGAAAGAGCTATCTGATTAATGTATTTCTTAACCTCTTCTTCACTCATACCTATACCGTTATCTGAAACGGTGATGGTTTTTGCGTCCTTATCAAGGGTAACCGTGATTTTGTAGTCGTCGTCTATCCCCTTAGCCTCGCCTATTGAAGCAAGATGCTTAAGCTTTACCACCGCGTCGGAAGCGTTGGAAACAAGCTCTCTGAGAAATATATCCTTATCGGAATATAACCACTGTTTTATTATAGGGAAAATATGTTCGGTCTGTACCGAAATTCCGCCTTTTTCACTCATTTGAAGTATCCTTTCTGTTTTTGATCTATATTAAGGTTATGCAAGCGCTAACGTACTCACCATAGTTATACCTATGTAGATTACGGTAAATACCCAGAACATAGGGGCTTTTAAGGCAAGAGCCACGGCCTCTCCCACTCCTATCTGCTCAGGAACTTTGGGCAAAGAGGGCTTCTTCAGGAATAAAAGTATCACGAGGGAAACAACGCCTGAAATCAGTATCGTAACACTAAGAATACCGTTAACGGTGTAATACAGATCCTGAGAAAGGTAAACGCCGAGAATAATAGAAATGCAGGAAATAAAATTATTAACAAAATGTATGGCAACGGGTAAACGGTAGTTGCCGGTATAAACGTATATAAATGCCAGACAAAGTCCCAAGCAGAAGGTGGCAAATATTTGCTCAACCGTACCGTGCATAAGACCGAAAGCAAGGGACGACACGATTATTGCCCCACCACGGGAAAGGGGCGAAAGCATGCCTATGAAGGTAAATCTGTATATAAACTCCTCGCACAGCGCGGGCAATACTGCCATAACGATGATCAAGGCTACAGATTCAACCGCATTTGAAGGGGTGGGAATAGATGCTGCTATGGTAGGAAGAGATATACCTAAGGATCTGAAAAACTCAAAGATAACGCTTATAAACCGTGCAAGAAGCATACTTGCAAAAATAACGGCAGGTATGTACAAAAGGTAAGACAAAACACCGCTTTTTTCTGCTTTTACTGCATCCTTGATACTGAATCCCGCAATACGGTAAAGTAAACTAAAAAGAAGGACCGATGCAATAGGATAAATAGCTTGAGGAATAGCGAAACCGAGCCAATAATAACTACCGCTCCATTCAGAAAAAGCATAGGCAAAAATTCTCGGAACCCAGGACGCAAAGGCCATAACCACGGGCAACAAGCATCCAAACCCAAAAAGCAGATTAACGCGTTGGGTAAAAAGTCTTTTTAAATCCGTAAATACCCCTCCCCATTAATATTTTCCAATATTTTCAAGTGTTAAACAATATTATAGTCGGTAAATGTTAAAAAGTCAAGGGAATCTCGGGTGGCAACAAAAATACACAGAAATGTTGGAATCTCGGGTTTAGGGGATTTCATTTACTCTTGACATTTTATAAAGGAAGATGTATAATATAATGTGTTATACGCCTCGGGCATCACCGTCGTATTCTCTGAGGCGTAAAATCATGAAAATCGACGGAGAAACGGGTATTTTATTATTATGAAGACGAAATACTATACTAAGCTTTTATTGCCTCTTTGTTTATTCTGTGCGCTGTTCAGGTTTCTTGAACTTGCATTTGCGGTAGAATATTCCGTAGATTCGTATTTTTACGTCAGCGGAAGTATTATTCCCCTGATATTCAATATTTTTTTGGGGCTTTGCGTAGCGTTCTTTTTCTCTTTTTGGGCAATAGACAAAGTAAGATCCCTGTCATCACCGGACTCAAAGGAAAAGAAGGCGGAGATCAAGGCTATTAAAGCCGAAGGAAAAGAGGCTTATAAGGCCTACATAAACGACAACAAGAAGGATATAGAGCTTAAATCCGAGTTTTCAAGAATGAAAAAGCTTGACGGAAAGACAACCTTTCTTTACGTTATAGCATCCATACTCATACTCGCTTTTTCGGCTCAGCTTCTCCTTAACGAACTTGGCTCAAACGCCGTAGCATACGGTGGCATAAAAGACCTTTTCGTAACCTTAGTGCCTTATATATTCATAGCCGCAGTACTGTCGGTACTTTTCTTCGTGCAGTTTGCAGCATCCCCCAAAGCAACGGCAAAAGGAAAATTCTGGATGGTTTTGGCATTTGCCCCCGCTCTTTTTTACACACTTCTCGTATTTTTTGTTTTTCAGGCTCATTCGGGTATAGTAAGCAAAGTATTCGTCGCATTCGACTTTTTAAAAATAGCCGCACTGGCAATCTCTCTCATATCCATTCCCCAACTGTTTATTTCATCTAACCATAAAGCAGTATTCCTTTCCTCTTCCCTCACCGCTGTTTTCCTCTCCACCGTAAGATTTACAGACGGAATAGTTTCCGTGATAATGGCTATGGGTCAAGGCAACGGAATACTTTCCCATCTTGACAAAATAGACGTGGATCCTCTTCTTGCGGCAGGTGATTTTTTCCTGGCATTGGCATTGATGCTTACCGCTGTAAGACTTTGCAAAAAGTCAAAGAAAAAGCACCGCGTTAAGGAAAATACAGAGAGCGAAGTTAGCGCTTCCACAGAAAAATCTCCCCAAATGCAGGTTGAAGAAACACCGGAACCTATCAGCGAATTACCTGAAACCGAAGCCGTAGCAGAAGATACGGTGGCTGACGAATCCCTTGAATCGGTAACAGAAGAGCCTGTAGAAGAAACTATAGACGAATCCTCTGAAGAATCTACAGATTCACCAGTAGAAGAGGCAACAGAAGAACCTCTTGAAGAAGAAAAAACCGAAGAAGAATCGGAAATTACCGAAGAATAATAATATGAAAACAGTGCTTATAACGGGAGCTTCAAGAGGCATAGGGTTGGCCTGCGCCGAAAAATTCGCTTCCGAAGGATACAACGTAATACTTAACTGCGTAAGGTCTATTGATATGGCTATAAGAAAAGCCTCTGAGCTCTCCGAAAAATACGGAATCATGGCTTGTGCTATAAAAGCCGACGTGGCCTCAGAAAATGAGGTCAAGGAGCTCTTTGCAAAGGCAAAAGAAGCAGTAGGCTCGCCCGACGTTTTAATAAACAACGCGGGCATAGCAAAGCTCGGGCTCTTTCAGGACATGACGAGCGAAGAATGGGACAGCCTTTTCGGAGTCAACGTAAAAAGCGTATTCCTCTGCTGTAAAGAAGCCATCCCTTATATGCTTAATAAGCAAAGCGGGGCTATTGTGAACATATCGTCCATGTGGGGCGAAGTAGGCGCTTCCTGCGAAGCCGCATATTCAGCATCAAAAGCCGCCGTAATCGGATATACAAAGGCTCTTGCAAAAGAACTTGCGCCTTCGGGAATAAGGGTCAACTGTATATCCCCCGGACTTATAGATACGGATATGAATTCAGCTCTTACAGAAGAAACCAAGGAAGAGCTGTGCCAAGATATTCCCCTACAGCGTATGGGAAAAGCAGAAGAGGTTGCAGAATGGATATATCTTGTAGCAACCCAAGGAACTTACATTACGGGGCAAACCATTTCCGTAAACGGTGGAGCCGTAATATAGGTATAACAGATGGACTTCCGTACTATAATTTAATATAGACATTAAACAGGAAGGCCAATAAAACAATGAACGAAACAAACATACAGGAAACCTCAAATCTCCCCACCGTACCGAAAAAAAAGAAGAAGTCAGGCCTCCTCAGGCTGCTCCTTACAGTACTTATTCTGATTATTATGGTGGCATTGTTCCTTTTCGGAATCATCATAGGCGCTCAATTCGGCGACGGATTTAAGGTTATAGACCCAAATGATTTTCCCGTACCCGAATATATCGTTGACGGGTTGAGAAAAGTCGGAAAGGTGGATTTTTCTTTTAAACTTTCCGAAGAAAATATTAATACCCTTCTGGTAGCAAACGAAGAGCAGTTTCAGCCTTTAAAAAACGTGTATGTATCACTTGAAAACGGATACGCGGTACTGTCAGGCCAAGTAGAAACGGCCGCCATCAAGGAAATTGCAGGAGTAAGTATTCCGGAAATTCTCTGGTTGTTTTTACCATCCGTGCTTAACTTAAAATCAGAAATAGCGATAACAGCGGAAAACGGAAAAATTGACCTTGACGTACTTTCATTATCAATTCTGAACTCCGAAAACGGTGACGAACTGGTGCTTTTAAGCGGATTTGACCATATTCTGCAAAGTCTTATAGATGACTTTACAGAAGCTACCTTCCCCGAAACGGTTTCAATTAAAGAAATAAGTGTCGCCGAAAAAGAGATCAAGGTTAAGATAGCAACATCCCTTATTAAAGATAAATAATGGTTACGTTGCCGCCTCAGGATGTATCTTGGGGCGGCACTTTAAACAGAAAAACCATACTTTTGCCTTTTATAAGACCAATCTCATTTTTAACAAGGCAATAATTCACAAATTCTTCACCAAAAAGGTATTGCATTTTCTCGTTTTTTAGTGTATAATATCAAAGTCATCAAAAACAACAGCAGAATACGGAGAAGTCGCCTAGTTGGTCGAGGGCGCATGATTGGAAATCATGTAATCGTTAACGCGGTTCGAGGGTTCGAATCCCTCCTTCTCCGCCAGATAAAAAGACCGGTTGCAAAAGCAATCGGTCTTTTCGTTTAACACCGAAGGTAAAGGTTCTCGTTCCGAATAAAACGACGAAGAACAGTTAATCCCCCGTCGTTTTATTAACGGCGGGGGTTGTCACGTAAAAAAGGCTTTGTACACAGAAGAAAGGAATCAAACATGGGAGAAGCGAGAGTTGTTCTCTCTTTTGCGAGAGATGAGAATTATTGCCGACACAGTGAAGGCGACTTTATCAGACTTAAAGACGGCAGAATACTTTTTATATATACGAGATTCAAGGGACAGAAAGCAGGAGACGGCGCTCCTACCCATTTGGTCCGCAGACTTTCCTCCGATAACGGTGAAACGTGGACCGAGCCCGAAGTAGTATTTGAGCCAGATCAGTTCGGTACTCACAATATTATGAGCGTTTCTCTTATGAGAATGGAAAACGGCGATATCGGACTTTATTTCATAGGAAAAACTCATCTGAAATGGGCAAACGATGTATATCTGTGCAGATCAAAGGACGAAGGCGAAACCTGGACAGAGATCATCAGCTGCAACCATCCCTATATCAAGGGACGTCAAGGTATGAATAACTCAAGAATAGAAAAATTGGCATCAGGCAGAATTATCTTCCCTTGGGCTCATCATCCCGGTGCGTATAAGCCCTATAAATTTGAGGGCGACAAAAAAAGCACCAGTAGCTATACCGTTTCCATGGCCCTTTATTCAGATGACGACGGATACACTTGGAAAGCGTCTGCAGATATGATCTGCCCGCCCTTCACAGGCTCTGAAAAAGGCATACAAGAGGGCGAAATAATGGAAATACAGCCGGGAGTACTGAAGTGCTTCTGGAGAACAGACAAAATGTATCAGTACGAGGCGCTCTCTTTTGATAACGGTGAGCATTGGACCAGACCGCAGCCCAGCTGCTTTACCGCCAACTGCTCCCCCATTACCATAGCAAGGAACCCCTATACGGGTAAATTATATTCCTTCTGGAATCCCATTCCTCTCTATAACGGACGTCCCAAGCCCTTCGTAGGCTCCGGCAGAACTCCCCTTGCGTTGGCAGAAATAAACAGAGATGCTTCAAAAATACTTAAGATGAAGAACGTTGAGGATCATCCCGACTGCGCTTATGCTTATACCGCGCCCTTCTTCCTTAGCGAAAACGAAGTGCTTTTATCCTACTGCGCAGGCAGACCTGAGGACAGACACGGCCTTTCAAGAATGAGTATCGCAAAGGCTTTTCTGTTCGAAGATGAAAATAAGTAATAAAAGGAGCCCTTTCATATGGACAGAGGTACGGTATTGGCCCAATGGCGTCCGTCGGAAAATAATCCGAGAAATAGCGAATGTGATCTTATAAGGCTTAAAGACGGATCCATTCTCCTAATGTATAACAAATATAAAGGAGATTCAAACAGCGACCTGGCTCCCGACGACATAGTAGCAAGAATATCATACGATGAGGGTATGACCTGGACTGAACCAGAAATCAAGTTCAGTCCCGAAGATTTTAATGCTCCAAACGTAGGCTCTCCCTCCCTTGTAAGATTAAGGGACGGAGAATTGGGAGTATTAATCAATGCACCGATAAGAACCTACGGAAAATGCTGGACCCGCCCTAAAATCTTCACTCGCTCTGCTGACGAAGGAAAAACCTTTTATAAATTTACCGAATGTTCATCTGAAATTTTCCAGGGACGTCACGGAATCAACAACGCAAGACTGCAGCGATTGACATCAGGAAGACTTATATACCCTAATTCCATACACCCCGGAGCTCCAAAGGAGTGGGAACCACACAGACGTGAGCCGCAGCCCACATCTCATACCTGCGGAAACTTCGTATACTCCGACGATGACGGATGCACATGGCATACTTCAAGTGACACTATTTATATGCCCTTTACCAACTCAAACCCCGGTCTTCAGGAAGGAGAAGTAATAGAAATCAGCCCCGGCATACTGAAGTGCTTCTTCCGTACGGATAAAATGTACCAATACGTATCCACGTCCTTTGACAACGGTGACCATTGGACTGTAGCACAGCCAAGCTGTTTCACATCAACATGCTCCCCTATCACCATAAGGAAAAACCCATATTCGGGTAAGATCTATGCATTCTGGAATCCTATCCCCGATTACAACGGCAGAAAAAAGGCCAAGGGTTTAAACAATAGAACTCCCATGGCGATTGCAGAGATGAACAATGACGTAACCCAAATAATTAAAATGGAATACGTTCATTCCGATCAGACTCAGGCATACTGCTATATTGCGACCCTTTTCCTCAACGAGAAGGAAACGCTTCTCGGTTATTGCAACGGTAAAGGAGAGTTGGGAGAAAGATGCATGGATACACTTACCATATCAAAAGTAGACCTTGATTTTTAATTTTTGAAGGAGAGCCGACATGGCAAGAGGAAGAGTAATTCTTTCCCGCGGGAAAGAAGAAAATCACCCTCGTCACAGCGAGGGTGACTTCATAAGGCTTAAAGACGGGCGGATAATGTTTGTTTATACCAGGTATAACGGAGAAAGTCACAACGACAGCGCCCCCGCAGATTTGGTAAGAATCTACTCATCCGACGAAGGCGAAACCTGGACAGAGCCTAAAACCGTACTTGAAGCTTCACAGTACGGAGTAAAAAACATAATGAGTGTTTCTATGTTAAGAATGCTCAACGATGATATTGGACTTATTTTTATCATAAAGGCTCTTGAAGCGGCCTGGAGCAGGCAGATAGTGATCGTCCGATCCTCAGATGAAGGAGAGACATGGTCCGAAGCTATCGAATGCACACCTATGGAAAACGACGGGAAATACTGTGTTAACAATTCGAGAGTTGTACGCCTTGCATCGGGAAGAATAATATATCCCCTATCCTTGCATCCCGGGGCAAAAAAAGAACAGATAGAAGGAAAAAGAAAGGTCGGCACCACCTCCCATACCTGCGGAACTTTCATGTATTCCGATGATGACGGATATACGTGGAAGACTGCAAGCGATTACGTTTATCCACCCTTTGCAAGAACGAACGCGGGCATTCAGGAGGGTGAAGTATTCGAGATCGCACCAAACATACTTAAATGCTTTTTCAGAACCCAGCTGGCTTATCAGTATGAAAGCATATCATTTGACGGAGGCGACCATTGGACAGTTCCCCAGCCCAGCTGTTTTACAAGCCCATGCTCGCCTATTACTGTAAGGAAAAACCCTTATACCGGTAGAATATATGCATTTTGGAACCCCATCCCAAGCTATAACGGAAGACCTGCGTCAAAGGAATTTCCATCAAGATCTCCCTTTGCGATAGCAGAGGTAAACAGCGATATTTCCAAGATACTTTGGATGGATTACGTTGAAGACGACCGCACAGCAGGATACGCGTATACGGCTCCTTTCTTCCTAAATGAGCATGAAGTTCTTCTTGCCTATTGCGGCGGCAGGCCGGTCGAGGATCTGGATATGCTGGTAAGGCTTAAAATTTCAAAAGTAAATCTTCACGATCCCATAGAGGAGGAACAAAAATGAGAGAAGCAAGGATAATCAAGACTATCACTCCATCTCCAAGCTATCGAAGGCATAGTGAAGGCGACTTTCTCAGGCTCAAAGACGGCGGTATAATTTTCGTATATGCCCGTTTTTTAGAGTTTGGCGGTAAAGATGATGACCCAGCGGAGCTCGCGGCCATGTACTCATACGATAACGGCGAAACCTGGACTGAGCCTGAAACATTCCTCAGATCGGAGCAGTTCGGTCCAAGTACCATAATGAGCGTTTCTCTTATGAGAATGCTTAACGGGGATTTCGGTCTGTTTTTCGAGATAAAAAACGAAGTCCACGGATCTCCAAAGTGGGAACACACCATGGCCCTTGCACGTTCAAAAGACGAAGGTAAGACCTTCTACTCTATCACTCCCTGCAGCCCCGCTGAATACGAGGGAAGATACGGCTTAAACAATGACCGCGTAGAAAGACTCTCTTCGGGTAGAATTATCGTCCCGATTTCTATTCATCCAGGCTCATATAAAGAGGCGCAGGAAGGAAAAACACGGCCGAGAATAGGGCGCTTTACCTTCAACACTCATACATATTCTGACGACGACGGTTATACATGGAAAACGAGCTCTGATTTTGTCTATCCGCCATTTACCGCCACGACAAAAGGTCTCCAGGAGGGCGGAGTTGTGGAAATATCCCCCGGTATACTTAAGGCATATTTCCGTTCCGATAAAATGTATCAGTACGTATCCACTTCCTTTGATAACGGTGACCATTGGTCAGCTCCTCAACTCAGTTGTTTTACGGCTCCATGGTCTGCGCTTAAGGTAGAACGGAACCCCTTTAATAACAAGCTTTATGGGATATGGAATCCTGTTCCTCTCTATAACGGAAGACCCTATCGCCATATAGACTGGGGTAGGACCCCCTATTACTTTGCGGAATTAAGTGACGATATAACGTCGTTTAAAAATATTCAGATTATTGAAGACGAGCCCGACCATGGATATAGCTACGTAGCTACCCTCTTTACAGCAGAAGACGAAATTCTTCTTGGTTACTGCAGTGGCGGTCCGGAAGACGGAACGGGTCTTTGCAAACAGACTATAGCAAAACTTAAAATAAAGAAGCCTGAATAAGTAACATACATAATTGAAATATAAACGGAGGCAAATAAAATGACCGAGAACACAAGAATCGTAAAAACCTTTACTCCCGATACTGAACACGGCCGTCACAGCGAGGGCGCATTCCTCAGACTTAAGGACGGTGGCATTCTTTTTGCATACACCCGCTACAACGGAGAATCTGCGGCCGATACCGCTCCTTCCGATATCGTAGCTGTAAAATCTTACGACGAAGGCGAAACATGGTCCGAGCCCAAGGTATTATTCACCGCTGAACAGTATGGTGTTAACACTATAGGAAGCGTGTCCCTTCTCCGAATGGAAAACGGTGACCTTGGTATATTCTTCCTCATCGACACAGTTCCCGGATGGACTCATCATATCATCTTTGCCCGCTCTAACGACGAGGGAGAAACATTCTACACCGAATCCAGAGATTGCACATTTGACCTTTATGACGGTTACTTCTCCCTTTGCAATGACAGCGTACGCCGTCTCTCTTCCGGCAGAATAATCGTTCCCCTTACCTACAACACGGGTGCATACAAGGATACTCCCGAAGCTCACGTTGATGAAAGAAGCTTTGGCGGCTTCACCTATTCTGATGACGACGGACAGACCTGGATTACCTGCGGTGACGAGCTCTATCAGACCTTCAGCGGAACTCATACTGGTCTCTGCTTCAACGGTGTTACAGAAATCGCTCCCAGTGCATTGAAGGCTTATTTCGGCACCGATATGATGTGCCAGTACCACGCATTCTCGACCGATAACGGCGCTCATTGGACCCCAGTTGAGCCTTCTCTCTTCAGCTCCCCCTGCGCTCCTATGAAGATCGCAAAGAACCCCGTTACCGGCAAGTCCTATGCTATCTGGAATCCCGTTCCCAACTATAACGGCAGAAGCGACATCAACGTTACACTCGGAAGAACTCCCCTCGTATGGGCTGAGCTCTCTGCTGATACTCTTCGTTTTGACAAGGTAAACGTTATTGAAGGCGATCCCGAATGCGGATATAGCAATCCTGCTGTATTCTTTACAAATGACGGTCAGATGCTTCTTGCCTACAACAGCGGCTCCGAAAAGGACAACGGCAGCTGTATGGCAAAGCTTACCATTTCAAAGGTTAGAATATAATGAAATCAACAAGAACAATAAAAATACTCCTTCCATCGGAGGAGCACGGCCGTCACAGTGAAGGCGACTTTATCAGACTGAAGGACAATCGTATCCTTTTTGCATACTCCCGATATACAACCGGTGGAGGCAAAGATCATTCCCCCTGCGCCATCGCAGCAATGTATTCGGAGGACGAGGGGGAAACCTGGTCGGAGGCCGTTGACATTATTCGCCCCGAACAATACGGCTCGGAAAATGTTATGAGTGTTTCCCTTATCAGGTTCCAAAATGAAGATCTGGGGCTGACATTCAGCATAAGAGGAAACGGTTGGACTATAAGACGCGTTATCCTCAGATCTGCGGACGAGGGCAAGACCTTCTATGAGGAAAACGACATCATAGCAGAAGACTATAACGGAAGATTCGGCCTTAACAACAGCCGTGTCGTACGTCTTGAATCTGGCAGACTTATGGTTCCATACTCTATCCATCCCGGTGCTGAAAAAGAAGCCCGTGAAGGATATACAAGACCCCGTATCAGTAAATTCACCTTCGGACACGTGGTATACTCGGATGACGACGGAAGGACCTGGAAGGCCTCGAAGGATATTATCTGTCCTCCCTTTACGGATACAACAAAGGGACTTCAGGAAGGCGGTATAATAGAGATAGCGCCCGGCATTCTCCGGAGTTATTGGCGTTCCGACGTAGGGCATCAGTACATGTCAATGTCCTTTGACAACGGTGAGCATTGGACAGCTCCTCAAAGATCAAGATTCACAGGACCTTGGTCTGCAATGCACATGGTTAAGAATCCATTTAACGGCAAGATCTATGCAATATGGAATCCTATTCCTCTTTATAACGGAAGACAATATGACAACTATAATTGGGGGCGTTCCCCTTACGTTATGGCAGAGGTCACTCCCGACGGTAATATCCCCAATGAAAAACTGCAGGTTATAGAGGACGATCCTTCCCACGGCTACTGCTATCCCGCAGTACTTTTCACCAAGGAAAACGAAATGCTTATGGCCTACTGCTGCGGAGGCGAACTGACCAACAGAAACTGCCTCTCAGCACTTAAAATAGCAAAAGTTACTATAGAATAGTAAAAAAATCCACCCATAGCGGGTGGATTTTTTTCTATTCTACAGGTGACATATGCCAAATTCGTTTTGCATATTGATCTATACTTCTGTCTGCGGAAAAGATGCCGGCAGATGAAATATTAATAGCAGACATCTTAAACCATTTATCAGGATTCTCGTAATCTTTTAAAGCAACTGCGTATGCCGAAAGATAAGATTCAAAATCGGCAAAGCACATAAAGGGGTCGGGGACCCCTCCGCCGTTCACCAGATAGCCCATAAAATCGGAAAATTCTCCGTTACGGAATTCGTTACACATATAGTCAACCACACGGCGTAGTCCGGCATGTTTATTATAGTACTCTCCTGAGGAATATCCCCTTTGCCAAAGGTCGGCAACCTCCTCGGTCTTAAGGCCGAAAAGATATATATTTTCAGCACCTACTGTATTAAATATTTCAACGTTTGCCCCATCGAGGGTACCCAAGGTAAGAGCTCCGTTTATCATAAGCTTCATATTCCCGGTACCGCTGGCTTCTTTTCCCGCTAAAGATATCTGTTCGGAAAGGTCTGCGGCAGGAATGAGGTTTTCGGCTACGGAAACGTTATAATCCTCGAGATATACGACGCTTATATACTTTGAGGCGACAGGATCTTTGGAAATCTCCTCAGAAAGGGCACAGATAAGCTTGATTATCCGCTTTGCCATATAGTATCCCTGCGCCGCCTTTCCTCCGAAAATAAAGGTCTGGCGAGAATGCTCAAAAGAGGGATTATCCTTTATCTGCAGATAAACGGAAAATATTTTCAGCACGTTCAAAAGCTGACGCTTATACTCGTGCATACGCTTTATTTGTACGTCAAAAAAAGAATCCGGATCAAAGGTCGCCCCGTATCTGCCCCTTGCAAAAAGGGCAAATTTCTCTTTATTTTCCTTCTTTATTTCCTTTAACGACTCAAGCACTTCTTTATCGGAAGCGTATTTTTTGAAATCGCTAAGACGCGCCGAGTCTTTTCGGTACATTGGTCCTATAGTGGAATCGAGAAGGTCAGCAAGCCCTTTATTTGAATAACAAAGCCACCGTCTGTAGGCAATACCGTTGGTAACGTTTATGATCTTTGACGGCGTATATTTATCAAAGTCGTGAAAGACGGTAGTTTTAAGGATTTTAGAGTGAAGATCTGATACTCCGTTAACCTTATGGGAACCAACAACGGAAAGATTTGCCATACGCACCTGTCCGTTGGCTATTATTGACATACGGGATATCCTATCCCAATCTCCCGGATAGCATTTCCACAAGTCTGCGCAAAATCGGGTATTTATCTCGCTTATTATGGAATAGAGGCGAGGAAGTTTGAGCTTGAAAATATCCACTCCCCAACACTCAAGAGCCTCAGGCATAACGGTATGATTGGTGTAAGATACCGTATTAACGACCGTATCCCAGGCATCCTCCCAAGTAAAGGAATAGATATCAGTGAGTATTCGCATAAACTCAGGAATCACAAGTGCCGGATGGGTATCGTTGATATGAATGGCGTTTTTAGCAGTAAATCTGGCAAGAGTTCCATACCTTCTGAGATGGTCGTCAAGGATATTCTGCAGAGAGGCTGACACGAGAAAATACTGTTGAGTAAGGCGCAGTATCTTTCCCTCGCTGTGATTGTCGGAAGGATAAAGAACCTTAGATATTATTTCGGCGTTTGTACTTTCCTCCATAGCCTTGATATACTGTCCCTGAGAAAAGAGGCTCATATTCACGTTTTTCAGGCTCCGCGCCCGCCATAAGCGGAGATTATTTGCTCCCTTACAGTCATAACCGGATATCATAAAATCATAAGGAACAGCCTGCACCTCTTCGCAGTTTTCGTATATAATATCAAGCTTACCGTTTTTCCATTTTTCTCTTACGGTGCCACCGAATCTTACGGTAAACACTCTGTCGTTTCTGGGCGTAAGCCATACTTCACCGCCCGGAAGCCATACGTCGGGAAGCTCTACCTGCTCGCCATCGTAAATCTTTTGCTTAAAAAGTCCGTATTCGTAGCAAAGAGAAAACCCGGTAGCTGGATAATTAAGAGAAGTAAGAGCATCCATATAGCAGGCGGCGAGACGTCCCAAACCGCCGTTCCCCAAGGCAGGGTCGGGCTCGCAGGCAGTTACCGAATCCATAGAGAAGCCCATATCGGCAAGGACCTCGCTATAAACGTCGTAAAGTCCAAGGTTATGGAGAGCATTGGAAAGCTGTTTTCCTATAAGGAATTCCATGCAAAGGTAATACACTTTTTTTGCGCCCGTTTCCTTAACCCTCAAATTAAACTCCGACCTTTTGGCCGCAAGAATATCTTTGACGTTCATAACCGTCGCCTTATATATCTGTTCGGGGGTAGCATCGGCATAAGTTACACCAAAATATCTCGAAAGCTTACCCGATATTTCATCTCTCACGTTCCGTTTCAAGCTATCCATATACACCGTTTCCAATCTAAATAATTTACAGCATATTGCTATAGGTTTTGACGTACTCCTCTGCAGAGGTGTTCCATGAAAAATCTGCCTTCATTACTCTCTTAACAAGCTTATCCCATTTTTCCGGCACTCCGTATACGGATAGAGTTCTGTCTATTGCGTCGAGCATATCGTGGGCATTATAGGTCTGGAAGGTAAATCCGTTACCATATATTGACGTTCTGCCCGTTTTAGTAGTCTTTTCAAAATACGGCTTTATAGTATCGTAAAGGCCGCCCGTTTCCCTCACTACGGGAACAGTACCGTAGCGGCAAGCTATCATCTGAGCAAGACCGCAGGGCTCACTGCGAGATGGCATAAGAAAAATATCCGCCCCTGCGTATACCTGCTTTGCAAGGCTTTTATCAAATGCTATAACCGCACTTACTTTTTGAGGATATCTATTTGAGGCTTCAAGGAAAAAGCCCTCAAAATCAGCTTCTCCCGTGCCGAGAATGACGAACTGGACGTCACGTTGCATTAGTTCATCAAAAATATATCTTACAAGGTCAAAGCCTTTGTGCCCCACCAATCGGGAAACCATAGCAATAATTGGAGTTCCGGGCGATTCGGGAAGTCCGAATATCCTTTGAAGCGCTAACTTGTTTTCCTTTTTGGGTGCGGGTGAGGCTGCAGAGAAGTTTGCCGCAATATCCCCATCCGTAGACGGGTCGTAAAGGGAGGTATCTATCCCGTTCAGGATTCCCTGCAGCCCTTGGCCCTTTGAATCAATCATCCCCGCAAGAGCCTTTCCAAAATATGGATGTCTAAGTTCTTCGGCGTACTTCGGGCTAACGGTTGTAAGCTTATCACACAAGAATATGGCGCCCTTAGCAAGATTAATGCATCCGTCGTATTCAACGTAGGGAATATCGCCTTCCGATAGTCCGAACACGTCACCTAAAGCAGGAAGACCGTATATACCCTGATACTCAATATTGTGTACCGTGTATACAGTTTTTATCCTTCGATAGTGTTCTGCCGTTTTGTACTGCCTCTCTAAATATATTATGCATAATGCCGCCTGCCAGTCATGGCAATGGAGAATATCGGGGAAATATCCGATTCTCGGAAGGGCGTCAAGCACGGCCTTACAAAAGAAGGCGTACCTTTCGCCGTCGTCGTAGCTTCCATAAAGAGATTGACGCTTAAAATAATATTCATTATCAATAAAGTAGTAAATGACCCCGTCCGAGGAGTATTCAAACAGACCGCAATACTGCTTTCTCCAGGCAAGATCCACCGTAAAAGAGCATATTTTGGTCATTTGGGAACGGTACTTATCCCCTATCTGGGCATAAAGAGGAAGCATTACTCTTACATCCTCCACCTTACCCGTATTTTTGAGAGCCTTGGGCAGGGCGCCCATAACGTCTCCCAGCCCGCCGCTTGATACGAAGGGCAAAGCCTCCGAGCCTACAAAAAGCAGTTTCATATTCCCTTCCCCTTTTCAATGTAGTAGGGTAGCGACGGACACCCCGAAAGATTCATGCCGTCACGTACAACCACGTTTTTATCGGTAATTACACAGTTGAGATAGCAATTTTCGGCAACGTATGTGTCCTGAAACAGAATTGAGTTTTTCACTACTGCACCCTTCCCTATTTTTACTCCACGGAATATTATGGAGTTTTCAACCCTGCCCTCCACGGTACAACCGTCGGCAAGCATTGAATTTTTGACCTCGGCGCCTTCAAGGTATCGGGTGGGGGCTGAGTTTCTGACCTTTGTATATATCTGTCTTTCAGGAAGGTTAAACACCTCGTTAAGGGCGCCGACCTCAAGAAGCTCCATATTTCTGGCAAAGTACTCTGCCATAGAGGAAATGCCCGAATAATACCCATCGTATCGGTATATTTTGAAGGTATCCTTTACAAGATTCCGTTTAAGAATATCGTAAGAAAAACTATTATATCCGTGAGCTATAGCATCTGCAACGAAGGACTTTAAATACGCTGTATTCACAACCCATACGTTTATAGACGCATCGGCTATACCCTCGTATCCGTTGGGGCAAACAAGAACGTCGGTGAGATTACCGTTACTGTCCGACTTTAACACCACCGCGCGCTTTGACTGCTCCACGTCAAGGTGAGTCCTTTTTACGGCCATAGTTATATCAGCTTCCATATCAATATGGGAAGATATCATATCCTGCAGGTCAAAATTCCATATACCGTCGCAGTCAGAAATAACCACGTATTCTTCTTTTATTTGATTTATACTGTGGCTTATGCTTTTCAAAGCCTCAAGCCTTGATGTATAAAGGCCGTTGGAACTGTTTGCGTAGGCCGTAATAAAGGGAGGCAATATTCTTATACCACCCGAACGGCGGGCAAGGTCCCAGTCCTTTCCCGACCCGATGTGGTCCATAAGCGAATGATAGTTATAATGAGCTATAACGCTGATGTTGGTTATCCCCGCATTTACCATATTTGAAAGGGCAAAGTCTATAAGTCTGTATCTGCACCCAAAAGGTACAGAAGCTATGGTCCTTTGACGGGTAAGTTCAGGTATATTTTTATCGTGAATATTTGAAAAAATAATTCCTGCTACGTTCATTACTGCTCTCCCCCTTCCTTTAATACCGCGCTGTCCGAAGAAGAAATAGTTTTCCCCGCCGCAACAACAGTTCCTGCGGGAACCTTTATACCACTTCCGATAACGGTAACTTTATTCTTGCCTTGTTTTTTTGTATCACCAATAAAGCAGCCTTCCCCTATCAGGGTATCGGCGTCTATTATACTGTGTTTTATTACGCAGCCACGCTTTAAAACGCAGCCACTCATTATTACCGAATTACTTACACAGCAACCTTCCTCAACAGTTACACCTTCGGAGATAAGGGAATTTTCCACACGCCCGTATATTTTGCATCCCTCGGTCACGATAGAATTATCTATATGAGCAGTTCTGCCTATATACTGAGGGGGCAACGCATTGGTACGGGAAAAGATTCGCCATTCCCTGTCATAAAGGTCAAATTTGGGTGATTTGCCCAGAAGATCCATATTGGCTTCCCACAAACTGTCTACAGTACCTACGTCCTTCCAATAGCCCGAAAATCGGTATGCAAACATGGATTTTCCGTCAGCCAACATCTTAGGGATAACGTTCTTTCCGAAGTCCTTTTGGGATGAAGGATCAGAGTTATCGGCCACCAGGTATGACAGCAGGGCATCCCTTTTGAATATGTAGATGCCCATAGATGCAAGGTCACTCTTCGGCTCTGCCGGTTTTTCTTCAAACTCCTCTATTCGTCCCTTTTCGTCCGCAGTCATTACCCCAAAACGGGAGGCCTCTTCAATAGGAACCTTTATTACTGCGATAGTACAGTCTGCGCCCGATTTTTTATGATATTCAAGCATAAGACCGTAGTCCATTTTATAAATATGAAGTCGGATCGTAGCCATGTCGTTCTGTGAGCCA
>JAZQLP010000030.1:0-10966 GCA_045542755.1 Eubacteriales bacterium
ATGGTGGCGCCGGCATAGATTACTACGTTGTTTCCTATATTGGGGTGACGCTTTATGCCCTTTACCGGGTTGCCGTTTTCGTCCTTTTCAAAGCTCTTTGCACCAAGAGTAACGCCCTGATAGAGCTTGACGTTTTCTCCCACAACGCAGGTTTCGCCGATAACTACGCCCGTGCCGTGGTCGATGAAGAAGGACTTGCCGATAGTGGCGCCGGGATGAATATCGATACCTGTTTTTTTGTGAGCAAATTCGGTCATTATTCTGGGAAGCAGAGGTAGTCCAAGGTCGTAAAGCTCGTGGGCGGGTCTGTATATGCTAATAGCCTCGAAAGCAGGGTAAGACAGCACAATTTCGACCTTTGAAAATGCGGCGGGGTCACCGTCGTAGGCAGCTTGTATATCTGTGTGAAGAAGCTCGGCTATTTTAGGCAAACGTCCGATAAAATCTGAAGCTAATTTTCTTGCCTTTTCAGAATTTCCTTTGCCGAGAACGGACAAGCATATACCGTGAAGGATGGAGTAGGTTTCCTCTACGGTTATCTCACTCATAGCTCTGACAGGCTCGGAAGGGGCGAAAATTTTAGGAAAGAAAAGTATTCTCAGCTTTTCTATAAGCAGCTCTGCGTCGTTGCGTATCTTTACCGTCATGTTATGAGGATACTGAGCAGAGTTGTTTTGCTCTATTTTATCCAGTTTTTCAGCAACGCTGTGGAATATTTCTTCATATGAAGCCAAGGTTAATTCCTCCTTGAAAGGGTTTTATTACAGTATATTTCCCGCCTTTAAAACGGGTGAAAAAAGGCACAGAAGTGCCCACGACCTATAAACTCTCAAGGTCAGAAGGTCTTCCGTGCCAGATGATTATCAACGTTCCGTTACCCACTTTTATGCGGGTAGAGGCGCCTATAAATTCATTGCTTACACCGAGGGGCTCAAAAGGGGAGAGGACGGCATTGTTGAGAGTATACTTCGCGCCCTCAACGTATACTTCGGAGGCTTCGTTGCCCATACAGAAAATGGAGAAAAATCCTGAAGTATCCTCTTTAAAGATAACCTCTCCGTCGGTAACGGCGGTGTATACGGTGGAGTCTGGAGCGAGTATAAAAGCCTTTGCTCCTTTTTTCGAAAGCATACATAAAGTCTGCAGATTCGCCAAGGTATGCTCAGGTCGAGCTCCGCCTGTGGCACCGTATATATAAAAGGTATCGTATCCCTTTTCAAGGCCTAATTTGGCCGCAATACCCGTATCCGTATCGTCCTTTACCGTGGGATATACCAATACTTCCTGCAAATCGGGCTTCTCTTGGAGAGAATCAAAATCCCCAAGTAGAAGGTTTGGCTTTATTCCTGCCGCTTTAAGGTATGAGTACCCTCCGTCGGCGGCAATTATAAAGGCATCTTTAGGCGGGGAGAAGGTGGAAATATCAAAATCTCCTGCCCCTACAATACAGATATTGCGATTCATAGGGAAACTTCCTAAGTGATTATTTTATCTCGTGGATCCAGCCCTTGGGAGCTTCGATTCTGCCCATCTGGATACCGGTAAGAGTATCGTAGAGCTTCTTGGTTATGGGGCCCATTTCAGCCATGCCGGAGGGCAAACAGATTTCCTTACCGTGGTCAACTATCTTGCCTACGGGAGAGATAACTGCAGCAGTACCGCAAAGGCCGCACTCTGCCATATCCTTGAGTTCGTCTATGTATACTTCTCTTTCCTCTGCTTCAAGACCAAGGTATTCCTTTGCTACGTACATAAGGGAACGTCTGGTAATGGAGGGGAGAATGGTGGAAGACTTGGGAGTTACTACTTTATTGTCCTTGGTGATGAATATAAAGTTTGCGCCACCGGTCTCTTCAACCTTGGTTCTGGTTGCAGAGTCGGGATAGAGGTTTTCGTCATATCCTTCGTTGTGGGCAGAAACTATTGCGTGAAGGCTCATGGCATAGTTAAGACCTGCCTTTATGTGGCCGGTTCCGTTGGGAGCGGCTCTGTCAAAGTCACTTACGCGGAGGGTAAGGGGGCGAACGCCGCCCTTGAAGTAAGGACCTACGGGAGTTGCAAATATTCTGAACTGGTATTCCTGCGCGGGCTTAACGCCGATAACTGCGCTGCTACCGAACATAAAGGGGCGAAGGTAAAGAGTAGCGCCGGAACCGTAGGGGGGAACCCAAGCAAGGTTTGCCTTTACTACCTGCTCTACAGCGTCAACGAATTTCTCAACGGGGAATACGGGCATTTCAAGTCTGGCTGCAGAATCGGCCATTCTCTGTGCGTTAAGGTCAGGGCGGAATACAACGGTTCTTCCGTCTTCGGTGGTGTAAGCCTTAAGACCTTCAAAACAGGTCTGAGCGTACTGGAGAACGCCTGCGCATTCTGTAATGGATATCTGGTCGTCTTCGGTGAGAACGCCGTTATCCCATGCTCCGTCCTTGTAGTTTGCAACGAATCTCTTGTCGGTCTTCATGTAGCCGAATCCGAGATTTGCCCAATCAATATTTTTCTTTTCCATTTATAACAGTCCTTTCGGGTGGAATCAATTTTAATACATGTACCATTGTATCACATTAAAGTGTAATAGTCAATAGATTTTCCTTCGTTGTTTCATTTTCGTCAAAACAAAAGAGAATCGGAGAGGTTTATCATCCGATTCTCTGTATTTTTAGTCTATATCGGGCTTTACTTCCTCAATAGGAGTGTCAAGCTCTTCGGGATTTTCTATGTAACGCTTCCAGGTTTTAAATGCCGCAGCGTAATAAAAGCCGTCGCATATACGTTCGTCGGTAACTACCTTAACGTCTATAACTCTCTTTTTCTTGACCTCGCCGTCTCTGTTCATATACAGCTCATCTCTCTTCATACCATAGGAGATGAATACGGGGAGATTGCCGAAGTTATAAAGGTGATGGTATATGGGTTTGATGCCGAGGGATCCCATACTGGTTATTATCATGGATCCGTGGAAGGGGCTGAGCCTAAGAAGGAACTTGGGCAGGCAGCCTATGTAATCAAGACACTCAAGCAGCCATACTACAAAGCGGAGTAGAAATCCGGGAATGAAATTGAGTATGGTTACGAGCTTGTCAAAGCTGGAGTCGTCTTCCGTAACACCCTTATTCTCAACCACGTGAGCATTGAACTCATTATATACGTCAAGTGCCGTTGCTTTATGGTCGAAGATAACGTCTATCATAGTCTCGGGCGCATCTATGGACATTTCTTTTTTAATGGCCATGACAACTTCGATATTGTTTCTGGCATATATCTTTTGACCGCTGATAAATCGGTTGATGGCAGGATACTGGGCAATGGTGCGTACGTAGGCAGCGAGGAGCACGTGCAGCATGCCAAAGTCGGTATAACCCTGACGGATCTTTTCGCGGCAGTATCTTTCGGCTTTTCCTATGGAGATCGTTTCCGCAAAGGTGTTCAGTGCGTCGTTACGGGTCTTCATTAAGTAGGGCATAAGACGGTTCATGGGGTCAATCTTTCTTATGAGGTGTCCGTCGGAACGGTCTCCGAGTCTGCGTTTGCGGGTTTTTGTTTCGGTATTTTTAGCCATAACGGGCCTCCTGTGAAGATATATCATTTACATTATACCTTATTTTTTGAAAAAAATCAAGTATTTTCGGCAGAATTTTGAAATTTTTATAGTTTTATGTGTCAATTTTTGTCGGTAGACCACTTTTAGGGATTTATTTAACTGTATGAAAAAGCTTTACAGGTGATTCAAAATTGAATTTTTTTTAAATTACTATGTATTAGGATTGACAAAAGATTTGTGTTATGATAAAATCATACAGTAATCCAACGTATGGGGTATTAGCGCAGTTGGGAGCGCACAACACTGGCAGTGTTGGGGTCAGGGGTTCGAATCCCCTATGCTCCACCAAAAAAATCCGAAAGCATCAGCTTTCGGATTTTTTTATTTATCAAATTTATATTCCATTCCCAGTTCTTCGTATTTGCTCACGCCCAAGGTGTGATAGGGTACGATAGTAACTTCTTTAACGTTTGATAGGGGAACTATGATTTCTTTTATTCTTTCCTGCTCCTCTTTACCGTCGTTGAAGTTTGGAATTAGGGGGATGCGTATGCGTATATCTTTTCCTGTAAGATCAAGTTTTTTCAGATTGTCAAGTATTAGTTCGTTTCCTTTGCCTGTGCCTTTTTTGTGGAGATCGCTGTTCGCTGCCTTTATATCGTAAAGGGAAAGGTCACAGTAGGGGAGAACCCTTTCAAAAGCCTCCCAGGGAACGTTTCCGCAGGTATCTACGGCCACCGATATTTCGGGGGCTTTTTCTTTTATGATCTTTGCCGTTTCGGCCACAAACTCTGTTTGGAGAAGAGCTTCTCCACCCGAAAATGTAACGCCTCCTCCGTTTGTATAAAAGGAAATATCCTTCAATACCTCCTCTGCAATCTCTGCAGAGGAGATTTCCTTGCCGCATATTTTAAGAGCCTTTGAGGGGCAAATTTCTGCGCATTTGCCGCAGACTTTACACTTTGTCCTATCTATTACGTGTAGGTTTTCCGAGTTTATGTCGTGGGCTTTGCAGATATCCAGACAGGCGCCGCATTTTATACATTTTGATGATGCGAACATTAGTTGCTTTTTCGGTGCGATTCCCTCGGGATTATGACACCACAAACAGTTAAGTGAGCAACCTTTTAAAAATATGGTGGTGCGGATTCCCGGTCCGTCGTGCACCGAAAACCTTTGAATATCAAAAATTATACCTGTCATTGAGATACCCTGCTTATTACGTGATCCTGCATTTCTTTGCAGAGGTCAATAAATCTGGCCGAAAAGCCCCATACCCTTACTATGAGGTCGGGATATTGTTCGGGATTACACTGGGCTTTTCTAAGTAGTTCAGCGTCGTAGAAGGCTGTTGCCATCATCACTATACCTCTTTCAAAGGCAGCGATGTGAATAGCCCGAAGAAGTGCCAGACCGCTTTCTTCGTTTTTCGTTAAAGACATGGGGAGGGATATGTGAGTTGCCGCGACTCCTCCTGCTCTGTACAGAGGGGCTTTTGTTACGGAGTTTATTATTGCCGTGGGACCGTTTATTGCTCTTCCCGGGGTAGGGCAGTAATGCTCTGCTATGGGGTCGGTATACTTTCTTCCGTCGGGGGTTGCCCCTACATCATGAGCTTCCTGAATAAATCTCCAACCTACCAGTGCGGGGGCGAAATACATACCGTATTCACTGGATAGCTTATCCATAATATCTATGGCTCTGTCAACTATTCTTGCAGAAATAAGGTCAACGTAATCGTCGTCGTTTCCGAATTTCGGAGATGCGAGAAGGTGAGCTCTCATTACCTCATATCCTTCAAAATTAGCGGCTAGGGCCTCTTTAATTTGGGGGATTGTGTATCTTTTTTTATCAAATACGTTTTCTTTTATTGCCGCAAGGCAGTCTGCGGCGGTAGGGATGGATCCCAAGAAGAGCATATAGCAGGTGGTATTCATTCCACCCTTCATCATAGGCTTTCCGGTGTTAAGGACGTTTTCAAATGTGCCCTGGAGAGCATAGGGGGGCTCGTTTCCTCCTCTGCGCATACACTGTCTGTGCAGGCTCATGCATTTGTCGGTTATTTGATAGCCGTACTGGTCCATAAATATCTCAAAGAATTCTTCGAAGTCATTGAGGCTGTCTGTTTCTCCGCTTTTGTAGTCTTCTTTTACTGACGCCATATACTCTTTCGCTTTATGATCTTTTGAAACGTAAGGTACGGGCTTTTTATTTTTTGGAGTCTTTTTACCGTTATTCAGGGCAAGTTCAAAGGTGGAAACAACGTCGAGATGATTGAAATGGATGTCACTCATTCCATCAAAGGTTATTTCGGTGCAACCGTCGTTTGTATAGTTATAAGCACACTCCTCGGATATACCGTGAGCGAGGAGATTTGGTATTATTACGTCGTCGTTATATACCGCCGCCTGGCCGTGTCCCATAAGCTGAACCCTATAAGCTTCTTCCATAAGGTCGGGGCGTATGTTTTTATGGTATCTTACGTTTATGTGGGGTTCGGTTTTTCTTACCTTACGGGAGGCTTTAAGCATAAGGACGGAAAGGTCGTTTGATGCGTCGCTGCCGTCGGCGTTTTTGCCGCCTACCATAACGTTTATAAGGGTATCACCGCTACCTGTTTCGTTTATACGTTCCCACAGCTCACAGATAAGGTCAAAGGCCTTTTCTTCGGTGGTCATTCCGTTTTTAATATCGTTTTTGTAAAAGCTTCCCAGCCTTACGTCAAGTCTTCCTATGCAAGAACCTCTGTTAATACTGCGTATTCTGTACATGAACCATATCAACTGTACGGCTTGCTCAAGGGTCTGAGGCTTTCCCTTTGCAAGCACGCGGATATTAGTAAGGATTCTTTCAAGTCTTTCTATTTCTGATTTCGAATCGGCTACTTTGAGCATTTCTTCCAGAGGATATTGGTGACGGGCGATAAAATCGGAAATTTCTCTGTATACACGTTCAATGCCCAGGAAAAACTCCTTGTTATCGGGATATTTTTCTGCATTTTCTTTTGCCTTCTCTGCAACTCCGAGAACCCCTCGGGTCAAATATGACGTTCCGAGAGGATAATGAAAATTATCGTACAGTCTGTGTTCTCTTGCTTTGTCTATGTTAATGTTTGCAAAGCCCACTATCATCCCCTTAGCAGGGATGCATACGGGTAGGTTTTTTATAACATTGGCTTCAATCTCTATTCTTTCTTCGGGTGTGGGTATAACGGCTTCCATTTTTTTGCCCCTTTTAGCGTTAAGATTTGTATCAATTAAATTATATCATAGCAGGGCTTTTGTGTCAATATCGTCGAGCAATTTTGTGCTTGAAGGCTTTGTTGTTATCGGATAATATTTAGACACAAAAAAGTAAAAAATTCCAGAAAAAAGTATTGACAAAAGTGTGAATATGTGATATAATAGTGAAAACACGGTGTATTTTTGCTTTTGACATGCACGAGTTACGAGTTTTGAGTCATAAAAGACACTAAAAAGATGAATATTGGGAGGTCACCCTGTTGAAGGATGTTTTGCTAGGGAAGCCTGAATATAAAATTGAATTTAAGCCCAAGGTGTTCGAATGTATGCGCTCCAAAATGGAGCTTTGCAGTCTTGACGGGTGCCTTGATAAGCCTTTTTGGGCTCAAACGAGGTTCTCGGAGGAGTTTGAGGATATTCTGTGGAATAAAAACTCCAAAAAGCCCTATAAGGCCACGAGGGTCAAGATGCTTTATGACGATAACGCTCTGTATATAGGTGCTTATCTTTATGATGACAGACTGTGGGCGACTACGTCGGACAGCGACGTTGCGGCTGTGACGGATAATGGATTTGAAATCTTCCTGGATCCTGACGGCGACGGTCATAATTACCACAGCGTTACGGTTACTCCTCTTAATATCTTGCAGAATGTAGTTATGACCAGACCTCCTAGAAACGGTGGGGAGAAGATTACTGCCCCTCTACGCGAGGGTGGGGTGCAGACCGCGGTTCATATTGACGGAAATCTTAACGATCCGTCGTCTATGCCCTTAAACAGAGGGTGGAGTGTGGAGATAAAGATTCCCTGGAAATTCGTTCTTGGCGAGAATACCCATTTAAGCGACGGCACTTATTCCGATAAGACTGTAAATACCTTTAAATCTCCTGAATTTTTTACCGATGCCCCTATGGCAGGTGAGGTTTGGCGTGCTAATTTTTCCCGAATAGATTGGCTTACGGAGATTTCAGATGACGGCTATGAAAAGGTAATAGATCCTGAAAAGGGCAAGGGGTATATCTTTGACAGGTGGGTATGGTCACCCATCGGTATGGGAGATATGCATATGCCCGAGCTTTGGGGATATATCCATTTTCAGAATGACGAAAATACTTTGCCGTCCTATACTCCCGATACCGAGGAGTATACAAAATGGCTTATGTGGAAGCTGTATTACAGACAGAAGTATTACTATGCAGATAAAAAGCAGTATACCTCTGATTACGGGTCTATCTGTGGCGGCTGGGCAGAGGTGAATGCGGATGTGTCCCTTGGTAAAGGCACGTTTAACGCTTCTACAGTCACCCCTAACGGCAGAAGGGTTACCGTCTTTTCGGACGGACTTATTACAGTACAATAAAGATTAAGAGAGCTTCGGCTCTCTTTTTTTTGTATATTCTTACCCTATTATATCATAAAATTTACCATAATCATAAGGTATGGGGTGGTAGGGTGAAGATACTTTCAATATTAAGCGGTGGGGTCAATTTTATTGCGGCGGCCTTTATTATATTTACCGGTATTTATTTTGCCATAAAAACGGACGTTTTGAAAAGGTTATCCTTTTCTTCGGTAAAAAAAGAGCTTTTTTCTGGCGGTGTGTCAAGGAGCTCTTTCAGAGCTTTTACAGCCTCTCTTGGTGGTACTGTGGGAGTGGGAAACATCATTGGCGTTTCTGCGGCCGTTGCTATCGGCGGTGCAGGGAGTATTTTCTGGATGTGTCTTTCTGCTATTGCCTGTATGTGGATAAAGTACGTAGAGGTGTTTAACGCCTGCTCCGTACAGAAAAAAAACTCGTCTTCGACCTTTTCTTCCGCACCTATGGATCTTTTAAAGCTTTGCGGAAAGCATGGGAAGAGACTTGCATCTACCTTTGCTTTATTTGGTCTTTTGGTTTCTCTTCTTATGGGAGCTATGACCCAATCGGGGGCCGTGGTGGATTCCCTTGCCGGCTTCTTTCCCGAAAGTCCTGTGCCTTGTTGGGTATACGGGCTTTGCTTTTGCGGACTCGTGCTTTTCTTCTCGGTGGGTGGTAACGGTCGGTTACTGTCTGCCGTAGAGGTAATGATACCCGGAATGTGCATTATATACATAGTAGGTTGCTTTATCGTAATAGGTATGAACGTAACCCAATTACCAGCGGCATTGGTCGAAATAATCAGTTCTGCATTTTCTTTTAAGGCCGGTGCGGGCGGCTTTCTTGGTATGGGAATAGTCGTCGCAATAGGGCAGGGGACCGCAAAGGGGATATTTTCCAACGAGGCGGGGCTGGGAACTGCTCCTCTTGCCCACGGAATAAGCCACGACAGTACTCCCGTGAGGGAGGGGATCTGGGGCTCTATGGAGGTCTTTATAGATACTGTGGTAATATCGGGACTTACGGGAATTGCCATAGTCTGCGGCGGATACGGAAACGCAGGACGTAATGCTGTGCTTTATCTTTTCACCGAATCTTTTGGTGGGGTCGGAGGGTGTTTTGTTTGGGTCAGCCTTATTGTTTTCGGCTTGACCTCAGTACTTACCTGGGAATATTACTGTAAATGCTTTTTCGCTTATATTTACGGTAGTCGCCGTGCCATCTCTTTAACTGCAACGGCACTCTTTATTATAGCTCTATTTTTAGGCGGAGTAATTGAACGGGATGCTGTGTGGATGATAGTTGAAATTCTAAACGGAGGAATGGCCTTTATTAACGTAAGCGGAAATCTTATCTTTTCTTCCCAAAAATCATCTGGTAAAGGTTTGGGGAAGACCTTGATTTATAAGTAAAAATGTGATATACTTAATGTAACAATAGGAAGGAGGGTATATATGGACAGACTTGTTTTTCACGTTGACGTAAACAGTGCGTTTCTTTCCTGGGAAGCGGCAAAGCGTGTTCGGGAAGGCCTTGAAGATATCCGTCTTATACCCTCCGTAATAGGTGGGGATAGGGAGAAGAGGACGGGTGTTGTCCTTGCAAAGTCCATTCCCGCTAAAAAGTACGGCATAAGGACTGGTGAGCCCATAACCATGGCTCTCCGAAAATATCCCAAGCTCTTTATCGCCCGACCCGATTTTGGACTGTATACACGTTGTTCCAAAGCCTTTATGGATATTTGCAGGGAGTATACTCCCGTGGTTGAGCCCTATTCCATAGACGAATGTTTTCTTGATATGAGCGGCATGGGAAGGATATACCCCGACCCTGTTGCAGTTGCCTACGAGATAAAGTCAAGAATATATACAGAGCTTGGTTTTACTGTTAACGTTGGCGTGGGCCCAAACAAAATACTTGCCAAAATGGCCAGCGATTTTGAAAAACCCAACAAGGTGCATACTCTTTTTGAGCAGGAGCTAGAATCAAAACTGTGGCCCTTGCCCGTAGGAGATCTTTTCTCCGTCGGTTCAGCCACCAAGGACAAGCTTATAAAAGGCGGTATCAATACCATAGGAGATCTTGCAAAGGCTGATTTGGGATATATTCAGCGTATAATAGGGCAGAAGTGGGGCGAGCAGCTTCATCAATATGCCAATGGTATAGACTCTTCTCCCGTTCTTGATAAGGTAGAAGACGCAAAGGGGTACAGTAACTCCACCACTTTGGAAAAGGATGTTAAATCTTCCGAAGAAGCGAGAATGATACTCCTGGCTCTTACGGACAGCGTGGCCGCAAGAATGAGGGCTGATAACGTTCAGACTTTTTGCGTGGGGGTCACCATACGTTCAAACGAGTTTAAGGATAGGTCGCACCAGCGAAAACTTCATGCCCCCACAGACGTAACATCTGAAATATATGAGGTCGTTCAGCAGCTTTTTGACGAGCTGTGGGACGGTAAAACGCCTCTGCGACTTCTGGGCGTATCCCTTACCAACGTGGTAAAGGACCCTGCCGAGCAAACCTCACTTTTCCCCGACGAAAGAAAGGATAAATCCCGCAAGGTTGATAAGGCCGTGGACTCCATAAGAGGGCGTTTTGGCTCGGGAACCATTGTTGCGGGCGCAAACTATAAGTCGGATATAAGCGTGGGTAGAAAACATAAGGCACAGCTTGATGAGAATGAAAAATAGAGGTCGAGCAATAAGAACTTTTAGGAGAAAGAAGAATGTTATTTAAACCGTCAAAATCAATGAAGGTGGATGTTTTGCCTGAGCAGAAAAAGCAGTTGTCATCCAAGAAGAATATTGAGGCAGCGTGCTTGA
>JAZQLP010000031.1:0-9113 GCA_045542755.1 Eubacteriales bacterium
GTTCGACGAATCCCTTTGGAATAAGCTGAAAGGTTACCTAAACGACATTCCCGAGGAAAAACCCCTTCTTTCCCTATCCGTACGCGAAGTATCAACGGGTAACGTAGTAAGTAGTGTGGTTCTCCACCAGGCAAGAACCCCCGATAACTGGAAAACCCAAATAGGTTACGAAGACCTCCGCCTTATCATTAACAAAAAGGGCGCAGAATCCGTTTTTGCCCACAAGAGTGAGTCCATTATCTTAGGACTTAACCGAATGGTTTCCCAGGCGGGCTACACAAACGGCTTCTACTACCCCTGCGTAGACTTCGTTATTCATCTCCCCCAATATACCTCCCCGAAAGATGAAACATACTATCTCACCTACGATGAGTCTGATGTCACCTGTTTTTCAAACTATGGCAACGTAAAGGATATAGAGTATATATATAACGAAGCTGACCATACCGTAAGAATAAGAGTATTCAACTACTATACAACTCACAATAATCAGTTTACAGGTATGCAGCTACTGTTGGATAGCGATTTAAGGAACCTTTCCTCATCACAGATGCAGTCCCTTATGGGATTGGGTCAAGACGTAACACAGATTGACTTTGAGGGTAAACTTGAGATATATACCTACAGAAAGTCCGCCGTATCGAACATTGACGGCGAATACGTTCTCGATTCTGAGGCGGTAGGCGAAAAGATCGCCATGACAAGACCTGCAGAACAACCCGGTACCTTTGTCGTAACCTATAACTTCAGCGACGAGTATTTGCTTGTGGCTACTGGTACTACAGGAGAACAATACGAGATAGATCCGAAAGTTGTAGACAAAACCAACTGCGAATCGACAACAGGTGAAAGCATCGCCTTTAACCTGGGATTTTACGGTATACGAAACGAGGGCAAGGGCGATAGCCCCAAACTTACCGTATCCCTTCTTTTTGATAAAGAGAACTATAATATTATACACGTCACGGGCATTAACCTGATGGCAGATCACATATCGGACACCATCGACGTCACATACACCCTTATTGACAAGGACGGCAACCTGTACGTTGATGCTCAAGGAATCTCAACCTTTACCATAAACGTTCCAAATACCTGCAAGGAAGGTAACGGAGTTCCCGCAGGCACGTGGCTTACTAATCCTTACGTTACGCTTACCAGACGCATGCTCCCCACAGAGCACCAGGGCTACTATTTTAAGAGCGTACAGTACGATATTGCCACAATTCGCGCAGGCGGATTTATGTATAACCAATCTGCCTGCCTTTCACGCGAAGGCGCGGGAACTATATGGGGCTACGCTAACCCCGAAGCGTACGGTAAATATAATAACGCAAGCATCGTAGTAGAGGTTACCGACAGCAACGAAAACAGAATTGGCGAAATATGTAGAACCTTGCAGGCCAGAGTAAGAGATAACCCCACAAGCGCTTACTATCTGACCGATCCTCTGGTATATACTGACGGAACTCTCCCTTCTACATCCACAGAGATAGTTGCGGGAGATTCTGTAACAGTATCGGCAAAGATCGTCGTAGACGAATATCCTTTTGCGTATACCGGCTATTTAAAAAAGATCAGGGTTGCCCTGGTACTTCCCCAAGGTATCTCCATTAAGGGCACCGACAGCGTATATGCATTTCTACAAAACAATATGCCCGTAGAATGTATAAGCGTTGTCCCCTATGAGGCGAGCGACGGGGAAAATATCGTTTGGGTATTGGAGTTCTTTGGAATGACCACACAATATGGCGTTCCTTACTATGAAGAAGGACCGACCCTCGGATATTATACGGAAAACCTTGACTCACTCTCGGCGGGAGCGTCCATGACGGTAGGCGTTACCCTGGATACCCACGAGACTATGACGGAAAAGACCTTTTATCTTGACAACATCTTCTTTGCTGCGGGCGACGGGCAGCTAAACAATATTAGCGGTAATCTTAGAACCCAAAGAAGAGAAGACCCCTTAGATATAAACGGAGTGACCTCCTCAAGCGATTACGTAGCAGGATTCCCCCAAAAAAGTATGGTTGCACAGTTCACCGTAAAAGAAAAGGCGGCGTTGCTGGAAATAACCGATGCTGTAAAAGAAACTGACGAGTTTGGACAGGAAGAGGCAGTTGGTTCCCAGTCGGGTATTATATCGGCAATGGAAGACTACGTTGTCTACGATCTGTACATAAACTGTGTCGGTTCAGGTACGGCAAGTGACTTCTACTACATAATCCCCATTCCAAAGAAAGAGTCCGCAATAGACACGTCGGATGATTTTGTAGCGCAAGCTGACATCAGCCTGGCATTAGCCGACATACCGCAGGTGCTTTGCGAAAAAAATCAGGTATATCAGATACTTTACAGCACTGCAGACCCCAGCATTCTTTATTATGATACAGCGGCTTCGGAAGCCATCACCTGGTATACCGAATCCCAGATAACAAACCTGGAAAGCGTTACTATGATAAAGATATGCACCTTGCCGGACCACTTTATCGAGCTTGGTAACAATGCTGTAGTTTCGGTAAAACTGAAATACGGCGGAACAAATACCGAGTCATACGCAGCCGAGGCAGGCGGAAAAGTAAGCTTTAGCAGCCGAGGACAGTATCTTTACAGCAACAACAACCTCAGCCTTAAAGGTACCTACTCCACAGCGGGCGTATCTATATCCACGCAGTTCTCTCCCAAGGTATGGACTATTAACCTTACCGCAGGTACGAAGGTAGATTCTGATAAAAAGAAGCAAACAATAGAATTTAATATCCCCTTCGCAGCATACAAGACCTACGAGATACGCAACGTTGCAATGACCGGCGTAACGCTTGTAAGTTCAACAACCGATATTAAGAACAGTAACACGGATTTCGTTATTACAGCAACCCTCAATGCTCTTGATGGCTATCACACATCTACTGTAAACCTTCTCGAAACAAAGGCAGGAGAGAGTATCGATTTCAGCGGAGTCGTATATAAAGGCGACACCAGTTTGAAATTTACCTTTATTCTTGATCACGGAGACGCCATAACCGACTCTATATCTACCAGGTTTGTCACCTTTGATATAATCGGTAACGATGGCATAATAATCCACGTAAAGATCAATATCGAGGCTGTCGCCACCCAGGCAGACCCCCAAGCCCCCCAAATATCAATCGGCAAGATATACTCGCCCTTTCCTCAGTCAACAAACACCTCTATCAGCCGCGGATCGGCATTTACGGCACTCTTCGTTGCAAATAATCTTATCCCTGATAACTACTCGGAAAGAACGCTTATTTTCAGCGTAGCCCCCGTAGAGGGTACCACCATAATAATGATTGACTGGACAAATAGGTCTAGCCCCGAGTATTACCATTACACGGTTACAGCCGACGATGCGGCAAATGACTCCCTTGAACTTCCTCTTGCTGGGACGTTTACGGCAATGGCAGGCACAGCGAAATATGTTGAGCCTACAGGCGAAACTTCCATTGACGAAAGTTTCATCTTCGTGGTAGATTTCCCTGACAGCGATACTTCTCCCGCTAGTGAGATTAAAGGAGAGATAAAGCTGTCAAAGATGTTCCAGGATAAGCAAACGGTTGAGACCCTTAAATACACCGTTGGAGACCCCAGAACCTTCAGTCTTACAGGCGACAAAACAAGCCTGATTCCCGGTGAGGAATTTACCTTAACCTATAGCAATGCTCATCCCGGATATGACGATAACCGCTACGGTACCCGTCAGATGACCCTTGTGGTTACAGGAAACGACAATATCCCCGATGATGCAACTCTCCGCGTAGGAAATACGGAATACCACCTTAATGCAAACGGACAGTTTATCATCCCCCTGGGCAATCTTAGCAATGAAATAGATATACAAAGTATCAATAATACAGTAAGCTTCTCGTCACAGATGATAAAAGAGCCCGTAACCCTCACTTTTGAGCTTTACGTGTCCGCAACCAGTAACGCGGAGCAGCCCTTTGCGGGACATACCGTAGCATCTTCACACACGGTTACAGTAACCGTTCCCACAACCCCATCCATTAAGATTCTCGGACTCTTTTCCAATGGATCGGTGGTAGAAGAAAAACGGATATTTGCAACTTATGAAGATAAATCGGTAGTTCTTAAGTTCAAGACCCTAAACGTAACGGAAGATCATACCGTAATATTGCAGATACAGAAAAAGAGAGGTCAGGGCTATATAGCCGGTTCCCTCTATCTGACCTCTGTGGACAATACGCTGGTAATCGGTACCGAGGTAGAAATACCCTTTGAAAAGCTTGCAGAGGCATCTTCTTCGGGAATAGCACTGAAATTCTCATCCCAAAACCTAACACAGGGTACCTACAGAGTATATATTGAGATAGAGGATAAGGACGGCAATGTGATAGTATCAGAGCCCTACAACTTCCTGGTTCTCAACGACGTATTCAATTAATAGGCATAAAAAAAAACCATTCCCCTACGGGAATGGTTTTTTTTTGTTCTTCTTTCTTTATTCAACGATGAAGTAATAATAGGTTTCAGCTACCTTAACAAGGCCGCTCATAACAGTAACCTGTAAGCAGTAACTACCTGCCTTCTGGCCGGCAAGAGAGACGTTCAGGCTGATAAACGTTGCAACGGAAGTATCGATATCAAACTCAAGACCGGTACTACTGTACTTGCCGTCGTCACTCTTACGCATAAGAGTTGCGATAACTTCACTACCGGGCGAAATATTCTTCCAGTTAATTAGCGCCTCTACAGTATCAAATACAAGGTACAACCGCTTGTCGCAGGATATCTTAACGGAGGGATCGTTTGCATTACTACTGGTAAAGATCACCTCTCCGCTACAAAGTACGTCGTTACTGTTCATGGGAGCCGCACTTACAACGGTTTCTGAAAGTATCCACTCAACGTCAGCCTCATAAGCAGTTGCTACGTCAGGGAACAGATTTGACACCAATGTAAGACTGACGTCGCCGCTTTCCACTGCCGACAGGGGGATAATAAACTTACCCTCGCTGTTTGCATAAGCCGTGGACGTAAATCTGCCACTGGTATAGATTATGTGAGCTTCAGAAGGCAGCTCCGTGCGGGGAGAGATTACCATGGCGGTATATCTGTTATCGTATACGGAGGATTCTCCTGTAGCCTTATTATAGGTGTAAGAGATAAGATGCTCTAATCCTGTACCCGACACAGCCATATCAAAGGAAGCACCGTTTGTAAGTGCAACGGCGCTGCGTCCGTAGGCTTCGGGCACGGGATCAGTAGTAGCCTTTACGGGAATAAGGGACGTTATTATCTCATTACCGTATGCGCCATCTATTGTCCCTGAGAAGTCAACGGTAAACAAAAGATCCATGTTTCCGTTGTAAGGAGTAAATTTATCTGTTGCACTGCCGCCCATACGGAAGAAGGATTCAACGTCAATACTGTCAGTATCAGCATCCAGACACTTATAGAAGTATCCGTTTGTGCCGATGTCCTTAAAGATGATCGTTGTGCCTGCGGGGAGCGCGGGCTCAAAGGTGAGGTTAAGTCCCGAATATATCTCCTCATCGTAATTGCCGATCTTAAAGTACGCAGTGTAAGCAGAATCTCTACTTATAGTGGCACTCACAGAGGAAACTGTACCAAAGTTCTCGCCGCCGTCAATGAAAGCACTAACGGTGGTTGCCTTCTTTGCAGAAGGAATAGTTATGAGTACTCGACAGTTTTTTGGTATATCGGTTATCTGATATTCTCTGGAGGTATTATCTCCGAAAGTCTTCGTTATAGCAGCAACGTCATCCGTATCCGAGGTCGTGGTTACGGTTATGGTATAATCCTCAGGGAAATAGTATCCGCTTGCAGGATTAACGATAACAGTAATGCCGTTTATCTCATCCTCAGTTCCATCTGCCACGAATATGATAGGCTCCTGAACGGTATCATCCTTCTCAACGTCGATAACAATGTTACCGGGGTAGAAATAACTGGTCTCTGCCGCGGTCTGAGGAGATGCGAGATAGTTGGACCCTTCGGAGTATCTTGCGTATATATAATAGTTTGTCAGCGCTACGTCAAATTCGAATTTGGCATCGTAAACTCCGTCTATATAAATCCCGTCGCGCCACGCGGTCTCTCTCCTTTCGGATCCGACATAGTATACTATCTTATACTGCTTTGCAGAGTCATAGCTGTCATCAATAAGCTCCAAAGGCGAGTCTGCAATAGGCTTGACCATTATGTTGACCCCTGGATCGTATAATACAGGCTTCTGGGGAGCGGGCTGCTCTGCCTTGTTTATAATGTAAATACTTGCCGCAGTCACGTCAGCCTCTGTAATACATACCAAATATTCTCCCGCGTTAACGGGGGCAGAATCCAGTTGTACGTCACCCTCCCAATAAGTGATCTCGGGTCTCCAGGCGGAGGAATATCTAATATCTGCAGGATTGGGTTCCATGTCGTAGATATTAGAGTTGATGATTACCGTAGCGGTCTCACTGTAGGTTATACAGGAGCAGGTTCTCTTTAAGGTAGCCCCGTTATCCTCAACAGTATAAGTATAGTCATGGGTATCGGGATCATGGTTACAGGGTTCCCACTGGGCATAAAGGGTAACCACGACGCCTCTTTCGGTTGTGAGGTTTGTAACTATCTCCTCGTCACCGTAGCTATCGCCGCTGCCGTCGGGCTTTGTATTCCATTCAACAAAGGAGTGGCCTACATATCCGAAGGTGTTTTTGGCCAGCTTATCGGGAGTATCGTATACCAAAACCTGAACGGCCATTTCTCCCGTATAGGAGGTAACGTTAGGATCAAATATAACGTTATATCCGTGGGCATCCCATATAGCGTATATATAAATATCTTTTATGATAGTACCGTCTACAGTATAGACTCCACCGACCTCGTACCAACCAAGATCGGGAGCGTTGGGATTAGTACCAACGCCAAAATCGTGGCCTTTTTTGGGATGGGTATTCCAACCCTCAATACTATAGCCCGGGTGGTTGTAAATATTACCGCTGATGGTTATCTCCGTGTTGACAGGAATCTCTACTTCCTTGTACTGACCTGTGGTTACGCCGGTAGTAGGATCGGTAAAATTCTCAAAATAAATAAGTCTGTAATACTCAATAGGATCACGGTGATCGATAAAATAGTCACCGAGCTTGGTAATATCAACGGTGATTATGCCGCTTATACGGGGATTACTCGTAGATCCCCACATATCCATCTGGCCACCGGTAACGTAAATAGTGTTCTCAATTACGATGTTGCCGTTTTCTGAGCCTTCTATTACAGAGCCGCTCATATCGGCAGTAGATATAATAACCTTACCGCCCTCGACCTTCATAAAGTCGCTCTGGCCGTCATCGCCGCCTGCAAAGCTTCCGGTCTCATCAAGACAAAACAGACTTAACTGTGTAGTCTCGTTATTACCCGAAACGTAAATAGCGCCGCCACTTTCCTGGGCGGTATTCTTGGCAATTATGGGGCAGTCGTACACCCCAACAGCACCGTGATCATACATAATGGCGTTACCGTTACTGTCAAAGTGCTTTTCATTTACACCAACGGTAACGTCTACACGTTCAAACCCGTCTGTTCTTCCAACAACGGCTACAGCGCCGCCGTCAACGTTTGCGTGGTTTGAGCTAATAGATCCGCTGAGTATATCAACTTTAACGTCCGAGCCGTCTGCGGATACGTATATACCGCCACCGCTTCCCATTACGGAAGCATTTCCGCTGACTTCTCCGCCGTACATTATGTAGTTTCCGTTATTAACGGCTATACCGCCACCGTTACTCACAGCAGTGTTATCCTTAACACCGCCACCACTGATAGTAACGTTACCGCCGTTTACAAGGGCGCCACCGCCACTTCCCGTAGCGTCGTTACCGGAAATCTCGCCACCGTTTATAAACATATTACCGTTTGCCAGGTAAACACCGCCGCCGTCAACAGCGCTATTATTGATGATCTGTCCGCCGTCAACAGTCAGCACGCCACCGCCGAGATATACGCCGCCGCCGATACGCTCAGCAGAGCAGCCTTCTATTCGACCTGTACCTGACATACTAAACTGACCCTGAGTCATATAAACGGCGCCACCGTTTTCCGCGGAAGCACCTTCGATACTACCGCCCTCTATGGACAAAGTACCGCCGCCGAGGAATATAGCTCCACCGAGAGTATTCGCCGAGCATCCGATTATGCGACCGTCACCGGACAATGTAAACTGGCCGTCAGTCATATAAACGGCGCCGCCGTTTTCTGCTGTACAATTCTCTATGGATCCACCGCTCAGGATGGCAATGCCGTGGGGGTCATTCATATATACCGCGGCACCGTTAGCCTGAACGTATGTATATTTTTCACTTTCAAGAGTATTTACGCCGTGAAGCTTTCCATCTGTCATAATAAACGAACAGGGATCATCACCGGCTGCCGCCATAATAAACTGACCGCTTATGTCGCCGCCGCTTATGTTGGCTTTTGCATATCCCAAATTACCGGAGGGGTTAATGGTACTGCCGCCACCGATAGAACCCGTTTCAATAGTACCGCCCGAAATGGTAATATCGGCACTTCCGCCGTTACCCAAAAGGCCACCGACGCCGCCACCAATGGATGCGGAGGTAAGCTCACCGCCGCTAACGTTTATAATAGCTGCGCCGCCGTTACCAGTACTGTTACCGATACCGCCACCAATACCGCCCGAGCAGGCCAATGTACCGCTTTTAACGGTAATGGTTGCTGAACCGCCGTTACCCGTAGCACCGCCCGTACCGCCACCGATAGACTCGGAGGTAAGTACGCCGTTTTCTACCGTAATGGTAGCTGCACCGCCGTCTCCCGTATCGCCGCCATTACCGCCGCCAATAACGCCGGAGCAATAAAGCTCACCGCCCGTTATGGTGATGGTGGCCTCACCGCCAACACCGGAAGAACTGTCACCGCCACCTATACCGGTGGTAATAGTAACATCAGCCGTACCGCTTACGTTAACCGTTGCGCTACCGCCTGCGCCCGACTTACTGTTACCGCCGCCTATTGAGTTTGCGACTACAGTACCGTCACCAATATTGATCGTTGCCTTGCCTCCGGTACTGATTGAGCTGTTACCGCCACCCATA
>JAZQLP010000032.1:0-6461 GCA_045542755.1 Eubacteriales bacterium
TATTATTAAGGTAGAAAGGTAGTGAATAAAATGGCAGAAAAAACTTTAATGAAGGGTAACGAAGCCATTGCCGAAGCCGCTATAAGAGCAGGCTGTCGCCACTTTTTCGGTTACCCAATAACTCCCCAAACAGAAATCTCCGCTTATATGGCAAAGAAGATGCCTAAAATCGGAGGAACCTTCCTTCAGGCAGAAAGTGAAATAGCCGCTATAAATATGGTGCTCGGCGCAGCTTCCGCAGGTGTCAGAGCTATGACATCTTCCTCTTCTCCCGGTATATCCCTCAAGAGCGAAGGTATATCCTACATAGCAGGCTCCGACCTTCCCTGTCTTATCCTTAACATTCAGAGAGGCGGTCCCGGTCTTGGCGGTATTCAGCCTTCCCAGTCCGACTACAATCAGGCTACAAAGGCTCCCGGTCACGGTGACTTCCACCTTATAGTTCTTGCCCCTGCAACCGTTACCGAAATGGTATCCTTCGTTGGTAAGGCTTTTGATCTGGCTGAAAAGTACAGAATGCCCGCCATGATACTTGCAGACGGTACCCTCGGACAGATGATGGAACCCGTTGAGTTCCCCGACGCTTCCGAGTATGTTCCCGTTGAAAAGCCCTGGGCTACCAACGGCCATAAGAACCAGAGAAAGCACAACATCGTTAACTCTCTCTATCTTAAGCCCGAAGATCTTGAAAGAACCAACTTTGAAAGATTCGAAAGATACGCAAAGCTTTGCGCAGAAGAGCAGGCTTGGGAAGAATACCTCACCGAAGATGCGGAAATTATCGTTACTGCTTTCGGTGTAGCATCCCGTATCGCAAAGAGCGCTATAGAAAAGGCAAGAGCTGAAGGTATCAAGGTTGGTCTTATAAGACCCCAGACCCTTTACCCCTTCCCCGTAAAGGCCTTTGAAAAGATAAAGGACAACCCCAACGTTAAAAAGATAATCTCCGTTGAGATGAACATGGGGCAGATGATGGACGACGTTAAACTGGCCGTTGAATGTAAAAAGCCCGTAGAGTTGGTTAACCGCGTAGGCGGTATTATCCCCACTCCCAAGGAAGTTTACGATTACATAGCTAAAACAGCAAAGGAGGCAGAATAATATGGCATACGTATTCAAAAAGACCGAAGGTCTTACCGACGTTCCCTTCCACTACTGCCCCGGCTGTGCTCACGGTATAATCCACAGACTTGTAGCAGAATCCCTTGAAGAACTCGGCGTTCTCGGTAACACAGTCGGTGTTGCACCCGTAGGATGCTCCGTTATGGCTTACGACTACTTCTCCTGCGACATGGTAGAAGCAGCTCACGGCAGAGCTCCCGCCGTTGCCACCGGTATCAAGAGAGCCCTTCCCGACAACGTTGTATTCACCTATCAGGGCGACGGTGACCTTGCCGCAATCGGTACTGCCGAAACAGTACACGCCGCAACCAGAGGTGAAAACATCACCATTATCTTCATCAACAACGCTATCTACGGTATGACCGGCGGTCAGATGGCTCCTACCACCCTGCCCGGCCAGGTAACCCAGACCACTCCCTACGGACGTGACGTAAACTCTGCAGGTTACCCCATCAGAGTAAGCGAGATGCTCTCCACCCTCGACGGTGTTGCATACGCTGAAAGAGTAAGCGTACACGATACAAAGAATATCAACAACGCAAAGGCAGCCATTAAAAAGGCTTTCCAGACCCAGATAGACAAGAAGGGATTCTCCATAGTCGAAGTTCTCTCCACCTGTCCCACAAACTGGGGTCTCACTCCCAGAGATGCCTTCAACTGGCTCAAGGAAAATATGATTCCCTACTATCCCCTTGGCGTTTACAAAGATAAAACTAAGGAGGAGAAGTAATGTCTTACAATATGCTTTTTGCCGGATTTGGCGGCCAGGGCATTCAGTTTGCCGCAAAAATAATGGCCTACACCGGTATGATCCAGAATAACGAAGTATCCCTTCTCCCCTCTTACGGCCCCGAAATGAGAGGCGGCACATCTAACTGCTCCGTTTGTATAGATGCAAACCCCATAGCATCCCCTCTCGTAACCGAGCCTCAGCAGCTTTTCGCTCTTAATACCCCCTCATTCCTTAAGTTTATTGGCACCGTTGCTCCCCAGGGAACCGTTATTTACGATAGCTTCCTCATTAACGCAACTACCGACAGAACCGACATAACCCTCTGTCCCATCCCCGCCACCATAATGGCTAAGGAAACCGGTCTTAACGGTCTTGCAAACATTATAGCTCTCGGCTATTTTGTAAAGAAGACCGGAGTTGCTACCTTTGACGAGGTAGTTGCCGCCATAAGAAAAGCCGTTCCCGCAAAGAAGGCAGATATGGTAGAAAAGAATATCCAGGCTCTTGAACTTGGATACGGATACGACGACTAATTCAGATTTTTCAGAAGGAAGGTGTGTACTGTGGCAATAAAGAATTCCGAAATCGCCGAAAGATTGCGTGGGATACGTTTATTGTCCGACGTATCGGTTTACGATATGGCCCAAGCCATGCATATAACCGAAGCCGAATACAGAGCTCTTGAGGATGGGGACACTATGATTCCTGTCAGCGTGCTTTTGGAAGCATGTACTATCCTCAACATTTCCATGACTGAACTCCTTACGGGAGAAAAGGCAAAGCTCAAGACCTACTCCCTCGTTAAAAAGGGAAGAGGCGTTTCAGTGGAAAGAAATAATGCCTACAAGTACGAAAACCTGGCTTTCAATTTTTCCACCAGAAAAGTAGAGCCCCTTATGGTATACGTTGAGCCCAACGATAACCCTGACGTTTCCGTCAACGCTCATCTCGGACAGGAGTATCACTACTGTCTTGAGGGCAGTTACCTCTGCAAAATAGGAGACAAAGAGCTTATCATTGAAGAGGGCGATTCTCTCTACTTCGACTCCACCAACCCCCATGGCATGAAGGCCTTGAATGATAAAACAGCTAAAATTCTGGTAATTACCATTTGAGGAGAAAAACGTTTTGAACTTATTAAACAGATTTATAGACACGGAGTACACGTCGTATAAGGATTTTGCAAAACGCTTTGAAATCCGTGTACCCGAAAACTTCAACTACGGTCTTGATATAATCGACGAATATGCCCGTCTTTCACCCGACCAGAAGGCACTTCTTTGGTGCAACGACAAGGGAGAAAAGAAGGAGTTTACCTTCGGCGATATATCCCGCCTTTCAAATAAAGCGGCCAATTATTTCATCTCCGCAGGCGTTAAAAAGGGCGACACCGTTATGCTTATGCTGAAGCGCAGATATCAGTTCTGGTATCTGATGATAGCTCTGCATAAAATAGGCGCAATAGCCATACCCTCTACCCACCTTCTTACAGAAAGCGACCTTGATTACAGAATCACCGCAGGGGAAATAAAGTGGATAGTTACGGTAAATGACGACGTTATTATAGACCACGTCAATAAGGCTAAGGCTGTTCATCCCACGGTAACCGTAGCATCCGTATGCGGAGCTCCCGAAGGATATATTGACCTTGACAAAGAGATTGAAAATGCGCCCGAGACTGCTATCGAAAGGGTCACCGTAAATACCGACCCTATGCTGATATACTTTACGTCGGGTACAACTTCCCATCCCAAAATGGCGGAGCATTGCTATACATACCCCCTTGGTCACATCCTTACCGCCGCTTTCTGGCAGAACTTGAGGGATACCGACCTTCACTTCACCATGGCCGATACAGGCTGGGCAAAGTGCGCGTGGGGTAAGCTTTACGGTCAGTGGATATGCGGTGCGGAAATATTCGTATACGACTACGACACCAGATTCCAGCCAAACGACGTTCTCCGCGTAATATCGGAAAACAAAATAACAACCTTCTGCGCGCCCCCCACCATATATCGCTTTATGATAAAGGAAGATGTCTCAAAGTACGACCTCTCCTCTCTCAGAGCAAGCTATACGGCGGGTGAGCCTCTCAACGGTGAGGTATATAAACAGTGGAAGACTCTTACGGGAGGCATTGAGCTCCGTGAAGGATTCGGCCAGACCGAAACCTGCGTAATTATCGCAACCTTTCCCTGGATCGAACCCAAATGCGGCTCTACAGGCCGTCCTTCTCCCCACTTCAACATCAAGATAATCGACGCTAACGGCGTTGAATGTCAGGCGGGTGAAGAGGGTGAAATATGTATCAGCACCAAAAACGGTATTCCCGCAGGTATAGTTACCCGTTACAGAAATAACCCCGAAGCTACGGCAGAGGCTTTCCACGACGGATATTACCACACGGGAGATATGGCCTGGAAGGACGAGGACGGATACATTTGGTTTATCGGCAGAGGCGACGACGTTATCAAGTCCAGCGGCTACAGAATAGGCCCCTTCGAGGTTGAGTCTGCTCTTATCGAGCATCCCGCAGTTCTCGAAACCGCTATCACCGCCGTTCCCGACCCCGAAAGAGGTCAGATAGTTAAGGCCACCGTCGTTCTCGCAAAAGGATACACCCCTTCTGAGGATCTTAAAAAGGAGCTGCAGAACCACGTTAAGAAGGTCACCGCTCCCTATAAGTACCCCAGAATAGTTGAGTTTGTCGATGCTTTACCCAAGACCATTTCGGGCAAAATAAAGCGCAGACAGATAAGAGATAACGATAAATAACATCATTAATCCCCCCGAAGGTAAAATCCTTTGGGGGAATTTTTTATTATCGCCCGTTGCCAAAGGCTCATTTGGTGTGATATTCATACCAAAACAAATCACAATAGGTGATGTTTTAGAAAAAGTTCACATCTGCACTATTGATTTTTTTGCGGTAATGGTATATAATTATTTATATAATATATATTAATTCACCTGCGGAGGTAAAAAATGAACGAAGACAGAAAAAAAGCCCTTGATGCGGCTCTGAACCAAATAGAAAAGCAATACGGCAAAGGCTCGGTCATGACTCTGGGCGGCTCTGCCGGAACTACCGTTGCCCATATCCCCACAGGCTCCTACTCCCTTGACCTTGCTCTCGGAATCGGCGGCGTACCCAAGGGAAGAATAATTGAAATATACGGTCCCGAAAGCTCGGGTAAAACCACCCTTGCATTACATATCCTCGCCGAAGCACAGAAGCTTGGCGGTATATGCGCGTTTATTGACGCTGAGCACGCTCTCGACCCCACCTACGCAAAGAATTTGGGCGTAGATACCGACTCACTTCTCGTTGCACAGCCCGATAACGGCGAACAGGCTCTTGAGATAACTGAGACCTTGGTTCGTTCCGGCGCCATAGATGCTATTATCATAGACTCCGTTGCAGCCCTCGTTCCCCGTCAGGAAATAGAGGACGAAATGGGTGATGCCCACGTAGGTCTTCAGGCAAGACTTATGTCCCAGGCTCTCAGAAAGCTTGCAGGTATAATCTCCAAGACCTCCTGTGTTGTAGTATTTATCAACCAGCTCCGTGAAAAGGTTGGCGTTATGTACGGCCCCACCGAAACCACCACGGGCGGTAAGGCTCTTAAGTTCTACGCTTCCGTACGTCTTGACGTAAGAAGAGTTGAGACCCTTAAGGTAGCAGGCGAAGCCGTAGGCTCCCACACCAGAGTAAAGGTTGTTAAGAATAAGATGGCTCCTCCCTTCAAAGAAGCTGAATTTGACATCATGTTCGGCAAGGGCATTTCCCGTGAAGGCGAAATACTTGACACCGCAGTTAAGATGGATATAGTACAGAAGGCGGGCGCATGGTTCTCCTACAATGGCGAACGTCTTGCTCAGGGCAGGGATAACGCCAAGGAAGCAATAAAGAACAATCCCGACCTTTACGCTGAAATAGAAAAGGCCATTGAAACAAAGCTCAACGAGCTCAATCAGAAAAAGGCAGAAACCATGGCGGCAAAGAAGGCTGTAACCGTAGATGCCGCTAAAGCAAGGGCAAAGAAATCCGTAAGCCTCACCGCTGCAGGATTTGACCCCGACGAAGAATAAAGTAACCCCAAATGTATAAAAGACGTCAACCCGGAGTTCCTCCAAACTGCACAGCACTGGAAAAGGCCTACCGCCTTCTGGAAAGAAGCGACTATTCGGAAAAGGGCATGTTTGAAAAGCTAAAAAGACTCTACTACTCCGAAGAGGATGCGGCCGCGGCAGTTGCCGTATGCGTAAAGAAGAACTTCGTTAACGACAGAAGATACGGAGAGATACTCTGCCGCAGGTACGGAGAAAAGTACGGTGAAAGCCGCGTTCTTTCCGCCATGTGCGCCAAGGGTATCCCCACCGAATTGGCAAAGGAGCTTATAGCTGCCGCAAAAGAGGACAAAGCCGAAGACGAGGACGAGAAGAAGATTCTTTCCCTTATTTCGAAAAAGCTCCGAGGCCAACCCCTTACAAAGGAAAACAAACCTAAAATATATGCATTTTTAGTCCGCAAGGGCTACAGCGGCAGACAAATATCCGCCGCTATGCACACTTTCGATAACGACTATATCATCGAGGATGACTA
>JAZQLP010000033.1:0-4701 GCA_045542755.1 Eubacteriales bacterium
GTCGCCGCTGCCGCCCTTTGAAAGGCCTGTATTGCCCGTGGTATTAACAAACATACGTCCGTCGGGAAGAGCTATAATGGTGTATCTGCCTTTAAGGAGAAGAACGCAACCCTTTCTGGTGGCGTAATCTCTTGCAAGTCTGAATCTGTCGTCCTCAACCTCCTTGGCTCTCTTGTCAACGAGTCGGCCAAATTCGGCGGGATGGGGTGTGAGGAGCATATTTGCCATGGGAAGGTCGATACCCTTCACTGCCTTGTCGGCAATAAGGTTTACCGCGTCCGCATCGGCAACGGTGGGGATGGAGCGATGGAGGTGAGTCCAGGCGCAGTCCTTTCTCATACCGAGGCCGGGGCCTACTACCTGAGCATTGACCTCAGCCATTGCGTCGGGCATGGTGTATACGGGCTCGTAAAGGGTGGACTGGAGTATCTGTCTTGCCTTTTCGGGCAGAGAGAGGAATGCCAGACCTACGCCGCTTTTAAGCGCACCCTTGCAGCAGAATGCGGCAGCACCCGTCATAAGCTCGGAGCCTACTACCAGTTGTACCGAGCCGAAGGTACCCTTGTGTCCACTCTGGGGACGGGGCTTTATCATGCCCTTTACCATATCTTCGGAAACGAATTCAATAAGGGGAGCCTGCTCATTGATGGCCTCTTCGGGCATACCTATATCGGCTAAAATTATCTCACCGCAGTAATCTCTTGCGGGGAACATAAACATACAAGGCTTATAAAAGGCGAAGGTTACGGTCTTTTCGGCCTTAACGAAGTATTTTGCGCTTCCACCTCTGTCGCATCTGACACCGGAGGGAATATCGCAGGCAACTATTCTTTTGCCCGAAATAGCGGTAAATATAGGTCTTATCTCGGGAGCAATGGGGCCTTCAAAGCCCGTGCCGAAGATACAGTCAACTATCACGTCTGCCTCTTCTACGGCCTTGAGTACGGCATCAAAATCTGCCGCCATGTTTATTACCTTTTCTTCGGGAAGAGTTTCTCTCTTCTTTTTACAAAGCTCCGACTCTTCCCCCTCTATTACCTTAACGCAAAGAGCATCTCTGCCCTCGTTAAGCATCAAAGAGGCCATTGCGTAGCCGTCGCCGCCGTTGTTACCCTTTCCGCAAAGGATAAGGGCCTTGCCCTTGTATTCCTTTACAACGTCATACAGAGCCTTGGCCGCCCCGTCCATAAGGGATTCCAAGGATACTCCGTATTTGGGAGCCGCGGCATCTGCGGCCCTTGCCATATCTAACGTAAAAATATACTCTTTCATAGTCTGCTCCATTAACGGCTTTTGGACTGCAACATATCGGTTGCAGCCCAATAAACCCTGAATTATCTGTAGAAACTCACGTTTTTCATGTACCGCTTCATATCGGCCACCATATCCTCGGTGGGCTCGAAAATTACCACGGTCTTTTTATATTCGCGGTGCTTAAGCACGGCGTAATATCTCTTTGCCCCCGTGTTGGAGGAAAAGTCGAAGAGCTTATCAAAGGTCTCGTTTTTCAGACTCTGCCTTACCTCGGGAGTATACTCGCCGAATCGCTCAAAGGTGTCGCACTTTGCAGTAAGGAGTCTGGTACGGTTGGTCTTTGAAAGTATCTTATCAAAGTCGATTTCGCCAGCGAAGTAGATATATTCGTACTCAATATCAAACTTCATAAATACCTTGTAGCCAACGTAAACGCAGCCCACGATTATGATAACGCCAAGGAATCGGCCAAAGCCCACGGAGATTATTCCGTAAGCGGGCAGCAGCATACCTATAAGGAAGTAGCCCGCAGACGCAACCGTCATGGTGGCGATAAATATCATGGCCTGAACAAGATAGTCCATAGGCTTTTTTCTGTACTTATACAGATGCTCAAAAAGATTATCCATTACTTATTCTTTCCTTACTTCAAATAAGAAGCCACGAGAATGTGGAGAAGCTCGTCTCTGTCTATACGACGGATAAGGCTTCTTGCGTTTTTGTGGTTGGTTATATAGGTGGGATCCTCCGAAAGAATGTAGCCCACTATCTGATTAATGGGGTCGTATCCCCTTTCAGCCAAGGCCTCACAGACAATAGCAAGTATCTTGCGAAGTTCGTTTTCTCTATCGTCCTTGATGGAGAAGGTTATGGTGTGGTTGCCGCCGTTCATTTCAGAATTCTCCTTTCGGTTAATAACTAATTTGGGAATGATTTAGCTGCGGAGCTTAATGCCTTCCTTTTCAAGTGCGGAAAGTATCTTTCCAACTACGGCTTCGACTTCGCCGTCGGAAAGGGTACCCTCTGCCTTTCTGAAGGTCAGGGTGTAAGCAAGGCTCTTGTTGCCTTCGCCTATCTGTGCGCCCGTGTATACGTCAAAGAGCTTAACGTCTTCAAGAATATCCCCTGCAGCAGACTTAACGGTTGCGATTATGTCGGCGCTGTAAACTTCCTCGCCGCAAATAAGAGCAAGGTCGCGTACGGATGCGGGATGCTTGGGAATGGGCTTGAATTTCTTCTCGGGTGCTCTGTTTTCGTAGAGGGCGGGAAGGCTGATCTCCATACAGAATACGGGTCTGTCAATGCCGTAAGCCTCTGCTACGAGGGGGTGGATCTGACCGAATACGCCAATTACCTGACCCTCAACTTCAAGGGCAGCGGCGCGGCCGGGATGATAGGAGGGGTTATCGGTACAGGGCAGATAACGGGCTTCCTTGATGTTCATGTCAGCCATTATCTTCTCAACGATACCCTTAAGGGTGAAGAAGTCGCAATCCCCGCTCATATCGTAGATACCTGCGGAAAGAATCTTTCTTTCTTCGGGAAGAACCTCTTCGGTCTTTATAAATACCTTGCCTATTTCGTAGATGTAGGCTTCGGGGTTTTTAAAGCTGTAGTTTCTGCCAAGAACCTCAAGCAGTGAAGGAAGGACGGTAGTTCTCATTACGGAGGTGTCCTCGCCGATGGGGTTCTTTATTTTAAGACAGTCGCGGAGGGGGCTGTCTGCGGGAATACGGAGTTTATCGTAAGCCTTGGGACTGATGAAGGTGTAGGTTACAGCCTCGCTGAGTCCACAGCTTCTCATGCAAACGTTAAGAGCGTTTTCAAACTTCTGCTCGTCGGTATATCCGCCGCCGCCGATGTCGGTCTTGAAGAGTACGGGCTTGATATTGTCGTAGCCGTAGAATCTTGCAATTTCCTCGGAAACGTCGTACTTATTGTTTATGTCGGAACGGAAGGAAGGAACGATAACCTGACCGTCCTCAACCTTGATACCAAGGAAGGAAAGAATGGAAACCATTTCTTCCTCGGGAATCTGGGTGTTGAGGTAGGAATTTATCCAGCCGCTTTCAAGGGCTATCTTCTTGACTGCCTTGTCGCTGTTGTCAATGTCTATCACACCGTCGCAAATCTCACCTGCGCCAAGCTCAACGATAAGCTGACAAGCTCTGTTAAGAGCAGCCTCGGTAAGAGCGGGGTCAAGGCGCTTTTCAAATCTTGCAGAGGACTCGGTACGAAGGCCTACGGCATTGGAGGTCTTTCTTACGGAAGCGCCCTCAAAGTTTGCGCTTTCAAACACAACGGTGGTAGTGGTGTCCTTGATTTCACTGTTAAGGCCGCCCATAACGCCTGCGAGGGCAACGGCCTTCTTTTCGTCGGCAATAACCAGCATTTCGGAGTTAAGGGTGCGCTGGGTACCGTCAAGGGTATCCATAACCTCCCCTTCCCCTGCTCTGCGAACGATTATGTGGCTGCCGTCAAGACAGGCGTAATCGAAAGCGTGCATAGGCTGACCGTACTCAAGCATTACGTAGTTGGTTATGTCAACGATGTTGTTTATAGCTCTTACACCGCAAGCGCGGAGTCTTTCAATAAGCCAAAGAGGAGAGGGTTCGATCTTTACGTTCTTAACCACTCTTGCCATGTATCTCTTGCAGAGCTCGGTATCCTTTACCTCAACGGAGAGATAGTCGGAGGTCTTGTCTGCAATGGTCTTTTCCACTACGGGAGCAGGTACGGTGAGGGGCAGTCTGTAGGTAGCTGCGGCCTCTCTTGCCACGCCGATAACGGAAAGACAGTCGGGTCTGTTGGTCATTATGTCGGCCTCGATAACCACGTCGTCAAGGTGGAGAAGGTCGCATATATCCTGACCGGGGGTGCCTTCCTTGAGGATGAGGATTCCGTCCTCAATGGCGCCGGGATAGTCGTTAACGGTAATGCCAAGCTCTGCTACGGAGCAGAACATACCCATACTTACCTCGCCGCGAAGCTTACCCTTGGTAATCTTGTGGCCGCCCCAGATGGTGGAGTTGTGAAGAGCCACGGGAACGAGAGCTCCAACGAACACGTTGGTTGCGGCGGTAACTATCTGAATGGGCTCTGCCTGACCGATCTCAACCTGACAAACCACAAGCTTGTCTGCGTTGGGATGTCTGTTCACCTCAAGAATCTTACCTACGGCAATGTTGGAAAGGCTGTCGGCAATACTTGAAAAGCCCGTTATTTCGGTACCCGTCATACACATATCGCGCATGAATTCTTCTGCGGAAGCGGTTACGGGAACGTATGATTTAAGCCAATTATATGAAATGTCCATTTTTCTTATCCCCCTCGGTTAAAATCTGTTAAGAAATCTTACGTCATTCTCATAGAACTGACGGATGTCGGTGATGCCGAAGCGGATCATAGTGAGTCTTTCAAGACCCATACCGAAGGCAAAGCCGGAGT
>JAZQLP010000034.1:0-15401 GCA_045542755.1 Eubacteriales bacterium
CCATGTCGTTCTGTGAGCCAAGGAGTTGTTCCATGGAGTTGTCTTCCTAAGACCGCTTGGCCTCCGACTTAACAGAGAAGCCGTCGCATTTGCGGCGGCTTCTCTTGCTTATTTATTTTTCTTGCACAGTTTTATTATTGACATCACTGCAATTTCGACGCAGACTATACCGATAATCAGGTAAAACACCACTCTGCCAAGCTCCATAAATCGGGCTGCCATGATCACCATGACCGTGCAAGCTACGGTACCTGCAGCTCCCAAAAGGGCGCCGAGGATAAGGAGTATCTTTTTCATAGGCTGCTTCTCCTTTATAGGGGTCGCTTTTCGGGTACACCCGTTCTTCTGGGGTATTTGTCGGGGGTGGGTGAAGATTTGTCAACCACTACCACGTTTCTTTCTTCGGTGCCAACTATTTTGGCGTTGGTGCCGCCCAGGGTAGAGATTGCGGTGGCAGCCTCTTCTATCTCGGAGGAGGCGGCGGCGGATTTGAGGGCTAACATTCTGCCCCCCTGCTTTATAAGGGGAAGGCAGTATTCGGAAAGAATAGAAAGGCGGCTTACGGCCCTTGCCGTGGCAAAGTCGAAGCTTTCGCGGTAGGGGGCGCCCTTTGCTCCGGCCTCTTCAGCCCTTATCTTCTCGGCTTTACAGTTGGTAAGCTCAAGCTCTGATATTACGGTGTTGAGAAAATCTACCCTTTTGCCGATGGATTCCATAAGAGTAAAATGGCAGTCGGGAAGGACTATGGCCAAGGGAATTCCGGGAAATCCCGCGCCCGAGCCCACGTCGGCCAAGGCGGAGCCTTGGGGTATAAGTCCCAGAATATGGGGGAGCAGACTGTCTGCAAAATGCTTTTTAATAACCTCGTCCGGGTCTGTTATGGCGGTGAGGTTTATTTTTTCATTGTATTCTATAAGAAGCTCAAAATATCTGAAGAACTTCTCACCGTACTTTTCTCCGAAGGAGTCGATCTCGGGGATCCCCGCATTAAGACGGGCTATAAAATTTTCTTTTGTAATCATATATTTTCTACTTTTACCTCGCCCCTTGCAACGACGAGCTTCACGTTATAGTCCTTGTCAAGTACCAGAATATCGGCAAGCTTGCCAACCTGAAGGGATCCCGTTTCTCCATCCACTCTGATGGCCTTTGCGGGGTTTATGGTTACGGATTTTACCGCCTGCTTCTCGGAAATGCCGTAGGAGAGGACGTTTTTAAGCTCCTTGTAAAGATTTGAGGTGGAGGCGGCTATGGTGCCGTCCTCAAGGAGCGCCTTGCCCTCGGTAACGTATACGGGCTGACCGCCAAGGTCGTATACGCCGTCCTTATAGTCGGCGGCTCTCATGGAGTCGCTTATAATAACGCTGTTGTCATCGCCCAGCATTTCAAAGGCTATCTTAAGTGCGGCTGGGTGGATGTGGAATCCGTCGCAGATAAGCTCGGCGCGGACACCCTTTTCCTTGGCCTTTTCAAATACGGCACCCACAACACCGGGGGCTCTGTGGGTAAGGCCGCTCTGTGCGTTGTAGAGATGGGTGGTATGGCGTACGCCCCATTCTATGGCCTTTATTTCGTCTTCGTACGTAGCAGATGTATGGGCAGTGGAAACGGGACAAATGGGGGTCACTGCCTTTACAAACTCCTCGCCGCCCTCACATTCGGGGGCAATGTCAACTATGCTTATACAGCCGTCACAGCCCTCGTAGAGTCGCATAAACTCGTCCTTATCGGGGTTTCTTACGTAGAGGGGATTCTGTGCGCCCTTCTTTGCCATGGATATGTAGGGACCTTCCATATTTACGCCCTGAATATATGCGCCCGTGGTCTTACCCTTCATGGCAGATACGTTTGCAAATATCTTCTCAAGCTCCTCGTAGGAGAGGGTCATGGAGGTGGGGCAGAAGGAGGTAACGCCGTGTTTTATAAGGGTTTGGCTCATGGTTTCAAGAGCCTCGGGGGTGGCTTCGGCGGTGTCGGCGCCACCGCAACCGTGGATGTGCATATCTATCATGCCGGGCATTACGGTGCATCCCTCAAGGTCGTAGACCTTTGCGCCTTCTTCGGGCAGGCCTTTGCCAATGGCCAGAATTCTTTCACCTTCAAAGAGAAGGTCTGCTTCTATTTTATTAAAATCTCCGTCGTAGATGAGGGCGTTTTTAAGTATAATTCTCATAATATTTCCTTCTTATTTGAATTTTTGCCCGATTGCTGATTAAGCCATATTTTCATAACCAGTCGGTGAGGGAGAAGCTTTACTCCCAGCACCTGAAGTCTTACGGGCAGGCCGTGAATGGACACGTCCTTTTTCCTTTTATACATATCCTTAATGGCGGTGTTTACCACGTCCTCGGGACTGTAAAGGATATTGAAATAATTTACCGAGTCGTCGCCTTCAACCAGCGCTCTGCCGAAAAACTCGGTAACCACCCAGCCGGGGCAAACGGCCATCATATGAATTCCTCTGTTTTTAAGCTCCACATTCATGGCTCTTGAGTAGGAGAGCACGAAGGCCTTGGATGCGCCGTACACCGTGATGTAGGGCACGGGCTGGAAGGAAGAAAGGGAGCCGAGCTGGATTACCGAGGCGCCCTCTTTCATATAGGGTAGGGTCAGCTCGGTCATTGCCACCAGAGCCTTGATATTAAGGTCTATCATGTTCAGGGATTGGTCAAGGGGCACGTTTGTGTGCTTTGCGAATTTTCCGAATCCCGCGCAGTTGGCCAAAAAGAGCACGTCGGGGTTCTCCTGCGCAAGAAGTGCCTTGTAGGTGTCAAAGCTTTCCTTCTTCGTAAGGTCAAGGGAAATGGCCTTTACGGGCTTGGAAATGACTTCTTGCAGGTCTTTAAGCCTATCCTCTCGGCGGGCTATTACCCACACCTCTTCAACCTTTGGGTCTTGGGATAAGCGGATGGCAAATTCCTTGCCCATGCCCGAGCTTGCGCCTGTGATTATTGCAACTTTCATAGTCTTAATTCTGCTTTCTTACGGTTTTATATTCGTCCCCGTCGCGGTAGTAGGGACAGGATTTGTATTTTGAGTAGGAGAGCTTTTCTATCTCGTCCATATCCATATTTACGGTACAGATATAGTCGCCGTACCACTCGTCGTACTCAAAGTACAGACAGGTATCGCATTTTGCCGTGGGAGTCTTTTTCTTTTCCATAGCTTTTTCCTAATGTGATTATTTATACCAAAAGTATACCACATAACCGCCTATAAGTCAAGAAAAGAGTTCGGCAAAGCCGAACTCTTTGGAAAGTTTTTTAATTAAACAAGCTGTTCAAGACGTTCGAAGTATACGTTTCTGTAACGTACGGGGTTGTGATGGTCCTGAAGCATAAGGGGGCCTTCGGGCACTCTGTCGGGGTTTACGCCGCCGGGAGTAGCCGCGGGAAGGGTGATGTTGTTATGAACGCAGATGCCGTTGAAGATAACGGTCATACGGGCATCCTCGATTATCTCACCCGTTTCGTTGTAGCGGGGAGCGCGGAAGTATATATCGTAGGTCTGCCATTCTTCAGGCTTCTTGTTTGCGTTTACCATGGGCTTGTACTGCTTGTAGATACCTGCGCAGTCGTTGGTCTTTATTTCCTGAACGCCGTAGGAGTCGAGAACCTGCACCTCGTAACAGCCGTGGATATACACGCCGCTGTTAGCTCTTGCCTGACCCTTGCATTCGGGCATATAGGGGAGCCAGAATTCAACGTGAATGTGAGCGTCCTTAAAGGTCTGGGTGGATACTATGTCGCCGTTATTAACGGTCATAGCTCCGTCTTCACCGATGATCCATTCGGCGGGAGAACCGTCCTTTTTCTTGGTCCAGCTATCGAGATTGGTGCCGTCGAAAAGCACAACTTTTTCAAATTCCATTTGAATTTCTCCTTTATGTATGAGATTAGCTTTCAACATATTATACTTCATAATTTTCCGTTTGTCAAGATATTCCCTAATTTGTTCGGTTATTCTTGACTTTAAGGGGAAAATGTGGTATACTTTACTGAATAAAGAATGAAAGAAGATGACCGCTATGCGGAATGAAAACATATATAAGGACCTTTTCCTTGAATGGTGCGAGGGTCTTTATGATAATATGATATTTGTAAAGGGTACCGTTGAGGAGGACTGCGGATTTTACTGTCCTTCCTGCCGCCGCGTACACGGGCGTGACGATAACGCCATATATCCCTTTATGCTTGCCTATGAGATAACGGGGGATGAAAAGTACCTCACCGCCGCAAAGCTTCTCTTTAAGGCTCACAAAAACAACCTCTGCCCCGACGGCAGTCTGATAAACGGCGGAAGCAGTTCCTGGAACGGAATCACCGTATTTTCTGCCCTTCTCCTCCTTCTTACCCTTGACGAGTTTGGACATCTCCTTACCGAGGATGAAAAGAAAGATTGGGAGAGCAGAGTCCGCCTCATGTGCGACTGGCTCTACGACCATATGGGTACGGGCTATGCGGCCAATATTAACTACCGCGCAGGAAACGCCGCCTGCATGATAGTTGCGGGGCAGTATTTCGGTGAGGAAAGATACCTTGGCCTTGCCGACGACCTCTTTGAAAACATGATGGAGCATCTTACCGAAAACGGCCTTGTATTCGGTGAGGGTTTCCCTGTTGATCTTACCTCTCCCAAGGGCTGCAGAGCCGTTGACATCGGCTATAACTGGGAAGAAACCGTACCTCTGCTTACCCTTTACGCCCACAGAAAGGGTACGCCCGAGGCAAGAGAAAAGATGCTTAAGGTTATGAAGGACCATCTTTGGTTTGTTAACCCTGACGGCAGTATAGACAACTCCTTTGGCTCCCGTAGCTTTAAGTGGTCATATTGGGGAAGCCGTACCGCAGACGGCTGCAGTAAGGCTTACGCTGTCTTTGCCAAGGATGAAGACCCCGTATTTGCCGAGGCCTCTTACAGAAACACCGAAATGATGAAAAAGTGCACCTTTGCCAAGCTTTTGGCAGGTGGCCCCCAGTATAAGGAATACGGCGAAAAGCCTTGTATTCATCACACCTTCTGCCATGTCGCAGGCCTTGTGCAGGCCGTAAAAAATGGGATAAAGGCTCCCAAGGAAAGCACGCCCCTTCCCATAGAAGAGCTGGAAGGATATAAGTATTTCCCCGAGCTTGATACCTACAGGATCCATTCTAACGGCTACACCGCTACTATTACCGGCTACGACGTTGACCACCAGAAGGGTCACGCCACGGGCGGCACCCTCACGTATCTGTATAACGAGAAGGACGGAGTGATTCTCCTCTCCTCTTTGGTTGATTACAGACCCGTAGAAGCGGGCAATATGCAGCTTTCCCTTACCCATCCCACCCGTGGCTCCTCTCTCACTCCCAGAGCCGAGGTCATCCTTGACGAGAGCAAGCCCAATCTTCCCAAGAAGACGAGATATTCTCCCGTTCACGACCCCGCCGCTACCATTGAGGCAAGGGAAGAGGATGGCAAGGTTATAATCACCGCCAAGGCTCAGTTCCTTTCCCTTACGGGCGTTCCTCTGCAGGAGCCCCTCTTTGCCACCACGGTGCATACCTTCTCTTCCGAGGGATATAGCTGTGAAACCACCCTTTCTCGCCCCTGCGAAGATGCAAAATACATTCTTCCCGTAATAAGCGATACAGCCACCTTCTGCACCGACGGAGAGATTACGGGTTGCGAAACCGTATTTAACCTTACGGGCGGCTTTGGAGCCAAGGCACACTCTATAAAATTCAACCCCGACGGAAAAGTTAAGGTCTGGATAAACAAATAATATTGCATATAGAAAGAGAACCGCAAATTGCGGTTCTCTTTTTTATTCTTTTACATCAAAATATCATACAAGTCCTTGACCTCGGGGGCGATAAAGTCGGCGCCCTCAGCTCTTAAGGATTCCTCGGTGCCGTATCCGTAAAGGACGCCCACGGTCTGCATACCGCGAGCCTTGCCGCCGATAATATCAAATCTTGTGTCGCCTATCATTATGGCCGATGACTTATCCGTGATACCCGCCAATTCCTCGGCGTAGGCTATAACCTCGGCCTTTTCACCGCGGGTATTGTCAAGATTGCTTCCCGCAAGGTAGTCGATGTATCTGCCTATACCGTACTTATCAATTATCTTTTGAGAAAATACGGTGGGCTTTGAGGTTGCCACCAGCAGGGTGGAGCCCCCTCTTTTCAGGGCGGCCAGGAGGTCGACTATGCCGTCGTAGGCCTTGTTTTCAAAGAGTCCAACCTCGGCGTATCTCACCCTATAGAGTCTGACGGCCTCCACCGCATCGTCGTGGGAGAATCCGTAGTGCTCCTTGAAGGTGGGAATGAGGGGCGGGCCTATAAAGAAGGTCAGGTCGTCGGGATTTTCCTTTATGCCGAATTGCTCAAGAGCGTATGCGGCACTTTTTGTGATACCTTCCTTTGGGTCGGTAAGGGTACCGTCAAGGTCGAATAATATGTGTTGGTATTTCATGATGTTAGGGGCCGCCGTGAGGGGGCGACTGTCTTTCTGTTTATTTTGTAGGGTATAGAGCGTAGAGCATAGAGCATAGAGCGTAGGGGGTAGAGGGGTTGTTAGGGCTTTGTCGTCAAGAATCGACAGTTTGTTTTTTCTTTAAAGACGCTACCGTTGATCTGAGTATTTTTGTGATTTCTTGTGATAACAAAAATACAGGTTTTACTTCCTCTCTTGTTAAGTATCCGATACGTACACATATTTCAAGTTGGGTTTGCAACTCAGAATTTGAACTTATGGCAATTAGGAGAAAGTTTATATATTGTCTGAGAGAATTTCTATCATGACCCTCTGCAATATTCGAAGGGATTGATACTGCAGCTCTTCTTAATTGGTTGGATAATGAGTATAGTTCGTCTTTTGGCAATTTATTAGTAAGTTTATATACATCTTCTACCAAATCCATGCTTTTTTGCCATGAAATTAAGTCCCTGTAACTTTGCATATTAGTTTACCTCTTTCTTTGCTTCACGGTCCCTATGCTCTATAACCTATGCTCTTTTACCTTATTTCAACGTAACGCTTACTACATCACCCTTATTGGTATCAAGGGTATAAACTCCATCAACGAGCTTTGCCTCAACGGGATTGCCGTTAATAGCAAAGGTGTATCCGCCGTGGGTGTTTTTCACCAGAAGCTCCCCACCGTTGTGAGATATTATCTCGGTAGAGGTGAGCTTGCCCTCGTTCCAGGATGCGGAAACCTCAAAATTGCCTCTTGCTCTCATACCCTTAAATGAGCCCTTCTTCCAGCCTTCGGGAAGGGCGGGCAGGAGGTCGAGTCTGTATTTGTAGCTCTGGAGGAGCATTTCGGCAATGGCCGCGGTGCCGCCAAAGTTACCGTCTATCTGGAATATGCGAGGGGGATGAAGGTCGAGGAGGGATGCGGTTGCAAACTCTGTGATAAGGGCGGTAAGATGCTCGTAAGCTTTGTTGCCGTTACCGAATCTTGCAAAGAGGCAGGCCGTCCAGGAACGGCTCCAGCCGGTGTGACCACCGCCCTGGGCAAGACGGTTGTCAAGGAGTATTTTACAGCCTTCAAAGAGGTCGGGAGTTTCTTCGGGGGTGATATAATCGGTGGGATAAACGCCGATAAGGGGGGAGAAATGTCTGTGGCCGGGCTCGGTCTCAACGTATTCCTTGTCCCATTCAAGGAGCTGACCGTAGGAGCCTGTCTTGAGGGGAGGCAGGTTATCGTGAACCTTCTGCCAGATTGCACGGTCTTCTTCGTCTATACCAAGTATTTCCGCACTCTTTATTGCGTATTCAAGGGTCTGGGAGAAAAGGGTTATATCCATTGCGGAAGAAACGCCAATGGTAACTCTCTGCTCCTTTCTACCCTCAAAATCGTGTACGTAGTGGTTCTCGGGGGACTGGGAGGGGACTATCTGATAAACGCCCTGCTTGTCAAGGGTAACGTAGTCCTCAATAAATCTTGCAACAAGCTTGATGTAGGGGTAGGCGCGGTTTTTAAGGAATTGCGTGTCACCCGTGTACTCGTAGTGCATCCAATAATGCTGTGCCAGCCAGGGCGCGGAGCTTGCCCAAACGCCCCACTCACGGGAGTCGGTGCAGGCGCAGCCCCAGGCGTCGGTACAGAGGGGCATCCAGATGCCGCGGCAGGAGTAAATGTTCTTTGCGGCAAACTGACCCGACTCGATAAATCTTTCGCACCAATTAAAGAGGGCGTCGGTATAGTCACCAAGGCCGGTGGGCTCGGCGGGCCAGTAGTTCATCTGAAGGTTTATATCAAGGTGGAAGTCACATTCCCAAGGGGGAGAAAGCTCCTCGTTCCATATACCCTGAAGGTGGGGAGGAAGCTCGCCGCAGGAGGAGATGAGAAGGTAGCGGCCGAAGTTAAAGTAAAGAATGGGAACGGTGGGGTCGGAAGCGCCCTCGTCAGCCTTGTATGCGGCGATTCTCTCGGGAGTGAACTGTGCCTCTTTTGCAGGGGCGCCTTCTATTTCAAGGGTGCAGGCTGCGTACTTTTCGGTAAAGGCTTTTTTGTGCTGTGCGTAAAGGGCTTCAAGGCTCTTGTCGGGGAAGGAAGGACGGGGGAGAGAGGTGTCGTCGGTGACCTTTATGTCTGTAACCGCCCAGATACGGGTGGCCCCCGTTACCTTAACGGTGCCGTCGCCGTACTCAACCTGACCGTCGGTATCCATTATCTTTACGGCTATGGTAAATCTTACGCCGCCGCGGAAGTCGCCGTACATTACGGCAAAATCCTCTTTATGGGTGAATCGGAGGGCGCACTTGGGGTCCTCGATTCTGTCAATGCGGAAGGTGTAGTCGGAGGGCTTTGATGCGGTATAAAGAAGGCTCAAAGCCTTGTCCTCGCCGTGGAAGGTGCAGTACTCACGGGTAAAGTCCACGCCGCCGCGGGTAAAGGTGGTAACCACCTTTGCCTCTTCCATATCAAGGACGCGGAGATAGTTCTCCATCTCGCCCTCGGCTTCGGGATTTTCGGCCACGTAGAGGTCGCCTGCGGGCTGATAGGGGTCAACTCTGTTTCTGACGTTTGACCTGCCGCCAAAGCCGTCGAGAAACTCGTTGGCGAGAAATCCGCCCTCTCCTATATGTCCGTCAAGAAGGAGCTGCTTGATGTTATCAAGCTCTTCCTTGGGGGTCTGCTTGGGACGTCTGTATCTGAATTCGCCCGTGTAAAGCAGCTCGTGGTTGAGGCCTATTTTATCCTCGGCTCCGCCGAATACCATAGCGCCTACGGTACCGTTACCAAGGGGAAGAGCTTCTTTGAACTCTGTTACGGGGCTATTAAATTTTAATTCTTTATTAACCATAACTTTTTCCCTTTCGGATTAGTTTTTGTTTTACTGATTATACCATATATAGGCAAAATAGTCAAGGAATAAAGTGGGAAATTTCATGTTGACAATCTTAACGGTTTGTAGTATACTTATACGGTAAAATAAGCCGTAAGGAGAACCTTTATGAAAAAACTTTTTGCCTTACTTGTTATACTTGCTATTGGCTTTAGCCTTGGTGCCTGCGGCACCACTCCAGACGTGGGAGAGGATCTTGGTGACGACCTGGTGTCGGTAGATCCCAACGCCCCTGCCGACAGCGGCGACAATACGGAGGTTGATGACCAAGATCCCGAAAATCAGGGTGGCGAAGATACCCCCGTTGAGGGCGGAGAGGCCACCGACCCTGTGGTTGATCCCGATACTCCTGTTGAAAATCCTCAAGATGACACTGACGTGGTTATAGATGGCCCCGTATTTGCTAACGACTGGGCAACCAATGATATAGAAAAAATGCTTCCCAATCCTCCCTTCGGACCCTGGGAGAAGACGGAATCCCCCGAAAATCTCCACATAATCGCCACGCCCTTTGATGCCATAGATTATAGCGTGGGAAGTATTGACAGAATGGCTCTTGCCAATTATTTTGCATGGCTGAAAGGCATGGGCTTTACGGTTAAGGAGGTTGGATACTCCTCAAAGGAAGTTTTGGGCTCAGAGCTTCCCGACCATTGGCTTATAGTCGACCATCAGGGTCGCGTTGCCCAGCTTTCTATCTATTGCTATATGGAGAAAAAGGAAGGCTTTGTTGGCTATTCCATCATAACATTTGAGCTTGAAACCTTTGGCATTGAGGGCTCGGGTAACAGCGAACCCCATAATCCCCAGCCCGACAACGACCCCGTAATGGATATGGATGAGGTTCTTTCCTTCCTTCCCAAGATGCCCTTTAGTGGATTTACGGGCGGACACGTGGGCGGCAATATATACGAATACTCTGTTACGGGGCTTAACACCTCCGGAGCTACTAATCCTCCCGACTCGGGCGAGCCCGACGGCAAGGATAAGGACACCTTTATCGGCTACCTTGCAACACTCATCGGCTACGGCTTTGACGTAGTAGAGGTGGGCAATAGCTACAAATGGACGGCGGCCGACCGCTACGGCAACTTCGTTACCTTTATGATAGGTGACGGCGGCCTCTTCCTTACCGTTGAGAGGGTGGCCGACAGTCCCGCAATAGAAGAGCCCAACGAGGAGCCCTCGGGCAATTCCTCCGTAACCCTCCCCGAATTGCCCTATGGCGAGTGGACAAGAAGAGACGTATCTGCAACCCAATATGAGCTTGTTGGTACAAACGTTGACCAGTGGGAGATGTGCGAGGCCTTTATTTCCGACCTCTATGCGGCAGGATATAACGTTTTTGAAATAGAGTTTGACCCTGACGGATTCTACGAATATCAGGCCGAAAATGGCACGGCTAACGGCTTAATAATTATAAATATCCAGGGTTATATCCCCGCCTCTAACGCCGTAATAACCGTAACTGAATAAGGATAAAAAACCACCCTGTCGGGGTGGTTTTTTGCGGGGAAATTCACGTTATTTTGCAACGAAATGTAAAACTTGTGGTATTTTTAAGGCAAACAGAATAAAAACCTTGAAATTTTGTGTAAATATACAGGAAAAATCAGATTCTATTATTGACAATTACTGTAAAAAAGTATATAATAAAGATACAGGTGATGCCGAGGGGGCTCCTAAAAAGGAGAGGCGGCGTTACCCGTAAAGTAAATATGTTTTAACCCTGCCAAAAAAAAGAGGAGAATGGCAGGTCATTTGTGCTACATTCCCGTAGGGAAAAATCCAACAGAGAAAGGAGTTTCCGTAAGATGCGTAATCCGATTTTGCGTTTAGCAGGCGTGCTTTTTGTTGCCGCTATGTTTTCTTCCTGCTTTATAGGTAATACTCTTGCCAGATATAGCACGGAAGTTGTGATGACTGACAGTGTCAGAGTTGCAAGATGGGGCGTTACGGTCTTGTCGGAGGGCTCACATTTTTCATCGTCTTATGCAACCGAGGATACGGCTGTCACCCAGATAGCAAATAGCGTTTCCTCCAAAGAGGGAAGCCCCGTCGTTGCTCCCGGCGTAAGTATGGACGACGTTTTCTTTTCCGTAACGGGAAGCCCCGAGGTTGCCGTAAAGGTAGAGATAACACTTGGTGGCTACGGTGATAATGAGAATATGAAGGACGTATATCTTAAGGCCGGAACCTATACGGATTATACCAAGGTCACGGACTTTGATGCCGACGGCAATCCCTTATACGCCACCTTCACATTAACGGAAGATTATCATCCCCTTCGCTGGTCCCTCAAAAATGGCAGTATTGAGATAGCCTCGGGAAGTCTGGATAATATCAGGGCTTACCTTGAGACCGCGGATGGGGTGAATGGACTGTCGGGAAGCTATGATCCCAATACAAACCTTGGTCATCTTGGAGCAGAAGAAGGTAACGGTGAATATACCCTCTCCTGGAGCTGGGTATTCAGCAACGGCTTTGACGCTGCAGACACCCTTTTGGGTAAGCTTGCCCATGATCCCACTCTGGTAGACGGGGCAAACTATTCCCTTGACGTTTCTTACGGATTATCCATAAGTATAGTTCAGATAGATTAAAATCGGAGGACACAGGATGGAAACGGGTAAAAATAAAAAACGGTCATCCGCCCGTGTTACCGTGCTTATAGTCGCGTGTGTAGTCGTGTGTCTGGTTATCATATATCAGATCTTCTCTCCCAGCCTTATGCGTACCCAGTTAAGGATCCCCTTTGGTTTCGGTGCTGCGGAGGTCCTCTCGGGAAGCATGGAACCGACCTTTTCTCAGGGAGATATGATATTTATAGCGGTATCGTCATCCTATGAGGTTGGAGACATCGTTGTTTTTGATACGGGCGAAGGCTTTGTAGTTCACCGAATAATGGAAATTAACGGTGATACGGTTATCGTTAAGGGGGACGCAAACAATGCACCTGACGATCCTATTGATATATCAGATATAAAGGCCAAGACCCTGTTTTGGATTCCTCGTCTGGGACGGATAGCAAAAGTGCTGAAGGCCCCGCTACTGTTTATCAGTGCCATAGCCTGCGTGCTGTCGGTAATTAGACGCAGACCGGACGATACCTCGGACAGTGACGAGGCTAAAAAACAAAAAGAGCTCCTTGAGGAGATAGAAAGACTTAAGAAATTATCCCAATAAATATACGAAAGGGGGAATGGAACGGTGTTCCGCAAAAAAATAAGCGAAAAAGTAAATATTCCTATGCTTGTGGCATTCGTTCTGTTCTGCCTCACTGTAATATCAAGCTATCTGACTACCGGACTTTATGCTAAGTACGCCGTCAGGTCTTATAACGAGGATAGCGCTACGGTAGCCTACTTCAGAGTAACAGAGAGTAGACGAAGATTTAGCGAGGAGTTGGTTTTATCTCTTTCTCCCGGAATCCACGAAACTGCTATTGAGGTTACCAACGGAAGCGACGTTGCTATAAAGTATACTATAACGATTGAAAATCTCACCAATAACATCCCCCTTCTCTTTGAGGTGGAGGGTGGGGACGGAACCCTTGATAAACATGCCGAGACCTTCTTTATGGAAGCTGATACGGTACAGACATATACCCTTAAAATCATCTGGCCTCAGGAGGGCTCGCTGGATTACATGGGTATGGTAGACCTGATAAAAATAACCCTTAGGGCAGAACAAATAAATTGATGAAAGGAGAATAACCGATGCAAAAAAAGAGTGGATGGCTTAATAAATACAGTATCATCATTGCAATAGTCGCGGTTGCCGTTGTATCAGTTGGTGGAGTTATGGCCAAATACGTTTACGAGACCTTTGGCAGAAACGTGGTTGCGGCAAAGGAATTTTACTTTTCCAGTAATTTGCTTTCAGTTGAGGGTAAGGAATACGTGCTTAATTCCAATGCGTCGGAAATATCCTTTTTTATCGGAAACAACGCGGACAACCTGAGATATTCCGAAAGTGACATAAAATTTACCGTCAGCGTTGAAACCGATGCTGCTGTTCAGCCCATTGTAGATACCCCCACGGGTGTTATTCCCGCTGACGGCGTTAACAGAGCTATTATTACTATATCCAATATCGTACAGGGGGCGCATTACACTGTTACCGCTGTGGGAGAAGCCGGTTATATGCAGACCCTTACAGCCTCCTTCAGCCTTGCTCCCGACGGAGAAAACGCATACATGACTCTTTCAGAAGATCCCTTAGGTAATTATCTGCTTTTTACAGTATGGACCGAGGACATGACCGGAGAAGTTGAAATTCAGTTCCCTGCGGGACTTATTCCCGACAGTACCGATCCCATTCTCAATCCCGTTGTCAATTACGTTGAAAATACCGAGGGTTTGGGATTTTACGCGGAAGGTAAATTTACCGATAGAGATAGCTTTGCTCTCAAAGACTACTCTTCCCGCACCTATAGGTTTTTCGTTGATGATGCCTCAGGTGTGACGGTCTACGACTTTACTGCGATATTTAACGGGCTTCATCAAGCCTCTCCGCAGTAGAAAGGGGGGGGAATAGAACATGTTATCTTTATCCAAGCGCTTTGTAGCTATTTTTATGATAGCGGCAATGGTCTTCTCCCTTACCGCCCTTGATATTGCCTTTTTTGCAGAGGAGCCTGACGGTTCCCAGAATCCTCCCTCTGCAGATACTGTTAACGTTGACCCCGAACAGGAGTCCGATATCGTTTTTTTTGATGTTGAACCTTCTTCCGAGATAGAGAATGATCCCATAGTCGGGGATACCTCTTCCTCGTCCGAGATTGATGGTATAGGTGACGTTCCTTCCTCTGAAATGGGAGATATGATCGTAACCTACTCCGCCCCCACGGCAGGCGAGGGTATGCCCGGTCTTGCCCTTCAAAACGGCTCTCGTCTTATATCTACCGTTGAAAACGGGACATATATATGGCAGAAGTGGGATCCCGTGGCCGGAGAATACGTTGATATTCCTGATGCGATCTTCAGATACTACGACCTTACTCCTGCAGATAGCGGTGCATATATAAGAGTTATTGTAAACGGTACGTCAAGTGCTCCTATCGGCCCCATCGGCAAGGTGGTTGTATTTGATCTTGCAAAAAAACGTGTTTCCCTGGATGCGACCTATGACGGTATAGACCCTGACGGGGTTGCTATTTCGGGCACTCATGATCCGTCTAACGTATATATTGTAAAGCAAAGTAATAACAGTGTTATTACCACCAATAATATAGTCTTTGCGGGGCATTGGCCAGATAGACCTTACGACCTTACCCTTGACGGCGTAAATATGGGTCAGTCAAGTTATTCTACCTGCGCACCCAATACTTCCACTTTGGGCAGTTATTCCAGCGGTACTATCCAGGTGCTCGCGCCGATCGATACCCAAAAGAACGTTATTATCCGCCTTAAGGGGGAGAATATCGTAAAGTCTATCCACTACTACACGGGTAACGCAGTAAGAACCACAGGCTCTGCCCTTAAGATAACCGACATAAACGGGGACGGCGCTACCGACGGCGGTACTCTGTATATGCCTATAAAGGTGGATCCTGCCAATATAGACGAATTTGTAAAAAGAAAAACCAACTATAATCACTGGAACTCGGTTATCGGCGGTGACGATAGTTATCAGGACGTTGTAAATCTTACTATCGCCGGCGGTAGTCTGCAGATACTTTCTACTTACGGAGATAACTGTACTTCCATAGGGGGAGGCGGTAACGGATACTGCCGTATGTCTATTACGGGGGGTAATATAGTAGCTCACTGTAACGGTACGGGTACTGCCATTGGCGGTGGTATAGGCTGGTACAGCGCGGGCGGCTCAGCAGATATTACCATCACGGGTGGTAACGTATATGCCAAAAATCATAGTGAAATATACATAAAGAATGGTGGCATAACGTCGGTTAAGGACGGTTGCGATGAAATGGTGGGCGGTGTTGCTATCGGCGGCGGAAGCTCTTTCCATAAAGAAGGAAGTACCGGTACCGTAACCATTACCGGCGGTCACGTAGAAGCCTACGGAACCTTTGGTAACGGTATGGGTGGC
>JAZQLP010000035.1:0-3719 GCA_045542755.1 Eubacteriales bacterium
ACTCCATGGGCGTCGTAGGCTCTCCCTTTGCAAAGGTCGGTTTTGAAATCACCGACTCTATCTACGTTGTTCTTAATATGCTCATCATGACCAGAGCAGGTGAAAAGGTTGTTGTAGCTCTCGGCGACAGCGCTGACTTCACCAAGGGCGTTCACGCAAGAAAAGATATTGACGAAGAAAACAGATATATCGTTCAGTTCCCCGAAGACAACACCATTATGTCCGTTAACTCCGGTTACGGCGGAAACGTTCTTCTCGGTAAGAAGTGCTTTGCTCTCCGTATAGCTTCCTATCTTGCTAAGCAGGAAGGCTGGCTTGCTGAGCATATGCTCATCCTCGGCGTTGAATATCCCAACGGCGAAGTTCACTACATTTGTGCAGCATTCCCCTCTGCTTGCGGTAAGACCAACCTCGCAATGCTCATTCCTCCCAAGTTCCTTCAGGAAAAGGGTTATAAGGTATGGTGCGTAGGTGACGATATTGCATGGCTCCGTACCGGTCCCGACGGAAGACTTTGGGCTTGTAACCCCGAAAACGGCTTCTTCGGTGTTGCTCCCGGTACCAACCTCAAGTCCAACCCCAACGCTCTCCACACCACCGAAAAAGAAACTATCTTTACCAACGTTGTTCATAACCTTGACGATAACACCGTTTGGTGGGAAGGTCTTAACGACAATCCTCCCGCAAACGCTATCGACTGGAAGGGCAACAAGTGGGATTACAGAACCTACGACAAGAAGGATAAGTCCACCTGTGGCGCTCATCCCAACAGCCGTTTCACCGCTCTTGCTGAAAACTGCCCCTGCATCTCTGCTGAATTCAACAGCCCCGCAGGCGTTCCCATTGACGCTATCGTATTCGGCGGCAGAAGAGCTAAGACTGCTCCCCTCGTATACCAGTCCTTCGACTGGACCCACGGTGTATTCGTTGGCTCCGCTATGGCTTCCGAAACTACCGCAGCTGCTTCCGGCGCTGTCGGCGTAGTAAGAAGAGACCCCATGGCTATGCTTCCCTTCTGTGGTTACAACATGGGCGACTACTTCGCACATTGGCTCAGCATGCCTGAAATCGTTCCCCACGTTCCTCTTATCTTCAACGTTAACTGGTTCAGAACTGACGATGAAGGCCACTTCATTTGGCCCGGCTTCGGCGACAATATGCGTGTTCTTCTTTGGATTCTTGACCGTTGCGCAAACAAGGTAGGCGCTAACGAAACCGCTATCGGTTACCTCCCCAAGCCCGAAGATATCGACATCACCGGCCTTGAAAGCGAAGGCATTACCGTTGACGTAATGAAGGATCTCCTTTCCGTTGATAAGGACCTCTGGCTTGAAGATATGGCTAACCTTGAAGAATTCTACGCTAAGATCGGCGACAGAATGCCCAAGGAACTCTACGACGAGCTCGAAGCGTTCAGAGTAAGACTTGAAAAGCTTCACTAATTAAGTCAATTAAAAGATTTAAGGGATTCCCGATTTCGGGAATCCCTTTTTATGTATAAAATCGGACGGCTGTGAGCCGTCCGATAAGCTGTTTTCTTACTTATTCTGTTCAAGAGCCTTAAGTCTTTCGGCTTCTTCTTTCTTTCTCTTTCTTTCAGCCCATTCGGCAACGTGGTCACCGGGATAAAGAAGAGGCTTGAAATAGTTGATAGTATAATCAACTCCCCAAGCGCCGAGACCGTCCTGCCATACACCGGAGTGAGGCTCGATGGAAAGACCGCCGTTGTATCTCTTCACATAAAGAAGAGCTATAAGAGCGGGCCAGTTGATCTGGTCAAGACCTGCAGGAGGATCGTCGGTTCTCTTGCCGCCAACGATAAGGGTACCCTTAAGATGCATATGATAGAAATAAGAAGCGTACTGCTTGATCTCAAGCATATAATCGTCGCCTCTGTAACGGCTGTGGGAAGCGTCGTACTTAATACCGAGACCGGGAACCTCGGGAAGAATAACGTCCCAGGCTCTGGGATTGTATACAAAGTTGTTCCAGTCGCAGTTGTATACTGCAACCTTAACTCCCTTGGGAGTAGCGTAATCAACGAGAGTACGGAAGTAGTTGATCGCTGCCTTGCAGTTTGCAGGGAAGGAAAGCTCCTTAACGTAGTTACATCCGCACATAAATACGGGGCATCCGAGAGCTTCGCAGGCGTCGATAAGCTTAAAGCTTGCCTGAAGCTCAACATCAACCAGGTCGCCGTTTCCGTCTATTCTGTCAGGTCCCCAACGGCCGATAGCACCGATGCCTACGCCGTAGGTTTCTATGTAGCCCTTAAGCTCGTCAATATGAGTCATATACTCGTCAACGTTAGCTACGGGACCGTTTATGTCACATTCAATAAAGGAAAGGCCCTTTTCCTTACACCAGATAAAGTCCTGCTCTTTCCAGGTTTTTATAATACCGAGTTGCATATCATTTTCTCCTTATTAATATTAGAGTTTATGCTAAAAAAAGTATATCACAATCCCATTGATATGTCAATATTTTATTGGCTTATTTCAAATAAAAGTCAATGGCGACAGCAAAAGAGCTATCGCCATTTTATAATTATTTATTTAGCAGGGGTGTACCTTGTCAGCCTTGCTGGAATGTTCGGTATCAATACCGTACTTCTGCGCCTGACGGTACTCAAAGAACTTGGTAGCAACCTGACCGAAGAGGGCGTATGAAAGAACGTCCTCGTCCTGCTCGATATACTGCTTACATTCTTCTCTGAGCTTATCAAGCTCGGGCGCAAGTCTGTCTGCGGGACGGCAGGTTATCTGCTCGTCGTCGCCGATTATCTGCTTAACGAATTCGGGAGCAACGGGAACGGGAGTTCTGCCGTATTCACCCTTTATCATACCCTTGAATTCCTTGGAAACGTTCTGATATCTGCCGAAGAGAACGTTAAATACGGCCTGGGTACCAACTATCTGAGAGGTGGGAGTTACGAGGGGTGGGAAGCCTGCATCCTCACGAACGCGGGGAACCTCTGCAAGAACCTCCTCGTATTTATCCTCCTGCCCTGCCTGCTTAAGCTGGGACACGAGGTTTGAAAGCATACCGCCGGGAACCTGATAGATAAGAGCGTTTGCGTCAACGGCAAGAACCTTGGTGTTAAGAAGGCCGCTGGAAAGATACTTTTCACGGAGAGGCGCAAAGAACTTTCTTACTTCGTTGAGCTTTACCAGATCAAGACCGGTATCATACTCGGTGCCTGCAAGAGAAGCTACGAGGGGCTCCGTAGGAGGCTGGGAAGTACCCAGAGCCATAGGAGAAATAGCGGTATCAACTACGTCAACACCTGCTTCAATGGCCTTAAGAAGGGTCATGGATGCAACGCCTGCGGTATAGTGGGTGTGGAACTGAACGGGAATCTTAACGGTCTCCTTGATAGCCTTAACCAAGTCGTAAGCAACGTAAGGAGTAACCAGACCTGCCATGTCCTTGATACAGATGGAGTTTGCACCCATCTCTTCAAGTTCCTTGGCAAGCTCTGCATACTTTTCGATAGTATGCACGGGGCTGGTGGTGTAGCTGAGAGCAGCCTGAACGTGACCACCTTCCTTGATGGTAGCCTTAACGGCGGTCTGGAGGTTTCTGGTATCGTTAAGAGCGTCGAATATACGAATTATATCAATACCGTTAGCCAAAGACTTCTGAACGAAATATTCAACTACATCGTCAGCGTAGTGACGGTATCCGAGAATATTCTGGCCTCTGAAGAGCATCTGAAG
>JAZQLP010000036.1:0-22071 GCA_045542755.1 Eubacteriales bacterium
CAGGTTATCGCGCAGATAACCTCTGCCAACATAGCCTGCGGTTTTCATGCGGGAGATCCGCTTGTAATGGACAAAACCGTTGCAACTGCCAAATCTTTTGGCGCAGCAATCGGTGCTCACCCCGGATTTCCCGATCTTCAGGGCTTCGGTCGACGCAATATGAATATGTCGCCCGCTGACGTAAAGGCTATGATGACCTATCAGATAGGCGCCCTTGATGCTTTTTGTCGTTCCGCAGGTGTTTCTCTCCGTCACGTAAAGCCTCACGGCGCTCTTTATAATATGGCGGCAAAGGATAAAGCTCTCGCAAAGGCTATATGCGAATCTATATACGAATACGATAAGAATCTCATACTTATGGGGCTTTCTGGTAGTTGCATGCTTACCGAGGCTGATGCTATGGGACTGCCTTACGCGGCCGAAGTGTTTGCAGACAGAGCTTACGAGGACGACGGCTCCCTTGTGGCAAGAACTAAGCCCGGTGCAATGATAACCGACGAAAACGAAGCGGTTGAAAGACTTGTTGGAATGATAAAGGACAAGAGAGTAAAGTCTATAAACGGCAACTGGATAGAGCTTTGCCCCCATTCGGTTTGCGTTCACGGTGACAGTGATAAGGCCTTGCTTTTCGTTAAGAAAATAAAAGAAGCGTTTGAAAAAGAAAATATAGTAGTTAAAGCACTTTAAAAAAATGGGAACCGAAAAAGGTTCCCATTTTTTTTATTAACCGTTGTGAAATTTCACAGCTGTCCGTTACTGTCTGTCTGAGATAAGCACGGCTCCGTTGTCGAGGTTTCTGCCTTCTTCGCCTAACAGAACCACGTAAAATCTGCAATAGATTCCGTCATTTCCGTTGTTTGCATGGGTTCCGTTATTTTCATCGTTACTATGGGTACCGTTATCTGTTCCCATATCTCCACCGTTGTTTGTTCCGTTTCCACCGTCCGAGCCGCTATTGATACCGTCGTTTACGCCGTCAGCTTCGTTGTTTCTCGAGTTACGGCCGGTGCTTCCGTCAGTACCGTTTTTCGCGCCATTGCCTGCGCCGTTAGCAATATCCTTTGCGGTGTCTCCAATACCATTCGTTATATCTTTTGCCGCATCACCTATTGCTTTTGCGCCGTCTTTTACAGCATCACCTACGCCCTCAATAAGTCCTCTGCCCATGCCGACAAGACCGCTGAGATAGTTGACGTATCCGCCTTCCTTAACCATTAGACAAAGGGTATCTCCCGATTTATAAAGGGTCGCGTCGTCTGCTTCGGTCATGGATTCCCCGCCACTATAAGGTACTGCGAAGATGTGGATGGAGTTGTTTTTGAAAAACTCTTCGTCTATCGAGTTTACAGTCCCGTCGGAAAGGGCGCTGTACATCCCTTCAATATATCCTTTAAGACCGTATCTTGAGAGAAACATATCATAGTCGCTGTAATCGTCAAATTTCTGGTGATACCAGCCACCTCGGGAGGTCTCATCCTCAGTTGTAAGCATTTCAGCAGGGATTCCGTCTTTGGTGTATACCTTTGCGTTAAGAAGGGTGCCCTGGAACTTTTCAATAAGGGTTACTTTGCAGTCGTTTACGGTACATACAGTTCCGTTATCTGTGCCCTCGGTAATGTCTATTCTTACCTTGTCACCCAGCTCAAAGGTTGCACTTCCGCCCTGGGCACTATTTCCATTTCCCGTATTTGGAGTCCCGTTCTGATTGCCGTTGGCTTCTCCTGTAGTTCCGCCGTTTGATCCGTCGGTAGAGGTGCTATTACCCGTATTACCGCCGGAGGAAGTTCCGTTACCTGCATTACCGTTGGAGGAGGAGCCGTTATTCATTCCCGAACCGTTCTCATTACTATCTTCACCGGAGCTTCTTCCGTTAGAGGTTTGGGTATTGTTCACGTAATAGTGCTTGCCCTCTTTAGTAACCATCATAAATGGGGTAGAGGATGAGCCGGAGTTGATAATATGATATATCTGCCCTTCAGCCGTTTTTCCGCTTAAGGAATTAGGCGTTCCGTTGGGAGATACGTCGGTTCCCATATCGGTATTCCCGTTGTCGGGAGTGTTATTCTGGTCGTTCTGGTTCTGGCTGTTATCGTTGTTATCGGGTGTAACGTTTCCGTCGTTTGGCTTCATGTTACATCCTACCAGTGCCGTCACGAGGACCGAAACCGTAATCAAAGCGAGAAGAATCACCGCTATACGGCGCAGTCCTGATTTAAAAGTAGTGTTGTTCACTTTTATTGCCGTTCCTTTCTGTGATTTTGTTTACAGTATCTGCAAACAATGTGAGTTTTCCCTGTAAAAAGGCTCGTATTCTGTAAATTTGCGGCAGTATCAGCCCCGAATGATAGACTTTTCTATATTTATAAGTCGGTTATATTTTGCAGTGCGCTCTCCTCTTGCGGGAGCGCCCGTTTTTATCTGTCCTGCGTTAAGCCCAACCGCAAGGTCGGCAATAAAGGTGTCGTCCGTGTCTCCGCTTCTGTGGGAAATTATGGTTCCGTAGTTATTATCCTTTGCAAGATTTACGGCTGCAATGGTTTCGGTAACCGTTCCTATCTGATTTGGCTTAATGAGTATAGCTGAACCGCTGTTTCTCTTTATACCTTCATTTAATCTGTTTACGTTTGTAACGAAAAGGTCGTCGCCAACTATCTGCACTCGATCTTTCAACTCTCTTGTGAGGGTCGCAAAGCTTTCAAAGTCATCCTCAGCAAAGGGATCCTCGATTGATATTATGGGATAGCTTTCCGCAAGTTCTTTCCAATATCTTACCAGACTGTCGGGGGAGAAGGAGCGTTTGGTTTTTACAGTAAGATAAGTTTCTCCGTTTCTCCATTCGTTTGCGGCGGCATCAAGAGCTATTTTGATTCTGTTTTCGTCAAATCCCGATTTCAGTACGGCTGAAAGAAGTAACTCTATGCCTTCTCTGTCGTCTTTTATGTCGGGCGCATATCCGCCCTCGTCTCCGATAGAGGTGCTTTTACCTTTTGCTTTTAATATTTGGCCAAGAAGTCTGTATATTACAGTTCCTGCCTCCATACACTCTTCAAAGGTTGAGAATATGGGCATTATCATAAACTCCTGTATATCTGCGTTGTTTGGAGCGTGAAGCCCACCGTTGAGGATGTTCATCATTGGTATTGGCATAGCCGTGCCGTTAATGCCTCCAAGATACTGATACAGCGGTATTCCCAGAGATTTTGCCGCAGTCCTTGCCACTGCTTCCGATACGGCAAGAAGGGCGTTACCTCCAAGACGTGATTTGTTTTCCGTTCCGTCGGCTTCTATCATGGCGTAGTCTATGGCTCGTTGCCGTCTTACGTCGTAGCCCGCTAAAAGTTTATTTATTTCTCCGTTTACGTTTTTAATGGCTTTAGATACGTCTTTGCCCAGGTATGAGGATCCTCCGTCACGCTTTTCGTGGGCCTCATAACTTCCCGTGGATGCTCCCGAAGGAACCGATGCGGAAGCGGATATTCCGTTTTCAAGCCAGACTGTGGCTTGAATGGTGGGAATCGCTCTTGAGTCGAAGATTCTTGTGGCAGTTATTTTTCTTATTTTCATTTGTTTGTATCCTTTTTTAGTTTTTGTGGGTATTTTTTACGTGAAGCATTCTAAAATCCCTTGCAGTATTTTCCTTGTAAGTTTGTCTTGTAAAAAGCCGCTTTTGCACGAAAAAAAAGATAGAATTTTGACGATAGTGTCAAGATTATCTATTGACAGAGCAATAATAATATGATATAATTACAAAGGTGTATTATATACTTTTGTAGGGGAGGATTAAAATGCGAGTAGTAAGCGGTGAAAAAAGAGGCTTGAAGCTTCACGAGGTTCCGTCTACCGTAACCTGTCGCCCCACTGCGGACAAGGTCAAAGAGGCCATGTTCGATATTATCAGATTCCGCTTAAGAGGTAGGGTTCTCGACCTTTTCGGAGGTACTGGACAGCTTGGGATTGAGGCTTTGAGCAACGGCTGTGAATCTGTGGTTATCTGTGATAATAACGCCGATTCCATAGGCCTTATAACCCGTAACGTTGCAAAGGCAAAATTTGAAGACCGAGCAAAGGTCCTGCATATTGACTATAAGCGATTTCTCAGGCATCAGGCGAAAAAGCACGAATTCAACGTTATTTTTCTTGATCCCCCTTATGCGGGAGAATTGCTTGAAAAGTCTATGAAATATATAGATGAGGGCGAAATTCTTGCCCCCGACGGTATTGTTGTTGCCGAGTCTGCCGCTGAGACCGAGGTTCCCGAAACCTTTGGAAACCTTAAATTGGAAAAACGCTATAAATACGGAACTGTTGCCGTTAGAATATACTCCTATGAGAAGGAGGATGTACAATGAGTTGCCCCGCACTTATGCCCGGGAGCTTTGACCCTTTTACTTTAGGGCACTTTGACGTTGCCCTCCGCGCCGCTGAGCTTTTTGGCGAGGTGGTTATAGCCATAATGGCAAACGGAGAGAAAAGCGGATTCTTTACACCCGAAGAAAGAGCTGAAATCTGTCGCGCGGCCTTCGAAGAAGCCGGCGTGGACTCTGTGAAGGTTATGGTTTGCAACGGCCTTCTTGCTGATCTCTATAACGAGGTCGATGCCTGCTGTATAGTGAAGGGCGTCAGAAATAGTAACGATTTTCTTTACGAAAACGACCTTTGGCTTATAAACCGCAGCTTTAATTCCCGTGTCGAAACCGTATTCCTTCCCTCTCAAAGTCAGTATTCCCATGTTTCCTCTACCATGGTAAGGGAAATGTTTAAATACGGAGTTCCTCTTTCTACTGCCATGCCCAAGGGCGCGGCTGAGAAAGCCATGGAAATATACTCTTCCAAAATTTAGCAATTACACGCCATTTTATATAAAAGCAAGGAGAACGAATTATGAACGACCTCGGTACTTATTTGAAGGAGCTTGAAAATCTTCTTGAGGAGTCTTGGACTCTTCCTATCGCAAAAAACAAGTACATAGTTGACGGTGAAAGACTTGAAAATATCATAAATCAAATAAGAAAGAGCTATCCTATTGAGATAGCTCAGGCAAAGGAGATTCTTGCAAAGAAGGATCAGATAGAGCAGCGCGCCATAAAGGATAGCGAAGAAATGCGTCAGAAGGCTGCAAAGTATTCTGAAGAGACTCTGCTCAAAGCTCGCAGAAACAGAGATAATATCCTTTCCGAGGCAGAAGCTGCAGCTAAGGCAAAGCTTGACGATCAGGAAATAATTGCCGCCGCACAGCGTCAGGCCGCAGCTATTATTCAGAAGGCAAAAGACGATACAAAGAAAATGCGTGCCGTTACTTTAAGCTACGTAAAGAAGGCTCTTGACGATTCCGAGAGATCTCTCCTTAAGGCTACTGAAATCGTAGAGCAGCTTAAGAGCGTTTACGGTAACGACGAGTCTGCAAGATAAGAACCGTGAAAAGACTTATTAAAGAAAAAAAAGTTATACGAAATTCCAGAAGCTCCGTTTTTGCTGTGCTGACAGTGGCCTTGGCCTTGATCATGTTACTGTCGGCCTGCTCTGTTACGGAGCTTTTTTCCCTTGACCTGCCTTCTGACGATACTCCCGATACCGGAGAGGAGCAAATAAGCGGGTCTACGGATATGACCATTGCCGTATACTCAGGGGAGCAGGTGGACCCATATACGTCCCAAAACCGTTCCAACAGGGCTGTGGTGTCACTCTGCTACGATACCTTGGTTACTCTTGATAATACTTATTCTCCATATTCTCTTATTGCGGAATGGGTTGTTGACGGTAACCGTGTTTCTTTTATTCTTAACGATGATGCGACTTTTTCCGACGGCTCCCGTATAAGGGCAGAGGACTGCGTCTACTCCTTTAAGTGCGCGTCCACCAAAAACTCCGTATTTGCCTCAAGATTTGAAAATATATCTCGGTATTATGCCGAATCTGCCTACGTTTTTACCGTGGTATTTAAAACCGAGTCTAGATTTAATGTTAATCTCCTTAATATTCCCGTTGTTAAGTCGGTAGGGAAGCAGGGAGGTTGGTATATAGGTAGTGGCAGGTACTTTTATTCTTATGAGGACGGCATCCGTCTTTTGCGCGGACGTGTTGACGGAAGATATGCCGACGGGTATGAGTTTACCCGTATTGAGCTTTTTGAAACCCAAGAAGCCAGCCAACTGACTTATTATTTTAACTACGGACAGATACATGCCGCTTACGCCGACCTTTCTTTGGGTACGATTAGGTATAAGGGGAATGTGGAGTTGGTATCTTTCCCCACTCTTGATTTTGTTTTTGCCGTTATTAACGGCAAAAAAGAGTATCTTGCCGATGCTGAAATATCCAAAGCCATAAGTTATGCTATTGACCGTAAAGGGGTGTGTGACGAGGTCTTTGACGGCCTTGCTCTGCCTGCCTGGCATCCCTTCTGTCCCGGATGGGTAAAGACACAGGAGGCGGAATTGAGTACGGATATATATTCGGTGCAGACCGCAAACTCCATTTTGCTTGATTCTGGTATTGGTTTTAGGGGAACAAAGAGAGCATGGAAAAAGAAGGAAATAGTGCTTAAGATAATCTGTAATACAGAGAGCGTTACCAAATGCGAGGTGGCACAGTATTTGGCAGATTGTCTTGAGAACATAGGTTTTTCCACAGAGGTGGAAATACTTACCTGGTCAAACTACGTTAAGGCTATTGAAAACGGTAACTTTGATATATATATTGGAGAGACCGTTCTTGCTCCCAATATGGATATTAACGGTATCCTCAGTACCGGTATATGTAAAAACTATCGGACTTATCCCGAAAATGAGCAAGGAATATCTTCATTGGATATCTTAAAAGACGTCACCTATGATTTCTATACGGGCAATGCCGATATGCGGGACGTTGTGGCTGAGTTTTTTGAGTGCCAGCCCTATATACCTCTTTATTATACCGAGGGTGCATTGGCTGTAAACAGAGTCATTGACGGAGATTTCTTGCCATCTGAAAATAATATTTATAATCTTATTGAAACATGGCACATGGATTGATCTTACATTTGATTAAACAAAAAAAACAAGTCTCTCAAAAAGAGAGACTTGTTTTTTTATTCCTTATTCAATTGATATTCTTTTTTTTGAACTGAACCATATTGTTATAGTTATTATTAATGTGCATAACGCAAAAATATAATAAATACCGTTAAAATCCGATGTGTCGGGAATTTCTGTTGGGACGGGATACGTCTTGGGAGCATCTATACCTTCGGGAACTCTGATAAGATTGCCCTGTTCATTATAGTAGGCGTAAACATTATCTCCGTTTTCGTCTATGTACTGTATGGATATACTCACTAAATTATGATCAAGATCGTAATCATATGATATTTCTCTGCCTTCATTGTCATATGTATTATAGCCATAAAATCCCGTAACGCGTCCGTCACTGAAAATATGCTTAAATACTGTTTTTATCAGGACCCCGTCCTTACTATAGATCTCTTTAAAGATTGACAGGCTTCCGTCTGTGTACGTTGTTTGTGAGGTTGAAATGCCGTCTTCGTCTATATAATGTTCTCTAATACAATATAGTGCTCCTTTATAGTAAGTTTTGCTTGTGCGGTTACCGTTTTCGTCTGTTTCAAAGGTGGTCCTTTCTACTAATTCGTTGTTTCTGTATTCTCGGTGTTCTATTCTCTCTCCCTCTTCATTAAGGGTATATTCGACTCTGAAAACATATCCTGTATTTTCGCTTCCACCGTAAGTGACTACGATATTGTCTCCTGCAGGAGACAAGTCTACATAGGCTGTCCTTTTGCCCGTTTCATCATATGACTCGACGGATATCATAGTGCCATCTTCATCGTAAGTGAATATCCTGTACCATATTATATTTCCGTTTCCGTCGTAGCGGTTTTCTCGTTCTGTTCTGTTCTCTGAATCTTGCGTTTCAGCGCTTATGTATAGGGGAAGCTCCATACTTACAATAATACAGAGTATAATAGCTATCAGTTTTTTCATCATGGACACTCTCCTCCTTGTTAAAACGTGGGCGGCAACGAGAGATTGCCGCCCACTGTATATTCATATATCTAAACTGTATATTATATCATTTATTCAAGGGTTCTATCATACCGTAGTCGCTGTCTTTACGCTTGTATACCACCTTTGTGGCGCCGTCGGCAGCATCGGTAAATACGAAGAAGTCGTGTCCCAGCATTTCCATCTGAAGCACAGCTTCTTCGGGAGACATGGGTTTAATAACGATGCTCTTGGTTTTAATGATTTTGGTTTCCTCTTCGGGAACCTCGGCAGTGTAGCCTTCAAAACTGAAGTCACTGTCACGGAGTCGTTTTGACAGCTTTGTCTTATGCTTCTTTATCTGGCGTACCAAGACGTCTACTACAACGTCTATGGCCTCTTTGAAGTCGGAGCCCACCTCCTGCGCTCTAAAGATGATGTCGTTGTAGTCGGCTGTTACTTCTACCTTAAATCTGTCGGCTTTTTCATGAGTGAAAACCACAGATACGGTACAGTCGCCTGCAAAGAATCTGGAGAGCTTGGAGAGTTTCTTCTCCGCATACTCTTTCGTGCTGTCGTAAAGATTGCACTTTCTGGAACTGAAGATGAACTGCATAGATTTACCACCTTTCATTCGGGAGGCAATATAGTGTCCCCACCGATGGTATTATAAACTTCCGAGCCTTTAAAACTCCTCTGTTTATGTCTAAAGTATAGCATAATTTTGAAAAAAAATCTATACGCAGGTTGCATAAAATTACATTTAAGTGTATAAAAGTTTTTGTGTATATTTTACAAAAGTGAAAAGAGGGCTGTTTTAGGGTTTTTATGAGCCAAAAATTAGCATAATCTTCCTTGACAAAACGGAATATTAATGTTATAATTATAATTGTTATGAGTATAACTATGCCTTATGGCCGAAAGTGAGTTTTTAGTAATGAGTATAAAGATATGGGCGCATAGAGGCGCATCTGCTTACGCACCCGAAAACACAATGGAAGCTTTTGCCGAAGCGGTGGTAAGAAATGCCGACGGTATAGAGCTTGATATACATTTGACTGCCGATAACGTTATAGTCGTTGGTCACGATAATACCATAGACAGATGTTCTACAGGTACGGGAACCATTGAAGAGATGACCCTTGAGCAGCTTCGTTCCTACACCTACGGTAAATTTTATGAGAAGTATAGGGATGCTCGCATTCCTACTCTTGCCGAGGTCTTTGATTATATGAGAAACACTACGGCAGGTTTCATAAATATAGAGCTTAAGACGGGTTCTCACGGAGAGATAGAGCCTCGACTTGCAAAGCTTGTAAACGATATGGATATGCAGGAAAGGGTAATATACTCTTCCTTCAGCCTTGAAATGCTTGATTTGCTCAAGGAAATTGAACCCAGATCAAATATCGCGCTCCTTTACGGAACTGCTGTTGCGGGAGTTGATGATATAGTTGAACTTGCGGTTGCTCATAAGATGAAGGCGCTTCACCCCAATTACAAGGGTATTCTCGGCACCGACTTGGTTGAAAGATGCCGTAAGGTTGGTATAGACGTTAACGCTTATACCGTTAACGATGCTGAGGCTCTTATGAAGTGCTATGAAGAAGGCGTTCATGCCGTTATAACAAATTATCCCGATATTGCTTACGAAACCCTTGCTGAGTTTAACGCGAGGAAGTAAATATGAAGAAAATAATAAAGAATATTTTTGCGCTGACTGTTGCAGGTGTTATGGTTCTTTCTTTTGTCGGATGCGGTGATGGAAATGATACACCTAAACAGTTAAGCGAGGAGGAAATAGAAATGTCAGTAGAAAAACAGTTGGCTATGCCCGAGGTAGGGGAGAAGATAGCCGTAATCAAAACCAATATGGGTGATATAACCGTAAAGTTTTTCCCCGAATTTGCTCCCAAGGCTGTTGAGAACTTTCTCACTCACGCCGCAAACGGATATTATGACGGCGTTACCTTTCACCGCGTAATGAATGACTTTATGATTCAGGGCGGAGACCCTGAGGGAACAGGTCGTGGCGGCGAAAGCATCTGGGGTACCGAGTTTGAGGACGAGTTTACTCCCGAACTTCACAACTTCCGCGGCGCCCTTTCTATGGCAAACGCAGGTAAGAACACCAACGGTAGCCAGTTCTTTATAGTTCAAAAGGGTCCCGCATCTCCCACTGAAGTTCAGATGTATATACAGTACGGATATATCACTTCGAGAGCAGCCGCTGAAGCCTATGTGGCAAACGGCGGAACTCCTTGGCTTGATAACGCTCATACAGTATTCGGTCAGGTAATAGACGGTATGGATATTGTAGACGCTATTGCCGCCGTTAAAGTTGATGCAAACAGCAAGCCTCTTGAGGCTGTAATTATAAACGGTATTGAAATCACCGAATATAAGGGCTGAGGAGGTATACTGTAATGTCAAAAATCAGAGTAATGATATGGAACGAGTTCTATAAGGAGCGTAACCGTGACAATGCCCGTGCGGCTTATCCTGACGGTATTCACGAGCAGCTTAAGAGAGCTCTTTCTGCAGACGACCTTGAGATAAGCACTGCTTGGCTTGACAAGGACGAGGATCACGGCCTTTCTCAGGAAGTGCTTGACAATACCGACGTTCTTTTCTGGTGGGGCCACTCAAAGCACGGTGAGGTCAAGGACGAAGTGGTTGACCGCATATACAAGCGTGTAAACCAGGGTATGGGACTTATAGTTCTTCACTCCGGCCACCACTCAAAAATATTTAAGAGACTTATGGGTACTACCGGTAATCTGGTATGGAGAGACGTTGGCGAGCGTTGCCGTATTTGGTGTCTTGACCCCTCTCATCCCATAGCAAAAGGTGTTCCCCAGTATTTCGAACTTGAGCACGAAGAAATGTACGGCGAGAGATTCCATATCCCCACTCCCGATGATATCGTGTTTGCTACTTGGTGGGAAGGCGGCGAACTTTTCCGCGGTGGCGTAACCTTTAGAAGGGGATTTGGTAAGATATTCTACTTCCATCCCGGCCATGAAACCTACGGCTCTTTCTATAACGAAAACGTTATAAAGATTCTTTCTAACGCAACCCGTTGGGCAGCCTTTGAAGAGGAACGCGACTGGAAATGCAAAAACGTTCCCGCAAAGGAAGAGATAAAGAGCCAGAAAATCGATTACGTATACGGCGAATAATTTTTTGAACATAAACATACATTAAGAGAAGGAGAATGAGCAAATGGAAAAGATTAGAGTAACCATTTGGAACGAATTCTATCACGAAAGAAAAGACGGCAAGGCTAAAGAGCTTTATCCCGAAGGTATTCACGAGTTTCTCAAGAAGGCACTTGATGCTGAAGATCTTGAGATAACTACCGCTTGGCTTGATAAGGATGAAGAACACGGCCTTTCCAAGGAAGTGCTTGACAACACCGACGTTCTCGTTTGGTGGGGTCATATGAAGCACGGTGACGTTAAGGACGAGGTTGTTAAGCGTGTTTGCAAGAGAGTAAACCGTAAAGGTATGGGTCTTGTAGTGCTTCACTCCGGCCATCACTCCAAGGTGTTTAAGAAACTTATGGGTACAAGCTGTAGCCTTATGTGGAGAGAAATCGGTGAACACGGCCGTGTATGGTGTGTAGACCCCACTCATCCCATCGCTCAGGGCGTTCCCCAGTCCTTCGTTCTTGAAAAGGAAGAATGCTACTGCGAAAGATTCCAGATCCCCACTCCCGACGAGCTTGTATTCGTTACCTGGTGGGAAGGCGGCGAAATATTCCGCGGCGGCGTAACCTACAAGAGAGGTTACGGTAAGATATTCTACTTCCATCCCGGTCATGAAACCGTTCCCTCTTACTATAACGAAAACGTTATCAAGGTAATCGGCAACGGTATCCGTTGGGCTAAGCCCATCGCTCAGGTTCCCGATGAACCCGGCGACTGGAAGAATCCTGAAGAGGATATTCCCAGAAGAGACTAATCAGTAAAACAATTTATTTCAAATAAAGGAGAAAAACTATGAAATTAGGCGTTCTCAGTAATCTTTTTGCTAACCTCTCTCTTGAAGAGGCTTGCAAATATCTCAGCGAGCAGGGTTGTACCGCTATCGAAATCGGTTGCGGCGGCTTCCCCGGCAAGGCTCACTGCGATCCCGAAGTTCTTCTTAACGACGAAGCAAAGCTCAACGAGTTCGTTGCTACTGTTAAAAAGTACGGTCTTATGATCTCCGCACTTTCTACCCACGGTAATGCCGTTCATCCCGACAAGAAAATTGCTGCTGAATTCGATAAGGACTTCAGAAACGCAGTTCTTCTTGCAGAAAAGATAGGCGTTGACCGCGTTATCACTTTCTCCGGCTGTCCCGGCGGATCTCCCGAAGACAAGACTCCCAACTGGGCAACCTGCGCTTGGCCCGATGACTTCCTCGCAGTTCTCGATTATCAGTGGAATGAAGTTCTCATTCCTTACTGGAAGGAAGCTGCTGCTTTTGCAAGAAGCCATAAGGTAGATAAGATTGCATTTGAAATGCATCCCGGTTTCTGCGTATACAATCCCGAGACCCTTCTCAAGCTCCGTGCTGCAGTAGGTCCCGAAATCGGCGCAAACTTCGACCCCTCTCACCTTATCTGGCAGGGTATCGATCCCGTTGTTGCTATTATGGAACTTAAGGATTGCATCTTCCACTTCCATGCAAAGGACAACAGAATCGACAAGTACAACGTTGCAAAGAACGGCGTTCTTGATACCAAGCACTACAGCGATATCGCAGGTAGAGGTTGGTCCTTCAGAACAGTTGGTTATGGTAACGATATTAAGTACTGGAAAGATATCGTTTCTGCTCTCAGAACTATCGACTACGACTACGTAATGTCTGTTGAGCACGAAGACGCCCTTATGACTCCCCAGGAAGGCCTCAGAAAGGCTATCGCAGTTCTTAACGAAGCTATGACCTTTGAAGGCAAGGGCGAAATGACCTGGGCCTGATTTAAACCCGAATAATTATTCTGCCCGTATGCAATCGCATACGGGCGGTTAATTTTTACTTGACAATGTTTTATTCGTATGGTACAATATAAGAAAATATACAAACTTATAGGTGATTGTTATGCTTAAAGGTATTCCCAAGATTCTTTCTCCCGAACTTTTAAAGGTTCTTTGCGAAATGGGTCACAGTGACCGCATTTGCATCGCTGACGGTAATTTCCCCGCAGAATCCATGGGTAAAAACGCTATCGTTATCCGTATGGACGGCCATGGCGTACCCGAGATTTTAGATGCTATACTTACCGTATTCCCTCTTGATGCCTACGTTGAAAAGCCTGCTGTTCTTATGCAGCTTATGGACAGAGACGTTGGTAAGGTTGAAACTCCTATCTGGGACGTATATTCCGATATTATATCCAAGCACGACCCCAGAGGTAAGGATGCCGTAGGCAATATTGACCGTTTCGATTTTTATGAGGAAGCAAAGAAGTGCTACTGCATAATCGCTACAGGCGAGAGCGCGATTTACGCAAACATAATGCTCCAGAAGGGCGTTATATAACACTACTATAAATTAGCAGGAGATTTTATGGAAAACATCAGAATACAGGACGACCTTTATATGTTCGTCAATCAGGAAAACCTCGACAAGCTCGTTATTCCCGACGATAAGCCCTTCGTGGGCGGCTTTGCTACCCTCTCTGACGAGGTGGAGAAGATAATGATGGACGAGTTTGCCACCATGTCCGAAACCAAGGAATACCCCAGCGAATATATGAAGAGAGCCTGCCAGCTCTACGCCATCGCAAGGGATGCTGACAGAAAGGCAAAGCACGGCATCACCCCCGCCCTCAAGGCCCTGGCTCTCATTGACGAGATCAAGACCGTAGAGGATTTCAGCCGCTTATATAAGGCTATGAGCCTTAAGGGTATTCCCACTCCCATAAACATCGGCACCGAGACCGATATGAAGAACACCAAGCAGCGTCTGGTATATATCCAGGGCGCAGGCGTTATCCTTCCCGACGCTACCTACTATCAGCCCGCAATGGCAGAGCAGAAGGCACAGCTTCTGGGCATCTGGACAAACGTTGCCAAAGCGGTAATGGCCAAGACCGATCTCTCTCCCGAGGATCAGGAGACTTACGTAAACGACGCTCTCGCATTCGACGAGATCCTCGGCGGCCTGGTAAAGACCCGCGAGGAGTGGTCAAGATACGTTGAGATGTACAACCCCACCGAGGAGGATAAGGTAGCTCAGATGCTTTCCACCCTCGATTTCGAGGTTATTCTCAATGACCTTTTTGGCCACGTTCCCTCCACTATCGTAGTTACCGAACCCAGATATTTTGGTGAGTTTGCAAAGGTGTTTAACGCCGAAAATCTCAACCTCTACAAGCATTGGGCATACGTTACCGGCCTTCTCCACGCCTGCAACCTCCTTTCTGAGGAGCTCCGTGATATGGGCGGTATGTACCACCGCGCTCTTACGGGCGTTGCAAAGATGCAGGATATAGACAAGTTTGCATATAATCTCGCATCAGGTATGTTCTCCGAGCCCGTAGGCATCTACTACGGCGATAAGTACTTTGGCCGAGAGGCAAAGAAGGATATCACCGATATCGTTTATCAGATCATAGATACCTATAAGGAGCGCATCAAGACCAACGCCATCCTCGGCGAGGAAACCAAAGAAAAGGCCATTCTCAAGCTCTCAAAAATGGGCGTTAAGATGGGCTATCCCGATAAGGTAAGACCCGTTTACGAGAAGATGGTATTCGATCCCGAGGCATCGCTTTTCGACATCGTTATTTCCCTCAAGGCTATCCGTGAGCTTGACAGCCTCAGCAAGCTTGATAAGCCCACCGAGCCCGAAAACTGGGCAATGCCCGGCCATATGGTAAACGCCTGCTACGACCCCTTCGTTAACGATATTACCTTCCCCGCAGCTATCCTCAAGGCCCCCTTCTATTCCCTCAGTCAGACCAGAAGTGAAAACCTTGGCGGTATCGGCAGGGTTATCGGTCACGAGATCTCCCACGCCTTTGACAGCAACGGCGCAAAGTGCGACGAAAACGGCAATATCAACGATTGGTGGAAGCCCGAGGATTTCGAGAGATTCGATGCAAAGGTCAAGGAAATGATCGAACAGTTTGACGGCATCGACCTGCCCCAGGGTAAGGTCAACGGCGCCTTTATCGTCAGCGAAAATATGGCTGATAATGGCGGGATGTCTGTAACCCTCGACATTATGTCCAGAACCGAGGGCGTGTCCTACGAGGAGTACTTCTCCAACTGGGCAAGAGTCTGGTGCGAAAAGGCAAGACCCGAATACCTTAAAATGAAGCTTGCCGTAGACGTTCACGGCCCCAACGTTCTCCGTGCCAATATGCCTCCCAGAAACTTCCGTGAGTGGTATGACACCTTTGGCGTTAAGGAGAGCGACGGCATGTATATCGCTCCCGAAAAGCGTATCGTCATCTGGTAATCACCCCTGACGTAAAAACCCAATAAAAATATTCCCACAGGACTAATAGTCTGTGGGAATTTTATTTATATATAAAACAAAAAGGAGCAACGTTGTTGCTCCTTGGTGCTGATAAACAGAATCGAACTGTTGACCTCATCCTTACCAAGGATGCGCTCTACCGACTGAGCCATATCAGCATTTATTTAACTTGTTCCGTGAACGTATAACATTATACACTAAACCTCGGCTTTTGTCAACCCCTTTGTTTGAGAGTTTTCATAATTGTCAAAGAATTTTATTGATACTTCTTTTTCCTTATAAACAGTACCCTCCGCCGTAATCAAAAAGGGGAGAATGGGGGATAAGAGAGGTTGTCTTTTTTCTGTATAAGGCGCAAAAATCCTCTATTTCTTTACCTTGTGGATGAAGCTTAATATCTCCGAAAAAGAGTATTTCGTCTTTTGTGGAAATACTTGCTCCGCCAATGAATCCGTTATTCCAGCCTGTAAGAGTAACGCCCCCTGCAGGAATGAGCAAAACGTCTATGCCGTATTCTTTTGCTTTTGCGGCAATCCCTTCGTCCTCGGTAATAATAGCTTCTTTTCCCCGAATGTCAGAAATCACGGCGACGTTGCATCTGCAATAGCCCTGTTTTACTGGGATAACCGTGAGGTTTTGATTTTCTGCATAGTCCAATATTTCTTTTGCCACTGTTTTTTTATTAGCAATAATAAACCTTCCCACTGCTACCGCATTATAAAAAACATCGTTGGGGTAGTCTCCTTCGGGTTCCTTTGCTCCGCAGATTATTTTTATTTCTTCGGGTAGGGCGACTGACAGTATCCTTTTAAGGGAAGGTGAGCAGATAAGGGTTTTATTGTGATGAAAAACTCTTAAATCGGTGTGAAAAGCAATATTTTCAGGCAAAAAGGGTGAGTTAGGCAAAAAAATACCCACCTGTCCCTTGGGCAGGCGGGGTTCTGTATTTGAAAGCTTTTCGGTGAGAATTATCATTAAACGAGCCTCACTGTATCCTTTGTCATCAGATCTATCGATGCCAGATATACGCAAACGTTTTCTGCGTTTTTAATGTAAAGATTGTACTGTGATATTCCTGCGCCCTTCTGGTTAAGCATTGAAATAAGGGCTTCAAAATACACAGCTAAAAGCTCGGGATCGTTTTGTTCTTCGGTGGAAGTGTCGGGAAGGGATATGGTAAAATTAAGTATTCTGCCCGTCTGTGTTTTAGGCTCTTCGCCTCTTATGTAGCATTGGCTTCCCTCGGTTTCCTTAAATGCGGTACAGTTAATACCTCTTTGATTAAAGGAATAGGCTATTTCTGCCCGAAGGAGAGTGCTGTCCATATACCGTGCGGGGATTGATTGGGGAGTTGCAACGTTTCCGTCGTCCTCGGTAAAATGCTTTTGATAAATAACCTTACCCGAAGGGGTACAAACAAATACGTATATTGTTTTTTCGGTATCTATGGTAGGGACGACGTCGTTGATATATCTCACCAACTGGAGGTCTTCAGGGCAGAGGTCGTCACCCACGGACGCTAATTTGACTCTGATTCTGGTATCGGATATTTCAAGCTCTGTTACAGTTAGAGCCTTGTCCTCAAACTGACGAAGTATATTCTCGTGGAAGAGATAACTGTCCAGCTGCATAATGCCGTATACCGCACCTGCTGTAAAAATGGCTATTACGATAAACAGAATAATTGCTTTTATCTTCACGAACGCCGTTTCCTTTCTTTAAGCCTTTTCATAATTATACCTCTTCCTTTATCAAAAAGCAATAGAAAACACAGATATTTAACATTTTATTGGTTTTTGCGGCATCCTTGAAAGTGTGGAACTCTGTCGAAAACCGTCATATAATGTTAATGTACGGGTGAACCGTACAAGAAAAAATGAAAGGACGGAATAAAATTGCAGAATTCATTCTTCAGTGATTTCTTCACAGAAAACTCCCGTGAGTCCTGTGTTCGTATCCGGCAGGATCGGGACGGATGTAACGGAGTTGACTGTTCTCCTAACGATAAAAGCTGCAACTTCTCGGTAGTTGACGCTTTACCCCTTGCAATGGCTTACGTGCCCATGCAGAAATACGAAAATATATGTTCTCCCGAAGACGGATTTGCCTCGGGTACCATGTTTGGGGATCTCAATCTTCCTTTTTACGGCTGGAAGGAGGGTGGCAGATGAGTGAAAGAGAATGCTTGCTTAAAAAAATAATGGTTGCTTATTTTGCTGCCCACGATACGGCCCTTTTCCTTGATACCCATCCTAATTGCAAGAGTGCAATTGCCGACCATAAAAAATACGTGGCCGAGATTAACAAACTCAAGGCAGAGTATCAACAAAAATACGGTATGCTTAATATCTACTCCGAAAGTGACCCTGACTGCTGGGATTGGATAAAAGCTCCCTGGCCATGGCAGCAAACCTGGCCACGGCAGTAAAGGAGGAACAAACAGATGTTTATTTACGAAAAAACCTTGCAGTATCCCATAAACATTAAAAACACAAACCCCAAGGCAGCCAAGATAATCCTCTCCCAATACGGTGGCCCCAACGGTGAATTGGCCGCATCTTTAAGATATCTTTCCCAGAGATTTGCTATGCCTTATCCCGAACTTCAGGCTATTCACAACGATATTGGCGTGGAGGAGCTTGGACATCTGGAAATGGTGGGTACGATCGTCCGTCAGTTAGTGCGTAACCTTACCCAGGAGCAGATAAAGGAATATGGCTTTGAGGACTATTTTGTAAACCACGGCAACGGTATTTATCCCCAGGATTCCAGCGGAGTACCCTTTGATGCCAAATATATTGCCTCAAACGGTGACCTTCTCGCTGATCTCCACGAAAATATGGCCGCAGAACAAAAGGCCAGAACCGTGTACGACAACATTCTTCGTCTTGTTGACGACCCCGACGTAAGAGACCCCATTAAGTTCCTCAGAGAACGTGAGGTTGTCCATTATCAGAGATTCGGCGAAGGTGTCAGACTTACTCTGGACAGACTCAACTGTAAAAACTTCTACGCCTTTAACCCTTCATTTGATAAAACCAAATAATATCTCCAATAATTACTCTCCGAAAATATCGGAGAGTAATTATTTTTCATCTTATTCGCTGTATTTTGCGGAAAAAGACAAAAAAGAAGAATATAATATATCCTTGTGTGAATCAATAAACAGGATAGGTCAATACATAAATGAACGTATCTCACTCCCTAAAAAAACCTCATATACGTCTGGGACATAGCGGTCATCAGTTTATACATCTGCTTACAGAGTGGGTTAAGCGTAACGTTATGACCGTAATCGCCATAGCCTTAGCTGTAGCGACGGCAATAATTGTGCCTCCCGACAGTAAGTATCTTGAATATTTTGATTTAAAGACTCTTAGCTGTCTTTTCTGCACCCTTGCGGTTGTATGCGCCTTTAAGAATATCAGATTCTTTACCTTCGTTGCCCGTAAGATTGTGAGCCTTGCCGGAAATGTCAGAGCTGCCGTAATAGCCCTTGTATATATTACCTTTATAGGGTCTATGATCATCGCCAACGATATGGCGTTGCTTACCTTCCTTCCTTTGGGATATATTGTCCTTTCTTCAACGGGTAAGGAAAAATATATGGCCTTCACCTTTATTATGCAGAATATTTCCGCAAATCTCGGTGGAATGCTCACACCCTTCGGGAATCCCCAGAACCTTTATCTTTATGAGAAGTTCAATATTCCCACAGGGGAGTTTATGGGCATAATGCTCATTCCTTTTGCTGTATCAATAGCTCTGGTTACCCTATGCTGTCTTTTTATTCCTAAGGATAAGCTCTCCTTTTCTGATAAAGAGGAAATCCGAATCCCTGTGAAAAAGGCGGTAATTTACGGAATCCTTTTTGTTCTCGTTATTGCTTCCGTATTTAGAGTATTTCCTTATTGGGTAGGTCTTGCCGCGGCCGTTCCCGTGCTTTTGATTATGGATAGAGATGCTTTAAAGAAGGTTGACTATCCTTTGCTCCTTACCTTTGCCGCATTTTTTGTGTTTTCGGGAAATATGGCCCGTATAGATGCCGTGGATACGGTCCTTACACAACTGCTTGAAAAGAACACTCTTCTTGTGTCCGTTGCTTCCTGTCAGGTAATGAGTAACGTTCCTTCCGCTATATTGCTTTCTCAGTTCACTGCTGATTATCCCGCTCTTCTTATAGGTGTGAACATCGGTGGCGCAGGTACCCTTATAGCTTCTCTTGCCAGTCTTATAACCTTCAGAGAGTATACTTCAAAGAATCCGGGCAAGACATTGTCCTACGTAGGGATGTTTTCGGCCTTTAATTTTGGATTCCTTGCGATTCTGACAGTGATATCAACGTTTTTAATTTAGTTAATGAACTATTTGTAAAATCTCCGTTTTTCTATTGACAAAGGGTTATTTTTCTGATATAATATTTGAGCAAACGAAACAAACCCTTTCAAATCCGGGCGTAGCGCAGTTTGGTAGCGCGCTTGAATGGGGTTCAAGAGGCCGTGAGTTCGACTCTCGCCGCTCGGACCAATGTGAGTGTTCATTGAACACTCACATTTTTTTTATATCAGATTTGTTATAAATATTTGATATTTTTTATTTTCATATTGACATAGCGATTTTCTTATGGTATAATTCATACCAAATTTGGAACACTATACCTTATAAGGGAGTAGTCGGCACGAACGTGTGATAAAGTCAACACCACAGTTTCCTTGGCTTTATCTTAAATGACGAGACTTATCTTTGTTTGAAAAGATAGGTCTCGTTTTTTTTTGTAAAATATATACAGGAGGATTTCTAATGAAATTTTATTGTGAGGACCAATCAAAAGTCTTGGGCGAGGTGCAAAGCTCAAGAGAGGGACTTTCATCTGCCGAGGCCGCAAAGCGTCTTGAGGCAAACGGTAAAAATAAGCTTGCCGCAGCCAAGGGTAAGTCTTTGATACGTCGTTTCCTTGAGCAACTTGCAGACCCTATGATCATTATTCTGTTAGTTGCTGCCCTCATCAGCGGTGTACTCGCCGTGGTGGAAAATGAAAGCTTTGCCGATGTTATCATTATTCTTGCTGTTGTTATAGTAAACGCCGTTCTCGGTGTTTATCAGGAAAGCAAGGCGGAAAAAGCAATTGTAGCTTTGCAGGAAATGTCCGCCGCTACCTCAAAGGTGTTGCGCGACGGTAAGGTTCAGATCGTTCATAGCGAAGACCTTGTTGTTGGTGATATTATTCTTCTCGAGGCTGGAGATGCCGTTCCCGCAGATGCGAGAATTCTTGAAAATGCCAGTTTGAAGGTTGAAGAAGCCGCTCTTACGGGAGAATCCGTTCCCGTCACAAAGTTTATAGATATAATAAACTTGAAGGCAGGAGAAGAGGACGTTCCTCTCGGCGACCGTAAAAATATGCTCTATATGGGCTCTACAGTGGTTTACGGGCGTGGTACTGCAGTTGTTACCGCAACGGGTATGGATACCGAAATGGGTAAAATTGCGGGTGCGCTTCAGCAGGCTGAGGAAGGGGACACTCCTCTTCAGAGAAAACTCAATCAGCTTTCAAAGATTCTTACATGGCTTGTACTGGGAATCTGTATAGTAGTGTTTGGCGTTCAGTTAGTTCGTGCAGGTAATTTCAGCTTTAACGATACTATCCTTCCTTCCTTTATGGTAGCCGTTTCTTTGGCCGTTGCCGCTATCCCCGAAGGTCTTGCGGCAGTAGTTACGGTAGTTCTTTCTATGGGCGTTACCAATATGTCCAGACGTAATGCTATTATTCGCCGCTTAACTGCAGTTGAAACCCTCGGTTGCGCGCAGATTATCTGCTCCGATAAGACAGGTACTCTTACCCAGAATAAGATGACCGTCGTAGATTACTTTGGTGAGAATGAAAATCAGATAGCGTCTGCTATGGCTCTCTGCTGCGATGCCGAGCTTGACACCGACGGAAACGTAACGGGCGAACCTACCGAGGCTGCTCTCGTTGTATGGGCAGATAAGCTCGGAATGAAGAAATATGACCTTAAAGCAAGTTATCCCCGTTCGGGCGAGGCTCCTTTTGATTCAGGCAGAAAGATGATGTCCACAGTTCACGTTGTTGACGGACAGTATATTCAGTACACCAAAGGCGCACCCGACGTTGTTATCGGAAAATGTACTCATTTTCTTGAGAACGGTAAGGCTGTTCCCATGACCGATGAATATAAAAACGCTATTCTTACAGCAAATAAAACAATGGCCGACAAGGCTCTTCGAGTACTTGCTTGTTCAATGCGTGTATGGGATTCGGAGCCTGCTGATTACGAAGCTGAAAACCTTGAAAATGACCTTTGCTTCGTCGGTCTTTGCGGAATGATTGACCCCGTTCGTCCCGAGGTAAAGGATGCTATCGTAGAGTGTAGAAGCGCAGGTATCCGTCCTATTATGATTACGGGTGACCATATCGATACCGCAGTGGCTATTGCCAAGGAGCTGGGTATCATTACCGAAGATTCCTGCGCAATTACAGGCTCTCAGCTCAGTTCAATGAGTGATGAGGAATTTGAATCGAAGTTTAAGAGTATCAGCGTTTATGCTCGTGTTCAGCCCGAACATAAGACTCGAATAGTTAATGCTTGGCGTAAGG
>JAZQLP010000037.1:0-5370 GCA_045542755.1 Eubacteriales bacterium
AAGTGTTCAGAAAGTTCAACAAAAAAATTTTTTCCCATATCGTTCTCCTTTCGCGACCAAATCACGCCGAACGCGTGTATGTAATCCGCAACTTCTTGCGGTATGGAATTGTGACAAAGTCGCGTATGGAATCAAGCCGCAGGAAATACACCTTCGGTGATGCCATGCGCCTACGGCGATGCCATACACGCTGGCGCGTGATTCCATGCCAAGCCTGCGGCTTGGATAAAAAGAAAACATCCGAACTTTGTTCGGATGTTTCTTTTTGGTGACTCGTGGGGGAATCGAACCCCCGTTACAGCCGTGAAAGGGCCGTGTCTTAACCGCTTGACCAACGAGCCGTGTTGGAAGGTCTTTGGCCTTCGCCTCTAACCTTTATCTATATAAAACCCTCGAGGGGTTGGTGGTAGCGGAAGTCGGATTTGAACCAACGACCGATCGGGTATGAACCGATTGCTCTAGCCAGCTGAGCTATTCCGCCATATACCGACGTCCGTTGGAAGTTTGCACTCTTTTCGAACGCTCGTATATTATACACCAAAACGATTGATTTGTCAATAGGTTTTTTGTGAACAAATTGTAAATAAATTCAATTGGCAGGAATATTTTTTTAGCTTCTCTTTTCTTCGTCAAGATAAGATGCCATAAGGTCTGCCATATACATAAGCAGGGTGGCGGGGTAGCGCTCGTTTACGTCCTGAAGGAGATTCTTGTACTCGTAGTCCTCGCCGCCGAAGGGACCCATGTGGTAGTATATCATAAGCTCTTCAAGATGCTTTATGGATATAAAGCTACGGAGAAATCTTATGGAGCGGGTGGCGTGGGGGTAGGGGATAGAGGGGGACTTTATTGAGGAGTATACTTCGTAGGATTCCCATCTTCCGTCAACCTTACGGTTGCGCTCTTCCTTTGTATAATAGTTTGCCTTGCAAAGGTCGTGGCAAAGGGCTGCTATTATAACGTTCTCTTCGTCCACCTGAACGTCGGGACGGGCTTCAAGGAGCTTTTTAAAGTTCCTGTAAACGTTGAGGGAGTGGAGAAGGAGGCCGCCCTCAAAATTATTATGGAATCTTGTGGATGCGGGGGCGGTGAAAAAGTCTGTCTTGGTTTCAAGATAGGTTATGAGGTTTTCAATACCCTCTCTGCCCGTGGAGCGAAGGAGCTCAATATAGACTTTTTTGGATTCTTCGAGAATAGCGTTCTGTTCCATAACTTTTCCTTACTTTCTTGTCTGGCCGTTGCCGTAGATTATATATTTGCAGGTGGTCAGTTCTTTAAGTCCCATAGGTCCTCTTACGTGGAGCTTCTGGGTGGAGATGCCGATTTCTGCGCCCAGACCGAACTGATTGCCGTCGGTAAATCTTGTGGATGCGTTTACGTATACCGCCGCAGAGTCGATCTCTGCTAAAAATCTCTGGGAATTTGGGTAGCTTTCGGTAATTATGGCCTCGCTGTGGCCGGTACTGTGCTCATTTATGTGGTCAATAGCCTCGTCAAGGGAGTCAACCACCTTGCAGGATATGATATAATCGAGAAATTCGGTGTAATAATCCTCTTCGGTGGCCGCTTCGCAGTCGATTATCTCTCTTGTTCTTTCACAGCCCTTTATCTTGGTATTTCTTGCATCAAGAGCCTCTTTAATAAGGGGCAGAAGGGTCTTTGCCTCGTTCTTGTGTACCAGCAGGCTTTCTGCGGCGTTGCAGACAGAGGGACGCTGGGTCTTTGCGTTGGTGATTATGGGGAGAGCCTTTTGGTAATCACAGCCCTCGTCGCAGTATATGTGGCAGTTGCCCTCGCCCGTCTTTATAACGGGTACAGTGGCGTTCTGAACTACGGTTCTGATAAGGGAGCCGCCGCCACGGGGGATGAGCAGGTCAACGTAATCGTTGAGCTTCATAAGCTCCTCGGCGGTCTTTCTGCTTGTGTCCTCTATAAGCTGTATGCAGTCGGGGTCAAGGCCTGCCTGCTCTATGGCCTTTCTCATTATCTGAGCCAGAGTTATGTTTGTGTTTATGGCTTCCTTGCCGCCGCGGAGGATCACGGCGCTGCCCGCTTTAAGGGTCAGTACTGCCGCGTCCACAGTAACGTTGGGACGGGACTCGTAAATCATTCCGATTACGCCGAAGGGCACTCTCATTTTACCGATGAGAAGGCCGTTTTCAAGCTTTTCCATGGAGTCTACGGCGCCCAGAGGAGAGGGGAGAGCCCTTACCTCTCTTACGCCGTCGGCTATCTGGCGGATTCTGGTAGCGGTGAGCATAAGCCTATCGCGCATAACCTCGGGGATTCCGTTTTCCTCGGCCTTTTCAAGGTCGTAGTCGTTGGCGGACATAATATCAGCCGTATTTTCCACCAGGGCTTTAGCTATAAGCTCAAGGGCGTAGTTTATCTCCGTTGCAGTATATCTTGCAAGCTTTCTGGAGGCCGCCTTGGCTCTTTTTCCTATTTCAATGAGTTCCATAAAAGTCAGTCCTTTATTGCGGCAAAATGGGTGCCGTTGTGCTTTCCCGTTTCTATTATATCGTAGAGGGCATAGGGATCGTCGCCCGATACTATGTATACGTCGATTCCATCGGCGGTGGCGATTTCTGCCGCCTTGATCTTTGTTATCATACCGCCCGTGCCCTTATCTGTGGAGGTGTCTCCTGCAAGGGCTCTTACAGAGTCGTCAATTTTTGTTATTTCGGGGATACGCTTTGCGTTGGGATTGGTTCTTGGGTTATCGTCGTAAAGTCCGTCTATGTCGGTCATCATTACCAGCTTGTCGGCCTGGGTGCAGCAGGCAACCATTGCCGAGAGGGTGTCGTTATCACCGAACTTTATCTCCTCAACTTCAACCGAGTCGTTTTCGTTTACAATGGGGATACAGCCGTATTCAAGGAGTGCGCGGAAGGTGTTTTCTACGTTTTCCTTTCTTTCGGGGTGATCCATAACGTCCTTTGTAAGGAGTATCTGACCAACTCTGCATCCGTAGTCGAGGAAGAGCTTGTCGTATATGCTCATAAGCTCGCACTGTCCAACGGCGGCGATAGCCTGCTTTTTGGGTGTTTCATCGGGCTTTTTGTCAAGGTTAAGCTTTGCTCTGCCCACGACCTGAGCACCCGATGATACTATGACCACCTCGTATCCCGCATTGTTAAGGTCGGAAAATACTCTTACGTATCTTTCCAGAAGGCGAAGATTTATTTTTCCGTTTGCTCGGGTAAGGGTGGACGAGCCTATTTTTACAACGATTCTCACTTTAAAATCTCGATTCTATATTATTATTTCTGTCTGTATATGTAGCCTTCGGCGTCAAGACCTTCAAACTCAAAGCCCATATCCATAAGGCCCTCAATTATCTCGGGAAGAGCCTCAATTGTATCCTTTCTGTCGTGCATAAGGATAATTGTGGCCTTTGATTTATACCGGCCGGAGGCTTTGGTTTTTGCGCCGTTGAGGGCGTTTTTGATTATGTTGTCAGCGCCCGTGGATGAGGTGTAGTCCTTGGTCTCCACGTTCCAGTCGCAAAGGGCTATGCCCTGCATTTCAAGCTCCTCAAGGACGTCGTAATAGATGTCCGAGTTCTTGGCGTACTTGCCGAAGAAGGAGTAGGCCGAGGCGGTGCCGCCGGGCATTCTAACTATATCGGGGGTGACTCCCGTCAGGTCAAAAAGTCTGTCCTTAAGGGTGTCTAGGTCATTAAAATACGCCGCCTTGCTGGCGTATATGGTTTCGTAAACGTGCTCGTTTGCGTGCATTGCAAGAACGTGACCCTCGGATATGATTCGCTGAAGGGCCAGGGTGCTGCTGGAGCCGCCCAGTCTGTCACCTACCACAAAGAAGGTGGCGGGCACGTTGTATTGTGCTAAAATATCAAGTATTTCAAGGGTGTTTGATGAAGGTCCGTCGTCAAAGGTGAGGAATGCTACGGGATGATCCTCGTAGTACTTCATCTTTTCAATGGCGGCAATCTCTTCCTGAATAAGCTCCTTCTGTGCCTTGAGAGCTTCGGTCTGAATCTCCGCATCCTCAACTGCGGTCTGGTTCTGACCTATTTGAGCGTTGGCATAGGCTATGGCCGTTTCGTACTTTTGGGCGGCCTTCTTTTCGGAGTGGATAAAAAAGCCCAGCAGAATGGAGCAGATTACCGAAATAAGGGTTATGCAAAGGCATATAAGCCTAAGTCCAAGACCTGAATTACGACTCATAATCTTTACCTCCCCTTATTCTTCTTCCAAGCCCGCAAGCTTATTTTCAAGGTTTGCAATGTCTTTGACCAGAGCGTCGTATTCGCTTTCTGCGGCGTCAACCTTCTTTTGTGACTCTTCAAGATTGCTCTGGGATATTCTGTAAAGCTCTTCCTTGTCCTTTTTTTCGGCTCTTGCGGAAAAATATCCCGAGATAAGGTATATCTGTACGCATACGGCTACCGTGGCAACCAATGCGAAAAGGAGATTTCCCGTGCGTACCCGCCTTATTTCTGCGGCGCTGCGGTATCCCTGACCTCTACGTCTGTTTGTTGACATTGTTCTACCTCCTATCTTATTGTGTCGGGTCATGTATATTATATATTTATATTATAGCATATTAGCAGAGTGAATTCAATAGTTATTAAGCCATAAAATCAACTTCAACAAAAATTCGTTTTTAGAGCTTTTTTAATTCTGCGGTGAGGATGCCGTTTTTCTCTGTGAGGAGAGCGTAGTCCCCCAAAAATCCTATGGCTCCGGGGTTGAGATAGAATACCCCGTCACGCTCGCCCGTGGTTTGTATATGGGTGTGCCCGTAGAGGACCCCGTCACAGCCGTTGAGCCTTGCCGTATATATGAGGGTGTCTATGCCGCCCCTTGCGCCGTATTCGTGGCCGTGGGTAAGAAACAGCCTCTTTGAGCCCACGGGGAGGATTATGGATTTTTGCGTTCCTATGGCTAAAAAGTCGTTGTTACCCTGGACTCTGATAAAGGACACGGGATAGCTTCTCTCCAACTCCTCAATATCCCTTATTCCGTCGCCCAAAAAGATAACGTCCCTGTTTGGGTGGCGGTAAAGAACCTCTTCTATGGCGCCTTTTCTTCCGTGGGAGTCGGATATAACTATGTACTGCATATTTTTGCTCCTTGACAAAATTTTTCCCCTCGGCATAGGATGTTAATACAGACTTTCTGAAGGGAATGAATTATATGAACGACGATATATTCAGTAAGGTAGATAAGGATAAGCTGGAAAAGGCCGTACAGCTCCTTAAGGACAAATTAGGCCCTGCCGCTGCGGCAAAGATCGACTCAACCATGTCCGACCCACAGATGATAAACAATCTTACCTCAAAAATGAGCCAAAAGGATATGGACAACGTCGTAAGGCTCATAAACAACCCCATGGCCATGAAGG
>JAZQLP010000038.1:0-12470 GCA_045542755.1 Eubacteriales bacterium
AGCCGCCGCAAATGCGTCGGCTTCTCTGTTTATTCGGTTCAGTTTACAAAGGTTATTCTGCCCTCTATCCTGCTGTCGGTAAAGCCGTGGGAGGACATTTCCTCGTCTATAAGGGCTATGGCCGATCCGGAGATTATTGAGGCAGGGGCGGAAAGGTCGTCCTCGGTTATGCCGAAGAACTTATCCATATTAAGGTAGTGGTAGTCCTGCAAGGATAACGAATATACCCTATCGTCCTCAATTTCCTTACCCTTAAAGGTCATGGAGAGAAGGTAGAGGTCTTTTCTGTCGTAGACAAGCTTGACCCCCGAGGACACCTGGTAAAATTCCTTTCTTTCCTCTGCGGTACCTGCCCCCAGACAGAAGTCGAACATCTTTTTAAGGACCATGCCCGTGACCTTGATTCCGTATATTTTATCGTCAAAGGTATAAACGGCGATAAGCCTTTCGTAGGTTACTATTGGTCCAAGCTCCTTTTTACGGATACTTCCCGACGCCACAAGAGAGATGTCGGTACCAACGCCCTTCCGGATAATGTCCGCAAAAAGATTTCCAAGCTCGGTCTCCTGATACTTTGAGGGATGGGTCAGAACTCTGTCAAATCGGGTGATTATACGGGAGAACTTCTTATCAGTCTGTGTCTTATAATTATATATTAGGTATCTCAAATCGTCGTCCTGAGGGCAATGGCTGTCGTCAATAGGTACACATTCCCATTTATAGGACTCGATAACGTTCTTTTTAATATCTATCTCAATATCAAATCTGCCTATACGGCCGGTACCTGTACCTGCCTGGACTATAATAATACCGTTCTCAATAATAGGCTCTTCCATGAAGGTATGGGAGTGACCGCCTATGATTATATCAACGCCGCAGTCGGGAGAAAGCTTTCTGGCAAGCTTTTTATCCTGCTCTACCCCAATATGGGTAAGAAGAACCGTAAGGTCTATATTCATGCCCTTGGTCATGGCGCATATCTTCTCTATTTCGGTGGCAGCGTCGTCCACGTCAACCAATGACCCTACAAGGTCCTCGGTTTTCGTCTGGCTCAGTACGTCCTCGGTCACCGCTCCGATAAAGAGTATACGCATACCGTCCTTTTCCATTATCATATAGGGACGGAAAAGCCTGGTGCCCGTGGAGCGGATATACATATTGGCGTTTATGATGGGGAACTTGGCGCACTTTTCAATAAGGAGCAGATGTCCAAGCCCATAATCAGCCTCGTGATTGCCTATGGTAAACACGTCGGGAGCGAGAAGGTTCATTATCTCAACGGTGGAGATGCCCTTGTACTCGGAGTCGATTACCGAGCCCCTGAACATATCCCCGGCAATGGCGTATGCAACGTTCTTTTCGGTCTGACGCACCTGATTTATATATCCCGAAAGAAGGGAGATACCTCCCACCTGCTTACCGTCGGTGATTTCCCCGAGAAAATCCCCGTGCATGTCGTTTGAGTGTAAGAGTGTAAGTTTTTTTATTTTTTTCATGGGAAACCCACCTTTCCTTGCAGGGCGTTTACGCCTACAATATTTTCTATCTCTATTATACACTATTTTTGACGTTTTTGCAACCCCCAAGAAAAAATATATAGGAGAGCACCCGTTTGGGTACTCTCCTATATATTTTTATGTAGCTTTATTTAGTTTTGTTCCTTGTTGCCCATGGTCTTTACAAGAACGGCCTTCTGGGCGTGGAGTCTGTTTTCGGCCTCGTCGAATATCTCGTCGGCGTGCTTTTCAAAAACGGAGGAGGTGATTTCCTCTTCTCTGTGGGCGGGAAGACAGTGAAGAACCATAGCGTCGGGCTTTGCGTAGGTCATAAGCTCGTCGTTTATCTGGAAGGACTTGAACACCTTTTTTCTTTCCTCGGCCTCACCTTCCTGACCCATGGATGCCCAAACGTCGGTATACATAACGTCAGCGTCCTTTGCGGCGGCGGTGATGTCGTCGGTAACGAGAAGGTCGTAGCCCTCGTTTTTAGCCCATTCCATAATTCCCGCATCGGGCTGATAGCCATTGGGGCAACCTACGGCAACACTCATGCCCATTTTCAGACAGCCAACGATAAGGGAGTTTGCCATATTGTTGCCGTCACCGATAAAGCAGAGCTTCTGGCCGGCGAGCTTACCTCTGTGTTCTCTTATTGTCATAAGGTCAGCAAGTACCTGACAGGGGTGAGCAAAGTCGGTAAGGCCGTTGATTACGGGAATAGAGCCGTAATAAGCAAGAGCCTCAACCTCGGCCTGCTCGAAGGTTCTTATCATTATACCGTCAAGATAACGGGAAAGAACGCGGGCGGTGTCCTGTACGGGCTCTCCGCGGCCTATCTGAAGGTCGTTGGAGGAAAGAAAGAGGGCGGAGCCGCCAAGGTCGTACATGCCAACCTCGAAGGATACGCGGGTACGGGTGGAGGACTTCTGGAATATCATACCAAGAGTCTTTCCTGCAAGATGATGATGAACGATGCCGTTCTTCTTTTCAAATTTAAGCTGGTCGGCAAGATTAAGTATCTCGGTTATCTCCTGAGAGGTAAGGTCGAGAAGTTTAAGCAGATGTTTCATTGTGCAAGAACCTCCTTAATGACTGCAACGGCTTTTTCAAGCTCTTCGTAAGTGATTACATAGGGGGGAAGAAGTCTGACCTTGGTCTTTGCGGAAAGCACCAAAACTCCCCTCTCCATACATTCAAGTATGACTTCCTTTGCGGGTTTTTCAGTTTCAACGCCTATCATAAGGCCCTTACCCGAAAGGCTTTTAACTCCCTTTGCTCCCGAAAGAGCAGAGAAGATATATTCTGATTTTTTTCTTATATCCTCAAGCATCTTTTCATCCAATCGCTTAAGGACGGAGATAGCACCCGCACAGCATACGGGATTTCCGCCAAAGGTGGAGCCGTGGGTACCCGGGGTGTAGGTGTCCTTTACCTTCTCACCCAGCATTGTAGCGCCTATGGGGAGGCCGCCCCCAAGTCCCTTTGCGGTGGTGACTATGTCGGGCTGAATACCGTAGTCCATATATGCGTAAAGGCTACCCGTTCTTCCGTTACCAGTCTGTACCTCGTCGATTATAAGAAGCATATCCTTCTTTTCGGCAAGGGCGGCAACCTTCTCCACGTAGTCCTTTTCAAGGGCGTAAACGCCCCCCTCGCCCTGAACAAGCTCCATCATTATTGCGGCGCAAGGGTACTGCTCCGCAAGCGCCTCAACCTCTGAAAAATCCTGAGCCGAAGCGTATACAAAGCCCTCGGTAAAGGGGTGGAATATGGTGTGGAAGGAATCCTGACCCGTGGCGGCCAGAGTGGTCACCGTACGGCCGTGGAAGCTGTTTTTAAGGGTGATTATATAATGACGGCCTTCGCCGTATTTATCGAAGGAATACTTTCTTGCCGCCTTTATGGCGCATTCGTTTGCCTCGGCACCTGAGTTTGAGAAGAATACCTTCTTCATTCCCGTGCGTTCACAAAGCATCTCTGCAAGCTCTGCGCAGGGGCCGGTGTAGTAGAGATTTGAGGTGTGCTGAAGGGAGTCAAGCTGTGCTATTACAGCTTCTTTCCACTCATCGTCGGCAATGCCCATACTGTTAACGGCAATACCGCTACCCATATCTATATATTCTTTGCCACCGTCGTCGTAAACCTTGGCGCCCTTACCCCTTACGAGAGTAAGAGGAAATCTGCCGTATGAGGAGGCTATATATTTACTGTCTTTTTCCTGAATGGTCATTAAGCAACGTTACCTTTCTGTAAGCCCGTAGGACTCTTCGCCTATGAGCATAGTACCGATACCTTCATCGGTAAGGATTTCCATTATTATGGAGTGAGGAACGGTGCCGTCAATAACGAACACCCTCTTTACACCGCGTCTGATAGCGTCTATACAGCAGTTAACCTTGGGTATCATACCGCCCGAGATAACGCCGTCACGCATAAGCTGGGGAGCGTCACTTACGGGAATAACGGGAATGAGGGAGGAGGGATCGTCCTTATCTCTCATTATACCGCAGATGTCGGTCATATTGATAAGGCTTTCAGCACCCAGAGTGCCTGCAATTCTTGCAGCGGCGGTGTCTGCGTTTATGTTGTAAACGTTGCCCTCTTTATCGTAGCCAACGGTGGAGATAACGGGGATGTAGCCCTTTTCAAGAAGGTCGGTTATGGGCTCGGCGTTTACGGAGGTGATGTCACCCACAAAGCCCAGTCTTTCATCTGCGGTCTTCGCCTCAATCATATGTCCGTCTATACCGCAAAGACCTATGGCCTTGCCGCCCTTGGTCTGAATGAGGTTTACCAGATCCTTGTTTATCTTTCCTGCAAGAACCATCTGTACCACGCTTGCTGTTTCGGCATCGGTAACGCGGAGTCCGTCAACAAACTCGCTCTTTTTGCCAAGTCTTGCAAGGGTATCGGAGATTTCGGGGCCACCACCGTGAACCAGAACGACCTTGATACCGATAAGGGAAAGAAGTACTATATCTCCCATTACCATCTTTTTCAGGGTCTCATCGGTCATTGCGTGTCCGCCGTACTTGATAACGAGGACTTTGCCTGCGTATTTCTGTATGTAAGGAAGGGCGTTAATAAGAATTTCTGCCCTCTGCTGATTATCTAATCTCATTTTTTTCACCGTTTTTTATCTGTTTATGTGTTGCGCAGATTATTTTATGTACGGTAGTCACCGTTTATCTTAACGTAATCGTAGGTCAGGTCGCAGCCCCAAGCGGTAGCACTTCCTTCACCGGAATTAAGCTCAATAAGTATCTGTATTTCCTTTTCGGAGAGAATCTTCTTTGCTTCCTCTTCGGAGAAGTCAACTCCTGCACCGTCCTTGCAGACCTCAATTTTACCTGCATTAGACTGGAAAGCAACGTCGGTCTTTAATACGTCAACGTCAGCTCCGCTGTAACCTACCGCGCAAAGCACACGGCCCCAGTTTGCATCGGCGCCGAACATAGCGGCCTTGAGGAGGGAGGAGCAGATTACTGATTTTGCAACTATTTTTGCATTTTCAAGGTCAACCGCGCCCGTAACCTTACATTCAAGGAGCTTGGTAGCACCTTCACCGTCCTTTGCAATGGAGCGGCAGAGGTATCTGGTAACGGTATTGAGGGCCTTCTTGAACTCGTCGTAGTCCTCGCCGTAATCAAATATCTGGTCGTTACCCGCCATGCCGTTGGCAAGTACGGTAACCATATCGTTGGTGGATGTGTCCCCGTCAATGCTTATCATATTGAAGGTGTCCTGAACGTCGTTTCTCAGGGCGTTACGAAGCATAAAGGGAGTGATATTAACGTCAGAGGTAATAAACACAAGCATGGTGGCCATGTTGGGATGAATCATGCCCGAGCCCTTTGCTATACCGCCCATATGACAGGTCTTACCGCCTGCGGTAAAGGAAACGGCGATTTCCTTGACCATTGTGTCGGTGGTCATTATACCCTCTGCGGCGTAAAGGCTGTTATCACCAAGCCCTTCCACAAGTGCGGGAATGCCGTTGGCAATGGGGGTTATGTCAAGAGGCTGACCGATAACGCCGGTAGATGCAACAACCACGTCCTTGGGGTCTATGTTAAGAGCCTTTGCAGTAAGCTGACAGGTCTTTTCGGCAATCTCAACGCCGTTAGCGTTGCAGGTGTTTGCGTTGCCCGAGTTACAGATAACCGCCTGAGCGTAGCCGTCCTCAATGTTATTTTTGGTAACGGTAAGAGGCGCGCCCTTTACCTTATTCTGGGTGTAAACGCAGGCTGCAGAAGCCTTGGTTTCGCTATATATAAGGGCAATATCCCTCTTAGTCTTATTTTTACGGATACCGCAATGAACGCCGTTAGCGGTAAATCCCTTTGCAGCACAAACGCCGCCATTAATTATCTCTATCATATCTATATCCGTCCTATTTTACTTTTCAAGAATAAGTCCGTCGGTTTCTTCTCTGCCCAGCATAAGGTTCATACACTGTACTGCGGCACCCGAAGCACCTTTTCCCAGGTTATCGTATCTGGCAATAAGAACCAATCTGTCGTCATTTCCGCCTACCGTAAGAGTCATGGAATCAAGACCCGAGAAAGCGCCTGCGGAAGCAAATCCGTCCCCGTCAACCTCAGAAGAGAAGCTGACCACGGGGCCATTGTAAAACTCGCTGTAAAGCTTGGCTATGCTATCTTTGGTATATCCCTTTTTAAGCATACTGCCAAAGAGGGGTACCGTTACCTCCATACCGCTGTAAAAATCACCCACAACGGGAACGAATACGGGGTCAAAGTCAAGGCCGCTGATCTTCTTCATTTCGGGAAGATGCTTGTGGGTCTGTGTAAGTCCGTACTGGCGGGGAGCATCGTAAAGGGAAGGTCTTTCCTCGCCCTCGTAAGCGGCTATCATCTTTTTACCGCCGCCGCTGTATCCCGTAAGAGAAAAGGCGGAGAGCAATGAGTCGGGTGAAATAATACCCGCCTTAACCAAAGGCGCTACCAGAGCAATAAAGCCGCTGGCGTGACAGCCGGGAACGGCGGTACGCTTTGAATTTATAACCGCCTGTCTTCGCTCCGAAGAAAGCTCGGGGAACCCGTACACCCATTCGGGGGATGTTCTGTGAGCCGTGGAGGTGTCTATTACCTTGGTATTTTCATTTTTTATAAAGCTTACCGATTCTCTTGCCGCATCGTCGGGAAGACAAAGGAAAGCTATATCGCAGTCGTTAATGGCTTCTGCTCTTCTTTTGGGGTCTTTTCTCTCTTCTTCGGGAAGAACGATGAGAGAAATGTCCTTCATGGCGGAAAGCCTGTCAAATATTCTCAGACCGGTGGTGCCTTCACGGCCGTCAATAAATACGTTATACATAACATTCGTCCTTTGTGAACAAATCAAATATGAATAATTATACCATGGTAAAGACTCTTTGTCAATAAACATCACAATATTGTGCGAATTAGAGATAATTATAGATATAATGTTACTTTTTTGCCCAAAATAACTCTTGAATTTATTCTGTATTTATGCATATTTATGCGTGAATATTCAGAATATTGTATAAATATACATTATTCAATAAAGGGGGCATTACATTTGCATAAAAGGAAAAGACCGACAGAAGTCGGTCTTTTCAAATAAGTATTTAGCTATTAGTCCAGGGGAATGTTAACGATGTAATCGGAAACGTCGTTAGCAGCGATGAACTCATCCCACTTATCAACAGCGTTAGCCTCAAACTTCTTAAGGGTTGCAGCGGAAGCAGCGTCCTTAGCGCCAGAAGCGGTAGTGCCTGCGGTAAGGGATGCAGAAACGCCGATGTTGTAGGTTTCGCCTACGTTATAAGAAGTCTGAGAAATGGTCCAGTACTGGGAAGTAGCCTTGGGCTCTGCAGAGGGAGCGGTATTGGTGAGCATATCTTCTTCGGAATCGTAGAAAGCAATGTCGCCGCTTCTCTTTACGCAGATAGAATATTCAAATCCGTCACCGGTAACGGTAACTAAGGAGTTCTTTTCGTTATAAGTAGCAGTACCGCCGTTAAGATAGCCTGCAACGTAAACGTTACCGCTGAGGTCGCAAACAACCTTTCTGGTAACAGCGTTTTCGCCGGTGATCATATCGGTGGTGGTCAGAGCCATACCGTAATCAAATTCCTGAGAGGAAACGATCTGGTAGGGATACCAGGTGTTCTTCATAGCCTTAGTGGCCTTCTGGAAAGAGAGGGGAATGGAACGAATGGACCATTCGTTGAGAAGAAGAGACATACTGTCATTCATGGTAAACTGAGGAAGTATGGTCATAGGAGTAGCCTTGTCAAGCTCCTGGCCTGCCTTGTCCTCATTGGATTCAAAGGATGTAATAAAAGCATCGGTTATTTCAGCAACGTATGTGCCGGGAGCAGCAATATCCTCTATAATGGGGAAGTCCTGAAGATCTCTGCTGGGAATACCTACTATATCAAATTTAGTATCAGCACTGATGGAACCGACACTCATTATCATATAAATATTGTCTATAAAGTTGATTTCAACAGGAGACTTACCCTTTATAGTAAAGGACTTGCCTTCGGGAACGGATGCAGAGAACATTCTACCGTCGGAAGAGTTGTTTTCAAGACGGGTAACGCCTCTTACGTTTTCAGCACCGGGGGTGAAGTCTGCTGCCCAGAGCTCTTCGCCGCCCTTACCGTTGGAAACGGAGGTTTCAAGGAAGAACACAACGTCGTCAAGGGTCTTGGCAACGGAGCCGTCTTCAGCAAGAATGCCGAGGTCAAGGCTCATATCTTCGTCAGCTTCGGTGTAGGATTCTGCACCGATAGCATTGGGGTTAACTACGATGTTGGAGTCGAAGCTCTTGATCCAACGCTGCTGGGAAGCAGAGCTGTTAACTACGTCAGCGCAGGTAAAATTATTACCGCCGCCACAGCCTGCAAATACAGCAAGGACAAGCGCAACAACCATGATTGAACTAAAAATTCTTTTCAAAGTAAGTGCTCCTTTCATTGTGAGAAAGCGGCAGAAGAAGACCAACGGCCATATCTGCCGAGCTTTGTTCAGACGTTTTATAGAATTTAATATTCTGACGAATACATTGTATCATATTTTATTAAAGATGTCAATACAAAAAAGGCTCAAAAAAAGTCCCACATTTCAAATTTTTTGAGGACAGCAGAAAAGTCGGGGAGTTTGGCGAAAAGAATAAATCTGTGTCAAACTCCATCGATATTGCATATCATTGTAGTATGAGAAGGATCTTCAGATCCTCTCACATAAAAATAAGGAGGATGACATCATGTGTATGAATAACTACTGCTTCTGGACTCTCCTCATCGCAGCTCTCATCGTATACTGCTGTGGCGGCGGCTGTGGCTGCGACAGATAAAACATCCCTTAAAGCGTGACTAAAAAACAAGGAATACTAAATCCCTCGGGCCATTCTCCCCAGTACCTGCGGGAGAATGACCCTTTTTTAATTCTCTTGGTGAATATAAGCTGAAAATCCGTGAAAAATATAATCAGGCGTAACCAATAAATGAAAGGACGGAACAGCAAAGATGACCCACTCCGTTAAAAGAGGAGATATTTTTTACGCAGATCTCAGCCCCGTAGTGGGCTCCGAGCAGGGCGGGATACGCCCCGTGCTGATAATACAAAACGACGTTGGAAACAAACATAGCCCCACGGTAATAGCTGCGGCAATAACCAGCCGCCTTAACAAAACAAAACTCCCCACCCACATAGAGGTCGATGCTTCTCTTTACGGTTTATCAAAAGACTCGGTAGTACTTTTGGAGCAAATTCGTACCATAGATAAACAGCGACTTCGTGAAAAGATGGGGCACCTTGATACGGGGATGATGTACCTTATAGATAAGGGCATAAGCGTAAGCTTTGGCCTTGAAACACCCGCCACCTCTCCCCTGCCCTCGGGGAATTCAACTCAATAACAAAAAAAATCCCTTCGTTTGAAGGGATTTTTTAATTATCAAAGGGAGTTTTTATATTAGGAAGGAAATCACGGGGGTTCAGGGTTACCATATCCAGATTTTTCCTCTTTGCCATTCCTACGGTAGCGGCTGTTCCACCCTTGGGGCTGCCGTCATAAACGGCAATTATCCTGGAGGCGTGGTTAACCATAAAAGCATCCCTTACTATGGGAGCCTGACGGGAAGGCGCCTGACAAACAACGTATACCCTCTCGCAAAGCTTAAGGATATCCTCGTACCTCTCCTTCTCCCAACCATACCAGCCGGAGGACTGATTCATATAGGGAATAGCGGCAAAAAGCTTGATGTCGTCGTGAAAATACTTGAGCCTAAGAACTTCCATTGCCGCCCATGTATCTACACCCAGAGCCATGCCGCAAAGGTAGTTTCTGTACCCCAAGCGGTAGCTTTCCTCCACAGCCTCCCCTATTGCCGCCCTCAAACTAAGGCAGGCAGGGTCGCTTTCACCGTGGAAGGGAAGCTTTGCAGGACGGTGACCCGTAAAGGTGCAAACGGGGGCAGAAAATGACACGTCGTCAACGTTATGCACGTACTTAATTTCTCCGATTTTCCGGATAATGTTCAGATAGTGCATGTAAATTTCACTAAATCCCATTTTCTTACCTCCTTCCTTTTTCAAAAAGTGTCGCCGATAGGGTCGGCGGGACTTTTTTATTTCAGTTAACTGTTAGTTTGACCGAATTATTCAGCGTCAAGATCAACGAGGTGATCGTACTTCTGCTTAGCCTGCTTTTCTGCCTTCTCGAAGAGAGCTTCTGCTCTGTCGGGGAAGGAACGGGTAAGAGAAGAGTAACGAACTTCGCTCTTGATGAAGTCTGCGTAGCTTTCGGTGGGAGCCTTGCTGTCGAGAGTGAAGGCCTTTTCTCCTGCTTCGGCCTTTCTGGGGTCGTAGCGGAAGGTATGCCAGTAACCGGAAGCAACAGCCTTCTTGGTTTCTGCCATGGAGTTGCCCATGCCACCCTTAATACCGTGGTTGATACAGGGAGCGTAAGCGATGATGATGGAAGGACCGTGATAAGCTTCAGCTTCAGCGATAGCCTTAACAGCCTGAGCCTGGTCGTAACCCATAGCGATGGAAGCAACGTAAACGTAGCCGTAGCTCATTGCTATAGCAGCGAGGTCCTTCTTCTTGGTGCCCTTACCTGCAGCAGCGAACTGTGCAACAGCACCGGTAGGAGTAGACTTGGAGGACTGACCGCCGGTGTTGGAGTAAACTTCGGTATCGAATACCATGATGTTTACGTCTTCGCCGGAAGCGATAACGTGGTCAAGACCGCCAAAGCCGATATCATAAGCCCAGCCGTCGCCACCGAAGATCCACATGGACTTCTTGGTGAGCATATCAGCGGAGTCAACTACTTCCTTAGCGAGGGGACAACCCTGAGCGGCGATATCCTTGCAAAGAGCGAGGAGCTTTTCGCCTGCAGCCTTGGAGCCGGCAGCGTCTTCGATGTTTTCAAGCCATTCGTTACCTGCAGCCTTGAGCTCTTCGGAAGCTCTTTCGTCAGCAATAAGAGTTCTTACTACGTCAGCAAGCTTATCTCTTCTCTGCTTAACTGCAAGGAACATACCGTAACCGTATTCAGCGTTATCCTCGAAGAGGGAGTTAGCCCAAGCAGGACCGTGGCCCTTCTTGTTTACGGTGTAGGGAGTAGAGGGAGCAGAACCGCCCCAGATGGAAGAACAACCGGTAGCGTTAGCAATATACATTCTGTCGCCGAAGAGCTGGGTGATGAGCTTAGCGTAGGGAGTTTCACCACAACCGGGACAAGCGCCGTTGAACTCGAGGAGGGGCTGCTTGAACTGGGAGCCCTTAACGGATACTTCATTGAAGGGAAGTTCCTTATCGGAAACCTTCTTATGAGCGTAGTTGAAGTTGGTCTGCTCTTCGATCTGAGTATCGAGGGGCTTCATAACGAGAGCCTTGTTCTTGGAGGGACATACGTTAGCGCAGAGGCCACAACCGGTACAGTCAAGAACGGATACCTTGATAGCGAAGGAAAGACCTTCGGTGCCCTTACCGATCATCTTCTTTGCAGAGAATCCTTCGGGAGCTGCTGCAAGTTCTTCTTCGTTAAGAACGAAGGGTCTGATTACGGCGTGGGGACATACCAGAGAACACTGGTTACACTGGATACAGTTTTCGGTAACCCAAACGGGAACGTCAACAGCGATACCTCTCTTTTCGAAAGCAGCGGTACCCTGGGGAAGAGTTCCGTCGGGATGCTTAGCAAATACGGAAACGGGGATTTCGTCACCCTTCTGAGCGTTGGAGGGAACGAGAACTTCTTCAACGTATTCCTTGAGGAAGCCTTCAGCGTCAGCAATGGAGCTTTCAACCTTTACGTCCTCTGCAGTAGCCCAGGATGCGGGATAAGCGATTTCCTTAACGTTTTCAATACCCTTTTCAATAGCGGCATAGTTCTGGTCAACAACTGCCTGACCCTTCTTGCCGTAGCTCTTAACAACAGCTTCCTTCATGTACTTAACAGCGTCGTCAAGAGGAATAATGTTTGCAATCTTGAAGAATGCAGACTGGAGAATCATGTTGATTCTGTTGCCGAGGCCGATTTCACGAGCGATGCCTACGCCGTCAACGGTGTAGAGCTTAACGCCTCTCTGAGCGATATCTCTCTTGAACTTGCCGGGAAGTCTTTCGGTAAGCTCTTCAACGGACCAGTCGGTGTTGAGAAGGAGGTTAGCGCCTTCCTTGAGATCAGCGGTGATATCGTACTTGGTAACGTAAGAAATGTTATGACAAGCAACGAAGTCAGCCTTATTTACATAGTAGGTGGACTTGATGGGATCCTTACCGAATCTCAGGAAGTCGGATCGTAGCCATGTCGTTCTGTGAGCCAAGGAGTTGTTCCATGGAGTTGTCTTCCTAAGACCGCTTGGCCTCCGACTTCTTGGTAACGTAAGAAATGTTATGACAAGCAACGAAGTCAGCCTTATTTACATAGTAGGTGGACTTGATGGGATCCTTACCGAATCTCAGG
>JAZQLP010000039.1:0-6466 GCA_045542755.1 Eubacteriales bacterium
GACAAATGGGGGTTATACTTATTTCCACCATTTTGCTTCTTGTTATTGGGAGAGAGAACTGGTTCATCCTGCCCATACTTTGGAGTTTGATTCCTTTATTTAATATATTTAATTTTGCTACCGTACCCATTGTTGAATCCACCGGTGAGCAGAGAAAAACTTCTATTAAAAAGCTACTTACTTCCCGATTGTTTATAATTATTACCATTCTTATATTTGCCAGCGGAGCCTCTGAACTTGCTATGGCCCAGTGGGCGTCCATGTTTGCAGAGAAGGGACTGAACGTTTCCAAGACCGTAGGCGATATTGCAGGCCCCTGTCTTTTTGCTTTTCTTATGGGGTTGGGCAGACTTATTTATGCAAAATACAGTGAAAAGATACCTCTGAAACCTACGGTTTTTGCTACAGCTGTTCTCTGCGTTGTGTGTTATATAGTTGCTGCTGTTTCCGATAATGGGGTATTGGCTCTGATTGCTTGTGCTATTACCGGATTTTCAATAACTATTATGTGGCCGGCGGCAATTATATTTGCCGAAAGACTCTATCCCGACGGCGGTACGGGAATGTACGGTTTGCTTGCCGTTTCGGGAGATATAGGATGTATAGTAGGTCCTTGGTTAATAGGCATCGTTTCGGATGGCGTAACCGAAAATGTAATTTCCCCCATTATATCTGCAGATACTATTGATGCTTCGGGCTTGCGTACGGGAATGCTCTTGGCAACGGTATTCCCCATAATAGTCCTTATCGCGTTACGGTTTATTCCCGATAAAAGGAGAAAATGAATATGAGTAATAGAAATATAGCCATTCCAAAGTATAGCTTGGGAGAAGAACTTATTTCTTCCATATCCCACGGCGTTGGCGCCCTGCTGGGTATCGCTGCTCTTGTTCTTTGCGTTATAAGAGGAGCCTTTAACGGTAGTGCGATGCAGGTAGTAAGCTGTTCCATATACGGAGGCACCCTTGTGGTTCTTTATACCATGTCCTGTCTTTATCACGCGCTGAAGGTAAACCTTGCAAAAAAGGTTTTCAGAATAATAGACCATTGCAGTATATATCTTCTTATTGCGGGAACATACACTCCCTACACCTTGGTTTCTCTTAAGGGGGCTTTGGGCTGGACTATGTTCGGTATAGTATGGGGATGCGCCGTAATCGGTATAGTGCTTAACGCCGTTGACCTGAAGAAATTTAAAGTTATAAGTATGGTTCTGTACCTGGTAATGGGTTGGTGCGTGGTATTCTGCTTTCCACAGGTGAAGGCCGCTCTTGGTGACGGTACCTGGTGGCTTCTCGGCGGTGGCGTGGCGTATACTGTTGGAGCCATTATTTACGGTGTGGGTAAAAAGGTAAAATATATGCACTCTGTATTCCACTTTTTTGTTCTTGCAGGAAGTATATTGCACTTCTTTTCAATAATGTTTTACGTTCTTGTATAAAAAGAAAGACCCCGACAGGTTTTAATGTCTGTCGGGGATCATTTTTTAATTATTCAAAAGTCAGTGTGCGTTTTTTTGTCCTTACAAGATTTAGCCCAAGCAAAAACACTATCACACATATAGCAGAACCGATGACTCCGTTCATGATCATTATTTCTGCTTTCGTCATTCCCTCAAACGATACCAGCATTGAGCGTTGCAGGGCAAAAATTGATACGAAGGAATCTGCAAATGATATATTTCTCAACGGTATGGCCTTGGCGAATATGCTGCGCCGAGATTTTACAAGATTAATCGTGGCGAGTGTGATTTTTGTAAAAGCATAGACTGCAATTGCAATCATCACTATCATATGTGTTTTGTGACCTCTATCGCGCACAACGGACAGAATAACTGTTCCAACGAGTGGGACAGTCGTCACCATTAGCATAATTCCCGTGAATCTCGTCACAAAGCGGTTGCTTTTCTTTGTTCTGAAAACAAAGATGCGGACGATACATAAAATTAGGTAATATGTGCCGAGGGTTAAAAGCCACCAGGAGCTGGACACTATTCCAAATATGAGATAGTAGGCGCTAAATGAAATATTAAACACTATACTGGCAAGTGAAATCTTGAGTGCTCTATCCATTTATACGTCTCTCTCCCAGCACGCAATCGGTGATGACCTTGATGATGGTAGATATACTGTCAACGCAATTATTATCAATCCATTCCATTACAATGGCAAATATGCCCATTAGATAAAATTTCATTATATAATCGCGTTCTTTTTCAGGCACATGAAAACGTGCGAGGATAGGGTTAAAGATATGGTTAAACATCTTGTAGTATACTTCATCCATATTCATGGAACTGAACCGCTTAATGGCAACTTTAAAGATTTTCTGGTTTTCCTTGATATAGGTCAGATAGGGTGTTAGATATTCAGTGGTTATGAACACTAATTCTTCCTGTCGACAATTTTCAAAATGTCGGGATAGACTTTGTGTGTCGGGCGAATAGTATGCAAGAAGCTTATCGAGAATATATTTTACGGTTTCATTTAATAAGTCCGAAGTGTTGTCATAGTGAAGATAAAAGGTGGAGCGATTGACACCTGCCACTTCACAGATCTCTTTTACGGTAATGTAAGCGAAATCCTTCTTGTCAAGAAGTGCAATGAGGGCTTCGTCCATTTTAATCGCCGTATTAAAATATCTGCTTTCGTTCTTATTCATAAGACACCCTCCGTTAAAAATTATTTGCCTTCACTAATCTCTCTTGCAAGCTCCACTATTTCATAAGCATATTTCTTTTTGCCGTTTTCAAGCAATTTTTTATAGATGGGATAATTGATACCTGTGCAAGTAAAACCTATAATACCTATAATAATGCCAATGACGGTGAGGGGAAGAGTTCCTCCGATAACCTGCATAGCTAAACACATACCTGTACCTGCAACAAGCGTGGAAACAATGCCAAAAGTGTAGGTGAAAACGGTTGCAGGCATCTTTGCTGCTCTGTCAAGCTTGCGAAGAGCGACGATTTTTGAGTTGTCCTTGGGGGCATATTCCTTTGCAATAGATTCTGCGTAGATCTTGTCTGTATTCATTGTTGAATCTCCTTTTTATTTTTGTTGTGACCCTATTATAACAAACATAAAAGGAAATCGGAACAACACGTTTTTCAAAAAACGTTGTTTTGTGTGAAAATATTTGAAGGGGCTCCTTATTATATAATATTTAGTGTCCTAAGGTAAGCCTCTGCAATATATGTGTGGCCGAGGGGCGTGGGATGTACTCCGTCCTTTGAAAGCTGTTCAGGGGTGGCTTGCTTTGAAGCGATTACGTTATTGTATATACCCCACATAGGGAGAAAATGGTCCGCGTGCTTCATAGCGAGGTCGCGGGCTATGGCCGAAAGAACGAGAAGCTCTGATTTTCTTTGCCCGTAAAGAGGGTTATCGGAGGGGAGAAGGAAGGGTTCAATGACCATTATCTCGGTATTTGGCAACTCGTGACGTATACGGGAAAGCAGTTCGCCGTACTTTTCTTCATATTTTTCGGGAGGGTAATAGCTTTTTGGCTTTTCGGGAAGATGATGGTAAACCTCGTTAACACCGACGAGAATAGATATGAAATCAGGTTTTACCGCAAGAATATCTTCTTCAAATCTGTCTAAAATGCGGTAGGCTCTGTCGCCGCTGACACCTCTGTTTACAAAATTAACTCCGCTGCTTGCGGGAATGGGAGGGTATCCCGAGGGTTCGTCGTGGGACGTGCGTGGATAATTCTTATCTTCAATATCGGAGAAAAGTTCGTTATAGATTATTCTTATTTTATTAGCATATCCGTATCCGAAGGGCTCAAACCCATCACGACGGCCGCAATCGGTTATGCTGTCACCCTGGAAGAGAATTGTTTGGCCCGGTTTAAAATATCTGTTCATTGTGGATCCTTTCCGTACGTCCTTCATACTTTTGACATTTTATTATAGTATAATCAGATAAAATCCTTATTGGAGGTAGGCTATGAAGATATTGATGAGTGATTTTGACGGCACATTTTTCCGAGGTCATAAGTATTCTCAGGAATTAAGAGATACTGTTGCCGAATGGAAAAAGGAAGGTAACGTGATCGCTATCTCTACTGCCCGTTGCGCCTGCCGTATGCATGAGACAGCCGTAGCTATAGATCTTGATTGTGATTATTATATATGTGATCACAGCGCTATTATTTTTGATAAAGACTGGAACGTTATCTCCTACAATACCGTTCCTAAGGATGAACTGATGGATCTTTTTGATAGGATAGTGGAGATCGGTGTTGAGCATATCTCTGTGGCTGATGGCCTTTATGAATACGCTCTTTGTCCCGATAACCTGCCCCAAGAAAGGGAAACAGTGCTTCAGTCTGCAGAAGAGATGAGAAAAACGGTAGTTAATCCTGTGAGTCTGCACGTAAGAATGGTCGATGCCGATGTCTGCCGTAACCTTTGCGACGAGATAAACGGGGATCCTCAAAGCAAGATATACGCTTCCTACAGCGGAGGAAAGGGCGTGTTTTTCTTTAAGAAGGGTAACGATAAGGCCATTGGCGGGTATAAACTGCTCCGCATCGTAGGCGGTGAAAAGTCTGACGTGTATACCATAGGTGACGGCGCGGACGACGCGCCCATGATAGCAGAGTTTAATGGATACGCAATGGAGCAGGGGAACGAACAAGCTATTGCCGCGGCAGGGAAAACATATCCTGACGTAGGACAGCTTATGCGTGACATAATGGCAGGAAAAGAATAATACAACGACAGGCAAGCCGAGAGCTTGCCTGAATTTTTATATATCTTTTCCTATAATGGCTTCTTTATAAACGTTGCCCGTTTCTATATCTTTCCACAAGAATTTCTCTCCGTCAAAAAGAATATAGCTGTGGGGAGAACTTTCTTTCGGTATGGATACCGAGCCCGGATTAATATATACGTGGTCGGGATTCTTCCGGCACACGGGCACGTGGGTATGTCCGTGGAGAAGAATGTCCTTTTGACAAACGGGAGGAAGATTCGAAGAGTTATATACGTGACCGTGGGTAGCGTATATAAGTCTGTCGGTAAGGGGGATTATTGCATAGTCTGCCAGGATGGGGAAGTCAAGAACCATCTGGTCAACCTCTGTATCGCAGTTACCTCTGACACAAAGCAGTTTGTCCTTTAAAGGATTGAGCATAGCTATGACTTCCTTGGGGGCATAGCCTTGGGGAAGGTCGTTTCTGGGGCCGTGATAAAGTATATCTCCCAAAAGAAGGAGTCTGTCAGCCTTCTCTTCCGCATATCTGTCAAGTAATTTTTGACACCAATAGGCAGAGCCGTGAATATCTGAAGCGATGATGAATTTCATAGTTTCTCCTCTTATTGTTCCTTGTCAGCCTTGTAAAGGGCGTATTCGAGAGAGTCGATTATAGCCTGCTTTGAGGCCTCTATAATGTCGGCAGATACGCCTATGGTGGTAAAGGTGTCGGTGCCGTTTGAGGTGTCTATCATAACCCTTACTGTTGCGCCGGAGGCTGTGGAGCCATCGATTATTCTAACCTTATAGTCCACCAGGCTTACTTCCTTGAGCTGGGGATAGAATACGTACAGAGCCTTTCTTATGGCCGTGTCAAGGGCGTTTACAGGACCGTCGCTTTCGGATGCGGCCATTTCGCTCTTTCCGTCAACGGATATTTTTACAAAGGCGGAGGATAATCCCATGGGAAGATAGGTCTTTGATGCGGATGTGTCAAGCACGGGGGCGTTACTTTCAGACCTGTCTGTCTGTTCGGTAAAGAGCTTGAATCTCTCAACTCTGAAGTGGCTTTTATGTATGCCCAGGGTCTTCCTGATAAGCAGCTCGAGGGATGCGTGGGCTGATTCATACTGATAACCCAGGGTTTCGTGCTCCTTTATCACCTCAAGAAGTTTGTCCGTTTCGGGGGACTGTCTGTCAAGATTGGGAGCAAACGCCTGTAACAGAGGCATTATGGCGCTTCTGCCGCTAAGTCCCGAAACGAGTATGTTTCTCTTGTTTCCTATTACAGAAGGGTCTATATGCTCAAAGGATCGGGGATCCTTGATGACTGCGTCTATATGGGTACCTGCTTTGTGAGAAAATGCGGTGCGAGATACGTAGGGCATACCGCTTGTGGAGAAATTGCAGGTCTGGGCTATGGCTCTTGCCACCTTTGTGAGATGACGGAGCTTGCTTTCGGGAATAAGTGTATATCCTTTTTTGAGCTGAAGGTTTGCAATACAAGTGGCCAGGTTTGCGTTGCCGCATCTTTCGCCTATACCGTTTATGGTACCCTGTATCTGGTCTGCCCCCGCAAATACTGCCGAAGCGCTGGATGCATCTGCCATTCCTCCGTCGTTATGGGCGTGGATGGCGATTTTTGAGGAACATTCTGTTTTGACCTTTGCGGTATATTCAGCTATTGTGTCGGGGAAATGTCCGCCTCTTGTGTCGCACAGGCAGAGAAGGCAAGCACCTGCTTTTTCTGCAGCTTTAAGCAG
>JAZQLP010000040.1:0-9654 GCA_045542755.1 Eubacteriales bacterium
GATTCCATACGCGACTTTGTCACAATTCCATACCGCAACAAGTTGCGGATTACATACACGCCTTCGGCGTGATTTGGACGCGAAAGGAGAACGATATGGCAAAAAATTTTTTGCTTGAATATTCTGAACAGTTAGCTTGCGAGATTGCAAAGCTTTGTAACGAGTACAAAATAGATTCCAATACGGTATATCAAATCAAGAAATCCTCATCAAGCGTTTTTGCCAATATCTCCGAAGCACAATATCCGCAAAGTCTTGCCGATATGCTTTCAAAGTTTGAGATCGCACGCAAAGAATGTATGGAAACCGAAAGTTGGCTCAAGTTGATTTTCTCGTCAGGACGCATTCCCGAAGAAACTTTTAAGAAATACCGCAATCTCTGCGGCAGGATACGAAGAATGCTGACAGCTTCATGTATCACAATAGAAAAGAAACTAAATCAAAAATAACAGTAAAAGCCTGCAACAATATTGCAGGCTTTTACTGTTATCAACATAAGACAATTATTCTATAAAGAATATTATATGCCGCCCCCAAAAACCGCAGGTTTTTCTATATTCCCTGTCTTTTTTCCATTTTCAGCCAATTAAAGAAGCCGTAAAGGTCGTTTATGAGAAAGACTGCAAAGCATACCACCACCGAAAGATAAGAAACGTCCACCGCAGTAGCCATTATCCAAAGGACTATCAGCACGACGTCGTTTGCCGCGTACGCAAGGGCGAAGTATGGGCTTCGCCTAAAGGTAAGATAAGCTGCAAGAAAACTGGTGGTCACAGATAGGGTGCTTGGGAGAAGATTTGCCGTATTGAAGGCGGCAAGGATAAAATAAAACGCAACAGTCACCCCAACGGTCAGCACCGCCGAAAAGACGATCTCCCTACCCCCGATACGGTTGACCTTCACCTCTGACCTTTTTCCCTTATAGGGATTTTTAAGCCATGATATAAGGGCAAAAAGAGCCATTGGCGCAGTCATTCCCAGATAGGTTATCATCTCCCCGTAATAGGCAAAGCTCCATGAAATGAAACCGTACAAAAGGCTGAATATTATCATCAGTATCTGACCGAAAGGGTTTCCCTTTGCGTTAAATATCAAAGAGGTTACCCCGATTAAAGATGCAAACAGGGTAAGATAACCTGTTCTGTCAAAAAGGAAAAACGATACCGTTATCATCGCTACAGATGACACCCACAGGGCTATCTCCACAGTCGAAAAATATTTTATTATTCTTTTACACATAATTACCTCACAAAAAAAGAAGCATCCGTTATGCGTATCTTCAAAGACCTAACGACACGCAAACGAATGCATCGCACTCTCTACCCGGTGGCAGATTATTTATTTTGTATATTATAGCATCTCAAGGGAGAAAAGTCAAGACCTCTCCCCTATTTATTTCCAAAAAATTCCACCAGCGCAATCAGGGCCTTAACGTCGTCCTCAAGGGGCATGGAAGGGCACATAGGCTTTCTCTCTGCCTGTTGAGGAAGATATGGGATATGAACGAATAATCCCCTCATATGGCTATTCTGACAGGCGTGGAGCAGGTTAAAATAAAGGGTGTTGCAAACGTAGGTACCTGCGTGGTAGGAAATTTCGCAGAATATCCTTTGTCGGTTTACGGCCGCCTTTGCCCCCTTAAGGTCAAGGGTGGAAAAATAGGCGGTAACGTCGGATTCGGGAATAACGGGAACACCCGTCTTTATCACGCCGTCGTTATCGGGAACAATAGCGTCGGCCATATTAAGGGCGCAGAATTCAAGCTCCACGTTCTTTCTCCGTCCCGCAAGTCCCACGCATATAACAAAGTCGGGGTTATGCTCATCTATGGCCTCCAAAAGCATTTTGGGAGCTCTTTGGTAGGAGGTGGGGAGATACGCCTTTACTATCTGATGCTCCCCTATTTTATCGGGCAAAGCATCCACGGCAAGGGTGGAGGGATTTATTGTTTCAAAATTAAAAGGGTCAAAGCCGGTAAATAAGAATTTCATATTCTCTCCTAAATATCTAAAACAAGCCCTACGGGACAGTGGTCGCTGCCCATAATTTCGGGACAGATAAAGGCATCGGATATTTTATCCTTTATGGAATCGGAAACTATAAAATAGTCTATACGCCACCCTGCGTTGTTAGCTCGGGCGTTATACATATATGACCACCAACTGTAGGCTCCCGTTTTGTCGGGATAAAGGTATCTGAATGAGTCGGTAAAGCCTGCATCTAACAGCTTGGTCATCTTCTCCCTTTCCTGGGGAGTGAACCCTGCGTTATTAACGTTTGTTTTAGGGTTTTTAAGGTCTATTTCGGTATGAGCCACATTGAGATCCCCGCAAAGGATACAAGGCTTTTTAGCACTTAAAGAGGCCATATACTCACGCAGGCAATCCTCAAACTCCATTCTGTAATCCAGACGGGTAAGCTCCCTCTGAGCGTTGGGGGTGTAACAGCAAATAAGATAGAAATTTTCGTATTCAAGGGTTATGAGTCGTCCCTCATCACTATATTTCCCCTCTATGCCGTAGGCCACGGATAGAGGCTCCTTTTTTGTAAAAATAGCGGTACCCGAATACCCCTTCTTTATGGCGCTGCTGAAGTAAGAAAGGTATCCTTCGGGGGCAAAATCAGCCTCGCCGGGCTGCATCTTTGTTTCCTGCAGACAGAAAAAGTCGGCATCAGCTTCTTTAAAAAAATCTTCAAAGCCCTTTTTAAGGCAGGCTCGAAAGCCGTTTACGTTCCAGGATATAAACTTCATTTTTTACGCCCCATTTTCTTCAGAAGTCTGTTGACCTGACCTCTGGTTTTTAGGATTATAAAAGGTTTATTGGGATATTTTTCCTTCAGAGCAAGAACCTGAGGTCTGCCGTTTTTTGGATAATCAAGAGCCATTTTAAGCAATTCAAAATAATCCTTACCCCACCTTTCCTCGCAGTTCTCGGGCATATCGGCGCGGGGCTTATTTCGCCTCTTTATAAGGCTCCAAAGACATACCCATCTGCTTATATCCAAAAATATCACCGCGTCTGCTCGCTCCACACGGCGTTCCATGGTGCGGGAGTAGTTTCCGTCCACTATCCAGCTATCCTCCGCCGTTATTCGGTCAAGGCGGCTGTCAAACTCGTTCCTGTCCAAAGACTCCCACCCGGGTTTCCAGAACACCTTGTCAAGGTGAGTAACGGGGATGCCTAAGGCCTCGCCCAGCCTTGCCGACAGATAGCTTTTGCCGCTACCGCAGCTACCAACCACTACTATTTTTTTATACGCCGAAAGCATGGGCCACTCCCCTTTTCTCAAACTTTAGGCATATTATATCACATTGTATCAAGAATTGCAATACCGAACTTGACTGAAAAGGGATTCCGTGGTATAATGGTGTGGAAAGAAGGTGCAACCAATGAATCCTGAAATCATTAACCTTAAAAACAGACCCGACTTAAAGGAAAAGGCCATAAAGTGGTTTTCCTCAAAATGGGGAGTTGCAGAAATCGAATACAGAAAAAGCTTTGACGAGATGTACGCAGACCTCTCCCCCATTCCGCTATGGTTCGTTATCTTGGGTGATGAGGGAGAAATTGCGGCAGGTTGCGGAATAATTGAAAACGACTTTGTTGACAGAACCGACCTTAAGCCCTACCTTTGCGCCCTCTTCGTTGAGCCCCAATACAGAGGCAATGCTTTGGGCGGAAAGCTGCTTTTTAATGCAAGAAAAGAGGCAAAAAAGGGCGGATTTGAAAACATATATCTTTGCACCGACCACGAAAGCTACTACGAAAAATACGGCTGGAATCACATAGGCCACGGCAATCACCCTTGGGGCGAATCCTCAAGGATATATCAGGCAGATACAAATATAGAATAATAAAAATAACGGCTACCTTGTGGTAGCCGTCTTCTTTATTTATTTAGCCTTACTTTCGCAATAGATACAGCGATAGATACGGTTTTCTCTATCGGTGAGCTTGAACACGTGGGGAAGCTCCTGCTCTGTAGAGGTTATGCAACGGGGGTTTTTGCACTTGATAACCCCTTCTACCCTTTCGGGCATTCCGGGACGGAGCTTTTCAACTATCTTTCCGTCACGGATAATATTTACGTTAACGCCGGGATCAACGTAGCCTATAACGTCAAAGTTAAGGTCTATAACCGCGTCTATTTTGATAATATCCTTCTTGCCCGTCTTTTTACTGTCGGCGTTTTTTATGATAGCGACGGAGCATTTAAGCTCACCCAGATTAAGGATATCATAGAGCTTCATACCCTTGCCCGCGGTGATGTGGTCAATAACGATACCGTCGTTTATGGGATCAAGTCGCATATCATTTCACCTCCAACAAATCAAGAATAAGAGCCATACGCATATACTTTGCATTAAGAACCTGCTTAAAGTAGCAAGCTCTGGGGTCATTATCCACAGCAACGGATATTTCGTTAACTCTGGGAAGAGGATGGAGTATACACATATCGGGGCGTGCGGACTGGAGCTTTTCGGGATTCAGGATATAGGTATCCTTAAGGCGGATGTAATCGGCCTCGTTGAAGAATCTCTCCTTCTGCACACGGGTCATATAAAGAACGTCAAGCTCGGGCATAGCCTCTTCAAGGCTGAGTATCTCTTTATAGGGGATTCCGTTACGGTCAAGAACCTCGCTCTTGATATAATCGGGGAGCTTAAGCTCCTCGGGAGAAATAAGAACGATGTTTATACCCTCGTATCTTGAAAGGGCATTGATAAGGGAATGTACGGTTCTGCCGAACTTAAGGTCGCCGCAAAAGCCCACTGTAAGGTTATTTATCCTGCCCTTTTCTCTCTTTATGGTAAAGAGGTCTGCAAGGGTCTGGGTGGGGTGGTTATGACCGCCGTCGCCCGCATTGATAACGGGAACGGATGCGTTCATGGATGCAACAAGGGGTGCGCCCTCCTTGGGATGACGCATAGCGATAATATCTGCGTAGCAGCTTACAACGCGGGCCGTATCTGCAACGCTTTCACCCTTGGAAGCGGAGGAAGAGCCCGAATCGGAAAATCCTAAAACGTTACCGCCAAGCTCGTACATAGCCGCCTCAAAGGAAAGGCGGGTTCTGGTGGAGGGCTCAAAAAAGAGGGTTGCTATTTTTTTGCCCTTACATTTTTCCGAGTATGCCGCAGGATTCTCCACTATATCGGAGGCTACGGCCATAAGACCCTCTATCTCTTCGGTAGAAAGGTCCATTATGTCAATAAGACTTCTCATTATTCTGACCTCTTACGCCTTGATCCAGGATTCGTCGGAGGGGTTGTTACGGAAAGCAATAAGTCTGCTGATGTCTTCGGGCTTAACGTAGCCTGTTTCAGCAGCAACCTCTGCAACGGTGTCAAAGTTGGTGAGGGATACGTTTCTTACGTTAGCTTCTGCAAGACGGTCAATACCCTTCTTCATGCCGTAGGTGAAGATGCTTACGATACCGAGAACCTCTGCACCTGCTTCGCGAAGAACGTTTACAACCTCAATAACGCTACCGCCGGTGGAGATAAGGTCTTCTACAACTACTACCTTCTGACCCTTTTCAAGACGGCCTTCTATCTGATTCTGTCTGCCGTGGTCCTTTGCGCCAGAACGTACGTAGCCCATGGGCATGCCAAGCATGTGTGCGGCAATAGCGGCGTGGGCGATACCTGCAGTACTGGTACCCATAAGAACTTCGCAGTCGGGATATTCCTTTTTAACGGTTTCGGCAATAGCGGTCTCAACTATAACTCTCTGCTCGGGGGCGGTGAGGATAAGACGGTTATCGCAGTAAATGGGGCTCTTTATACCGCTGGCCCAGGTAAAGGGCTCGTCGGGTCTGAAAAATACGGCCTTAATGCCGAGAAGTGCTTTTGCTATTTCTCTTTTCATATCTCTATATCTCCTATCGATTAATTACAAAATTCTTTTACGCAACGCTCGTAGGCTTCAAGGGGATTTTCAGCGGCGGTTATGGGTCTACCCACAACGATGTAGTCGCTACCCAGAGCCTTTGCCTTTTCGGGGGTGGTTACTCTTGACTGGTCACCGATATCGCCACCTGCAAATCTTACGCCGGGGGTAACGGTGAGGAACTTTTCACCGCAACGTGCGTGTACTGCCTCTGCCTCAAGGGGAGAGCAAACAACGCCGTCAAGGCCTGCGTTCTTGGCGTTTTCAGCATAGTGCATAACTACCTCTTCAAGAGGAGCGTCGATAAGAAGGTCACGCTTCATAGCCTCGGGAGAGGTGGAGGTGAGCTGGGTAACTGCAATAAGAAGGGGTCTGGTGCCGTCGGGTCTGGTAAGACCTTCGATAGCGGCCTTCATCATTTCGGTAGTACCCGAAGCGTGGAGGTTTACCATATCCACGTCCATCTTGGAAAGAACGGCCATGGACTTTCTTACGGTGTTGGGGATATCGTGGAGCTTGAGGTCAAGGAAGATATGATAACCTTCGCTCTTAAGCTCGCGCACCATTTCTGCACCTTCTGCGTAATAAAGCTCCATACCTATCTTAAGATAAGGCTTACGGCTTGCGCCGGAAAGCTTTGCAAGAAACTCTTTACATTCCTTTTTGCCCGCAAAATCGCAGGCTATAATAACGTCTCTACCCATTAGTGTCCGCCTCCTATTATATCGGTAAGTTTATTTATTCCGTATTTATCCATAACTTGGGGTAAATTTTCGATTATGTCCTTGCAGGCGTAGGGGTCTACAAGGTTTGCCGCGCCTACCTGAACTGCGGTAGCGCCTGCAAGCATCATTTCAATAACGTCCTCAGCCGTACTTACTCCACCCATACCTATGAGAGGGATATTTACCGCATTATACACCTTATATACGTTGGCAATAGCCACGGGGAAGATTGCCTTGCCCGAAAGTCCGCCCGTCTTGTTTGCAAGAAGGGGCTTTCTCTTTTTAAGGTCTATTCTCATACCCAAAAGGGTGTTTATAAGGCTAAGACCGTCGGCACCCTCGGCCTCGCAGGCCTTGGCTATCTCGGTTATATCGGTAACGTTGGGGGTAAGCTTGATATATACGGGCTTTGTGGTTACCGCCTTTACAGCCTTTGTAACCGCGGCCGCCGCTTTGGGGTCTGTACCGAAGCTCATACCGCCGCCGTGAACGTTGGGACAGCTGATATTTACTTCTATAATTCCTACCTGGGGCTCTGCGTTTATCTTTTCGCAGGCGTAGGTGTATTCTTCTATGGAAAAGCCGCTGATGTTTGCAACCAGGGGCTTTGTAAAGCACTGCTTGAGCTTGGGAAGCTCCTCACTCATAACCTTATCAACACCGGGGTTCTGAAGGCCTACGGCATTGAGCATACCACCCTCGGTTTCTGCGATTCTGGGGGTAGGGTTTCCGAATCTGGGGTCCTTGGTGGTACCCTTAAAGGAAATGGAACCAAGGATATTTATATCGTATATATCCGCAAATTCGTATCCAAAGCCGAAGGTACCGCTGGCGGGGATAACGGGATTGTCAAGGGTAACACCGCTGAGGGTTACCTGAAGTCTGTTGTCGCTCACCATATTACCTCCTCTTTTTTAAGAACGGGGCCGTCCTTGCAGATACGCTTGTTGCCATACTTGGTTTTGCAGGTACAACCCATACAAGCGCCGAATCCGCACCCCATACGCTCCTCAAAGGAAAGCTCGCCGCTTACCTCGGTGGCGTTATAAAGGGCCTTAAGCATGGGTTCGGGACCGCAGGAGTAAAAATAGCTGTACTCTCCAACCTCTTTGAGGGCGTCGGTAACAAAGCCTTTGGTTCCGTAGCTTCCGTCAACTGTAGAGGTGTAAACCTTTACACCGAGAGCTTCAAGGTCTTCTTTGCATATAATGTCGTCCTTGGAATTAAAGCCCAGCACTGCAGTAACGGTTTTTCCCTGAGCCACAAGGATTTTTGCAAGATAATAGAGAGGAGGAACACCTACGCCGCCACCCACGAGAAGGGGTTTGTCCCCCGAAAGAGAGGGGTCAAAGCCGTTACCCAAATCTGTAAGGGTGTCGAGCTTTACACCAGGCTGATAGGTTGCCATCTCTTCCGTACCCTTACCAACCACCTTATAGATGATGCGGTAGGTGTCGTCCACACAATCGTTTACCGAAATGGGACGGCGGAGGAAGAATCCGTTGAGTTTTATATTAAGGAACTGTCCGGGACGGACGTCGGAAGTGTCGGCGCCGCCCAGAGTCATCATATAAACGTCCTTTGCAATAAGAACGTTTTCTTTTACAGTAAGAATCTGTTGCTTCATTTTTTCACCTTTTACGCGTCTATGGTTGAAATGGTGAGTGTGGTTTCTTCGAGAACGTCAAGGAGAGCCTTTACCGTATCAAGTGCGGTGAACATGGTCACGTTGTACTCGGTGGCTATCTGACGGATCTTGATACCGTCGTTGGAGTCTGCACCGGGATCTCTGGTATTGATAACGTAGGCGATATGTCCCTGACGGAGAGCCTGAGGAATCTCGTCGCTGCCCTCGCTTATCTTTGTAAGAGCGTGGGTGCGTACACCGTGCTGCTTAAGGAATTCGGCAGTACCAGTGGTAGCCTCGATATTAAAGCCAAGCTGATAGAAGCGCTTGATAAGGGGCAGAGCCTCTTCCTTATCGTTATCGGCTATGGTAGCAAGTACGGTACCGTAGTTCTGGAGGTGCATACCTGCGGCCTGAAGAGCCTTATAAAGAGCTCTGTTAAGAGTCTTATCGTAACCGATTGCCTCACCGGTGGACTTCATTTCGGGAGAGAGGTAAGCGTCAAGTCCGCGAATCTTATTAAAGGAGAATACGGGAGCCTTAACGTAGAATCTGTCCTTTTCCTCGGGATAAATGTCGAATATACCCTGCTCCTTGAGGCTCTTGCCGAGAATTACCTCGGTGGCAATATCTGCAAGGGAGTAGCCCGTAGCCTTGCTCAGGAAGGGAACGGTACGAGAAGAACGGGGGTTAACCTCTATAATGAATACGTTGTCATCTTTGTCAACTATAAACTGAATATTGAACAGACCTACTATGCCAATGCCAAGACCCAGCTTCTTTGCGTACTGAAGGATTATGCCCTTAACCTTATCGGAAATGGAGAAGGAGGGGTATACGGAGATGGAGTCGCCGGAGTGAACGCCAGTTCTTTCAACAAGCTCCATAATACCGGGAACGAATACGTTACGTCCGTCGCAGATAGCGTCTATCTCAACCTCGCGGCCCTGAATGTATTTGTCTACAAGAACGGGCTTGTCCTCGTCGATTTCAACGGCAGTCTTGAGATAGTGACGGAGCTGATCCTCGTTGGCAACTATCTGCATAGCGCGTCCGCCAAGAACGAAGGAGGGACGTACAAGTACGGGGTAGCCGATTTCGGATGCGGCCTTGATACCGTCCTCTATCTTGGTTACGGCCTGACCCTTTGCACGGGGGATATTGAGCTCGTTGAGGAGGTTTTCAAATGCGTTTCTGTCCTCAGCCTTGTCAATAGCGGCACAGTCGGTACCGATTATCTTAACGCCTCTGTCAAAGAGGGGCTGTGCAAGGTTTATTGCGGTCTGACCGCCAAGAGAAGCGATAACGCCAAGGGGCTTTTCAAACTCTACTATGTTCATAACGTCCTCGGGAGTGAGGGGCTCGAAGTAAAGCTTGTCTGCGGTGGTGTAGTCGGTGGATACGGTTT
>JAZQLP010000041.1:0-12252 GCA_045542755.1 Eubacteriales bacterium
ATTTGGTATAATACTCTGTCGTATAGAACTTAACAGGGGCATCCTTTGGGTCGGTCGTATAGCTTACAGCCGCGTGAACGTGTCCGCCCTCTTTTTTCGTTGCTTTTATTGCTGTTTCAAGGTTTCTTGCATCGTTAAGAGCATCAAAAATACGAATAATATCAATTCCGTTAGCGATAGATTTCTGGACGAAATACTCAACAACGTCGTCAGCGTAGTGACGGTAACCGAGAATATTCTGACCTCTGAAGAGCATCTGGAGCTTGGTATTCTTAACGTGTTCTCTGATGGTACGGAGTCTCTGCCAGGGGTCCTCGTTAAGGAAACGAAGACAGCTGTCAAAGGTAGCGCCGCCCCATGCTTCGAGAGAATGGTAACCAACGGAGTCGAGAGCCTGAAGCGCAGGAATCATTTCCTCTGTGGTCATTCTGGTAGCTATAAGGGACTGATGAGAGTCTCTCAGTACGGTTTCGGTAATTTTAACTTTACTCAATGTATTTTTCCTCCTTAAGAAAGAAGATTGAGGAATACGCCTGCGGCAACCGCACTACCTATAACACCCGCAACGTTGGGGCCCATAGCGTGCATAAGAAGGAAGTTGCCGGGATTTTCCTTGGAACCAACTACCTGGGAAACGCGGGCTGCCATAGGAACGGCAGATACGCCTGCAGATCCGATAAGGGGATTGACCTTACCGCCGGTGAAGAGATACATAAGCTTGCCGAAGAGAACGCCGGAGGCAGATGCGATGCAGAACGCCGCAAGGCCGAGAAAAATAATGAGAATTGTTTCCCATCTGAGGAAGTTAGCGGCAGTAGCTGTAGCGCCAACGGTGACACCGAGGAAAATAGTAACGATATTGCAAAGCTCGTTCTGGGCGGTCTTGCTAAGGCGGTCTGCCACGCCGGATTCCTTAAAGAGGTTACCAAGCATAAGCATACCTACGAGAGGAGCCGCATCGGGAACGATAAGTATAATAACGATAGTAACGACGATGGGGAAAAGTATCTTTTCCTTCTTGGAAACGGGACGGAGCTGTTCCATTACTACGGCTCTTTCCTTCTTGGTGGTGAGCATTCTCATAATGGGAGGCTGAATAATGGGAACCAGCGCCATATAGGAGTAAGCGGCAACGGCGATAGCAGGCAAAAGATCTGAAGCAAGGGTCTTGGTTACAAGAATTGCGGTAGGACCGTCTGCACCTCCGATGATGCCTATAGAAGCAGCCTCGTAAACGGTAAAGCCCATCATAAGAGCGCAGATAAAGGTAAAGAATATACCTACCTGAGCTGCAGCTCCAAGAAGGAGTCCCTTGGGGTTAGCGATAAGGGGACCGAAGTCGGTCATAGCGCCGATACCAAGGAAGATAAGAGGAGGATAAATACCCAGCTTAACACCAAGGTAAAGTATGTCGAGCAAGCCGCCTTCTTTAAGAACGTTACCTACGGAGAAGGTTTCGTTACTGAAAAGCTCGGGGTGATACACACCGCCGAGGGGAAGGTTTGCAAGAAGCATACCAAAGGCGATGGGTATGAGAAGAAGGGGTTCAAATCCCCTGCCGATAGCAAGATATAGCAATACGCAGGAAATTGCTATCATTATGAGGGACTTCCAGTCGGTCAACAGGGCGGCAAAGCCCGAGTTGGCGAAGAAATCACCTATAACCTGAAATATATTCATTAGAAATTACCTCCGAAGGGTAACCTATTAGTTAAGGGAAACGAGGAGGTCGCCGGTGTTAACGGTAGCGCCCTTCTGAACGTGTACGGAAGCAACGGTGCCGTCCTGGGCAGCCTTGATGTCGTTTTCCATCTTCATAGCTTCGAGAACGCAGAGAACGTCGCCGGCCTTAACAACGTCACCGGGGTTAACGTTAACCTTCATAATGTTGCCGGGCATGGGGGCCTTAACGGAAACGGCGCCGGCAGCAGCGGCAGGTGCGGGAGCAGCTGCAGGAGCGGGAGCAGCTGCAGGAGCGGGAGCAGCTGCAGGGGCAGCGGCAGGTGCGGGAGCTGCAGCAGGAGCAGCTACGGGTGCAGCGGGAGCAGCAGCGAATGCGCCAACTTCCTCAACTTCTACTTCAAAGGTCTGTACCTGACCCTGTGCGTTTCTTACCTTTATATTTAACTTTTTCATCTTGAATTACCTCCGAATTATATTCTTCTGAAAGATCTTATCTGATATTTTTTTCTTGCGTAAACGGGAACGTTTGCCTGAGCCTGAACGTTATCGTAATAAGCGTCAACGGCAGCGGCGATTGCAGCGGCGAGAACCATATCGTCGTCAGCAGCGGCGGGAGCGGGCTCAGGAGCTGCGGGAGCAGAGCCTATAACGGCTTCAGACTTTGCAGGGGTGCTGCTCTTTGCAAAAATACGCTCGAACACCTTAAGCACTATCATAAGAATGATAAGTACTATAAATACTACCGCAATACCGATACCCGAAAACTGAAGACCGAATATAAAGCGGTCCCAAAGGCCCTCGGGAACCTCAACGAGATTGTTAGCAGCCTCTTCAGCTGCGGGAGCAGAAGTAAGTAAAGCATTTAAAAACGTTGTCATCTGTTTATCCTCCGTTATTCAAACATATTGAAAGCGGAAATGATAAGCTGTCTTGCGGTTGTAGGATCGATAATATCGTCGATATAACCGCGCTTTGCAGCCTCAAGAGGAGAAGCGGTGATTTCCTTGTACTTTTCAATAGCTTCGGCTCTTGCCTTTACGGGGTCATCCGAATTTTTAACGGCTTCATCTGCAAAGAATACGCCGCCAACCTCGGGAGGAAGGGGAGCTATCTCAGCAGTGGTGAAAGCATAGTAAACGTCAGCGCCTGCGGACTTGGGACACATGGAAACGTATCCGGAGCCGTAAGCTTTATGGAGGGCCACGGTTACCATGGGAACGCCTGCGTGAGCGTAAGCGGTAACGAGGGAAGCCGCATCCTCAATACTCTCGGAAGCGTCGGCCTTGAAGCCTTCGGTATCAACGAGGGTAAGAATGGGAAGGTCATAGTTATCGCAGAAGGCAATGAACTTAGAAAGCTTCTTTGCAGCAGCGCTGTCAAGAGCGCCGTTATCTTCAGCGGGCTGGTTTGCGCAAACGCCTACGGATCTGCCGTCAAGCTTAATAATCGCGGTTACGGCGTTCTTTGCGCTGCCGTCAGCAAAATAAAGAACGTTTCCTTCGTCTGCAAGTGCCTCGATTACCTGTCTGACGTCGTAGTTATCGTCTGCAAGAATGGTGTTAAGCTCAGGAAGAAGTCTGTTTACGTCATCTACGGGCTCTTCATCCTCGATCGCGTCAAGGAAGCACTTAGCTCCGTAGATAGCCTCATCTTCGGTAGCTACTATTTCGCTGACTGTTCCGTTAGCGTACGCCTTTTCGGCAGTACCCTGAGTAAGATCGCCAAACTTTGCCTTAACTACTACGGGAGCAGAAAGGAAGAGCTCAGCCTTTTCCATCATTACGGTGTAATCGGCAACGGCGGGAATGAAAGAAAATGCGCCCGAACAGGTGCCGAATACGATGGATACGTGGGGACAAACACCTGAGATACGGGTAAAGGCGGAGATGATCTCGCCGTAACCCTGAAGAGCGTCAACGCCCTCGCCGAGTCTGATTCCGCAGCTATCTATCATAGAAACCACGGGTGCTTCGGCCTTATAAGCCAGTTCAAGAAGGTCAAGAATCTTCTTGGCGTGCATTTCGCTTACGCTACCCTTCATTACAGAGGGCTCCTGGGCGAAAGCATAAACGAGAAGTCCGTTCACAGAGCCGTAACCTGTAACTACACCTTCGTCTTCAGCCTCAAAGCCGTATTCGGTGGGTCTTTGCTTTACAAAAGCCGCGGTTTCAACGAAACTACCCTCATCAAACAGAGCTTCAAGTCTTTTTCTGGCACCTGATTTGCTCTTTGCTTCTATGGAATCTCTTAAAGCAAAAAGCTTATCGGTTTTTCCCTGAACATCCATTCGGTAAACCTCCAAATTGATTAATTTATTCTTGAATAAAAGGGATGGGCATATTATTAAATGACCATAAAATACCTAAACCCCCAATTTATCACATTATATATTATATCATATATTATATATTATTGCAATATAACATTTTGAATCTTTCGTAAATTCCTATTGACATTTTGACCAATAAAAAAGACTGACCGGCTTTTGGCCTGTCAGTCTTCTTATTCCCTGCAAAAGGGATTAGGTTTCCGTTGAAAAAATTACTGCTTGTTAGCTCTGAAGCAGTCGCTGCAGTATACGGGACGGTCGGTCTTGGGTTCGAAGGGAACCTTGCATTCCTTACCGCAGGATGCGCATACAGCATCAAACATCTGGCGAGCGCCACCGTTGTTGGCAGCGTTCTTGCGTGCCTGACGGCACTCTCTGCAACGCTGGGGCTCGTTGGTGAAGCCTTTTTCAGCATAGAATTCCTGCTCGCTGGCAGAGAAAACGAATTCTTTTCCGCAATCTTTGCAAACAATAGTCTTGTCTTCGTACATGGGATACCTCATTAAAATAAAAATGGATTTATGCAAATGTCTGCAAAAACAGCCAGATACACATTATATTAATAATACACTATTTTTTCCAAAATGTCAAGAGGTTTACAGAAAAATTTTAAAATTTCACATTTTGAGCTTTTATTTTGTATCTTTTATTTAAACTTGTAAATTTCCATTGTCCTTAATCGCAACTATTCTATTTGTAGGCTTCCAGGAAGAGTTCATTCTTCTTAATCCGACAAAATAAATACACAAAAGAGGAACGCAAACCAAACTAAGCCAAGGAAAAACAGAAAAAAGGAAGGTTCCTATAAAGAGTATTGCTATGGGAATAAGGAAAATATAGGCAATTATCCAGATAGCAGAACGGCTGTCGTCAGTTTCCACCTCTACCCTGTCCCCCACATCGGCGCCCAACTCGTTAATGGCGGTAAGTTCAACGCTTTCCTTGGAACAAAGTCCTGCGTTTGCACATCCCTCACAAGATGCAGGACGGGCGGTGCGGACGTAAGCTAAACCGTTTTTAATTTTTATAACCTCTCCGCAAACCTTCATATCTGCGCCTTCCTTTTATTTAGAATTTATTATCTTTTCAGCGATTCTTATACCGTCAACTGCCGAAGAGACGATACCACCTGCATATCCTGCTCCTTCGCCGCAGGGATAAAGCCCTTTAAGAGAGGGGGAAGAATAATTTTCATCACGTACTATTCTCATGGGAGCCGAGGTGCGAGTCTCGGGAGCCGTAAATACGGGAGAGTCAAAGTGCTTATCACCAAAAAATCCGTCGGAAAATCTTTTTGCGGCAATCTGCAAAGCAGAATATACTTCCTTGGGAAACACCTTGGAAAAGTCGCCGAACACACCTTCGGGACGAACGGTGGGCAGAACCTTTTCAAGCTTTTTATCCGCAGTATCGAAGCCCTCAAGTAACATTTTATAAGTAGATATGGGTGTTCTTCCCTGCCCTACCTTTGCCGCGGCGGATTCTATACCTCTGCAAATGTTCATGGCCTCCCTTTCATCCTTCGGAGTAAAGGACACCAAAAGGGCGGAGTTTGCGTTTACGCCGTCTCTGTCACGGTAGCTCATACCGTTGGTAACCACCCCGTCTTCCGACGAAGAGGAGTTTACAACGTAGCCGCCGGGGCACATACAGAAAGTATACAGTCCCATTCCGTTGGGAAGATGGGAAGAAAATGAGTAATTTGCCGCTTCAAGAAGCCTACTGTCGGTATATTTGCCGTACTTTGCCCTATTCACGTCGGCCTGCAGGTGTTCCTGTCTTATGCCCACGGAAACGGGCTTGGGCTCGGTCTTTACACCGTGACGGAGCATCATTGAATAAACGTCAAATGCGCCGTTACCCGTAGCAAGAACAAGCTCGCGAGTGTCGTATCTGTCCTTGCCGCAAAGGATACCCTTTATCTGTCCGTCCTCCACGATTATATCGTCAAGACGGGTATCAAAGAGCATTTTACCTCCTTTTGAGAGGATATATTCACGGATATTGACGGCAACCTTACGGAGAACGTCGGTACCGATATGGGGCTTGGCTTTATATAAAATATCGGGGTCTGCCCCGAATTTAACGTAGGTTTCCAGAACCTTTCTGCTGCGAGGGTCGTTTATGCCCGTATTGAGCTTCCCGTCCGAAAAGGTGCCTGCGCCCCCTTCTCCGTACTGAACGTTTGACTCGGGGTCAAGCTTGCCGCCTCCAAAGAATCCCTCTACGTCAGCAACCCTCTTCTCTACCCTACTGCCTCGGTCTATAATAACGGGCTTTATTCCGTGTTCTATAAGGGTCAGGGCACAGAATATACCGCAAGGTCCCATACCTATGATGTACGGGGTCTTTGACGTATCGGGGGTAATATCGGGAACAAAGGAATATTCTTTTATATCTTTTAAGCGGGGGTCGTCCGTTTTAAGGGCAACGGAAAAAACCTTCTTTACCGTTCCCCGACGGCAGTCCAATGACTCCCTGTAAACGTAGCCCTCGGTGGAAAAAGGAAGCCTGAGCAAACGCTTAGCCTCCGCAACGGCGTCACCGTGGGAGGCTTTGTAAGACATTATAAGGTTATTGTAAAGCTTATATTCGGACATCTCGGTTATTTAGTCCTCAACGGGAGAAAATTCAACTTCGGCAAAGGTTCTGTTAAGCAAACCGTAGCTGATATATTCGGGAAGAGATACGTTTACCCTGCATCTACCCAAAGAGTCGGTATTTATGCAATCCACAATACAGACAAAGTCGTCCTTTGTAAGGTTGTCTATCTGACTCTTCAAGCCTCTTGCGGTGAAGGATATTTCCCTTTCCTTTATGGTAGCAGTCATATCTTCGGGAGTATTTATTATTCCGAAGAGGGCAATTTCGTCCTTGGTAAAGGTAAACTCCTTGGTAACAACCAGACTGGGGTCATAGGTCAAAGTAACCTGAATGGCCGCCTGGGTCTCGTAGGGCAGATAATAATTCTTATCCGTAGGTACGGGCAAGGTGAAGGTCTGAACGTACTCGGTTATGCCTTCGGTAGCAATACTGCCTATGGTGAGGATAGAAATATTATCAAGATATTCTTTATTACCCTCAAGGTATATTTCGGGGTAGGAATACTGAACGCTCATATAGGCGCTCTCGTTACCGCCGCAGGTATTTATAAGGTTAACACCCACGGGAACGAGCTTCTGGTAAGCAAGCTTATAGCTATAGGTAACCACTTCGGATGAAAACTCAAGAGAGCCGCGATTCACGTTTATGCCTTCTGAATTTTTAACGGAAATACCGTCGGTAAAGGAGAAGGACTCCGTTCTGTTTTCAAGGTCTGCCAAAACGCTTACAGAGTCTATGGAAGACACCACTGACGTGGGGCCCGTAATATCTACAGTGGCGGGGTTTACGCTCTGACTCTTAACAACATATCCTGCGGGAAGATTTCCCGTAGAGTTAAGGTTTACCGTAAAGGTCTTTGTACTGGTAGTGTCAAACTCACAGAAAAGGGTTGCAGGCTCAACGGAAATTACGCTAACCTCTTTATCGGAGGATTTTACAACGATATCCAGCGTGTAACCGCCGGACTCGGTAACAGGACTGAGGTCGAGTGTTGCAGTAAGCTTTTCTTTACTGAAATTAATAAGCCCTGAACGGCTTCCTTCAACCTCAACGTCAACGGTCACGGAAGGGATGCCGTCTACAATGGAAAGGCCGTAGTATTCGGCAACGGAGCCAACCATATCTATTTTTACGGGGATTCTGGAATATTCCTTGGTTTTAAGGGGATTTTCAATGTTTATTACTACGAACCACAGAGCAATACCGATAAGTACGGAAAGTATCTTAAGGAAGAGGCTACTGTGTACCACCTTATTATATACGGCGGCGAATTTTTTAAAGAAATTTTTCATTGCTTTTCGCCGTCCTTCTTTGATTTTTTAGAATTGCGTTTGGATTTTTTAGACTTCTTTTCGGGAGCCGTCTGTTCTTCCCCGTCCTGACCCTTTTTGAAGATTTCTTTCATAATAAAATCCTTCTTAAGGAACTCTATACGCTTTTCATCATCGGGAATAAGGTATTTTTTAAGCAACGTGGAAAGAGCATCGGGAGTTATACGTCTTTGAAGCTTTCCGCCCACGGCAACGGATATAATACCCGTTTCCTCAGAAACCACGACTACCACAGCGTCGGACACCTCGGACATACCCAAAGCCGCATGATGGCGGGTACCAAGATCTTTACTGGTGTGACTTGCAGAAAGAGGCAGGAAGCAACCTGCAGCCTGAACGCGGAAATCACGGAATATAACGGCGCCGTCGTGAAGAGGAGTATTGGGATAGAAGATGTTACGGATAAGAGCAGAAGAAGGATCTGCATCTATAACGACACCCGTATTTATAATATCGCCAAGCTTGGTTTCCCTCTCTATTACCATAAGAGCGCCTGTCTTTGTAATGGCAAAGCTTGTGGTAGCGTCGGTAATAGCGTCTATCATCTCCGTAGCCTTTGTTTCGCGCAAGGTACGGTCGTCATCGGTCTTAATCAAGGAAAGCCCTTTGAAGCCCTTTTGGCCTACCCTTTCCAGCATACTGCGAAGCTCGGGCTGGAAGATAATAAGAAGGGCAAAAATACCGAAGTCAAATACAAGGTCGAAGATATAAGTGGTGGCGTAAAGGTCAATAAGCTTTGCAATCTGGCCAAAAACGAATATGAGCAGTATGCCCTTTGCAAACTGCGCGGCGCGGGTCTCGCGCAGGAATTTTATAACAATATATGTAAGTACGGAAACCACGGCTATATCCAATATATCCGTAAATTGCAGCTCTTCAATGGCTGAAGCAATATAGCCGATAACGTTACCGAAGGTCATAGCTAAGGTCCTTTCTTCCAAGGTAAAAATCCTTGGCAAATAAGTGTGTGTTGTGTGTCAATAATAATATATTCACTATTAGTTTAACAATAAATAGGCAGTAAATCAATACCCTTTTAATAAAGTTAAAAAAATGTTCGAACTGCCACCATATTTTTACTCTTCAGTACAAGAAAAACGGCAGACCGCAAAAGCGATCTGCCCCGCTGAAGAGTAATCCTTATACGATATCGCTGCTGTAGGCTCTGTCATCTCTGAAAAGAAGAGAAATGCACCAGATACCGCCCAGAGCGACCAGCACGTATACTATACGGCTTATTAATGCCGCCGCGCCGCCGAAGGCCCACGCAACAAGGTCAAAGCCGAAAAAGCCTACCAGACCCCAGTTGACGGCGCCCACGATAACAAGTATAAGGGCAATAATGTCTATTACCTTCACTTTGTTTCCTCCTTTTTCCTTCCCGTTAGTTTATTGAGGAAAGGTAGGCATAATCAACGGATACAAATACTCCGTCAACTATGTCCGTAAAGATTATTTCCCTTTTTTGATGATATATTCAAGAACAAAAAGAAGAAACAAGATTAGTTGTAAAACTATCATTACGATTCTTTTTTTAAGATTATCAAGGTAAGAGGCTTTAAACATTTTTTTGCATAACTAACGGTATAAGCCGTACCTCTGGAAACGCCGTCCCATACAATAAGAACTGCATCTGCCATATCAACCATCTGTTCGTTCCTTTTTAAAGGAGCTGTCCTTCCGTACAACTCGTAACGTGGGCGAAGCACCAGTTTTGATATGCGTTTTTTATCCGCATAGTTTTCCGCTATTCTGTCTATCCCGTCAGCACCGCCACATATTATGAGGTCCACGTCCTCTGTAACATATTCAGATAAATCAAAATCCTTAATACTTCTTGACCCTGCAATTAAAAGCTTCATATTTCACACCCTCCTCCATATACTTACATAAGTATACACCCAATCAGGGGAATTGTCAAGAAGATATATATTTTTTAGAATATATATAAGGAGAGTGACTGATATGGTAAAGTTAACGCTAAATAATTATCTTGATAACCACGGCATAACGAGATACAAGTTATCCCAGGACACGGGAATCAGATTCCAAATAATAGACAACTATTACAAAAATAAAGTCGTAAGGTACGACAGCGATATTTTAGATAGAATCTGCAAGGCATTGAACTGCGATATTTCCGATATTTTAAAATACGAAGGTTAATACCCACGGTGACGGAGAAAAAAATCTCCGTCATATTTTATTTTTTTCAACCTTTTTACAGATATTAGCCCTGCAAGTATTATTCCGAAAATCCCCGAATATATATTACTAAAAAAGCCGCACACTATCCCCCGACGGTGCGGGCATATTCACGGGGAGAAAGCAAGGCAAAAAATATGAATTACGATATCTATGAGGACATCTCACAACGTACCCAGGGCGACATTTACATCGGGGTGGTTGGCCCCGTGAGAACGGGAAAATCCACCTTTATAAAAAAATTTATGGATGCTCTCGTTATACCAAACATTAAAAACAGCTATGTTAAGGAGAGAGCCACCGACGAGTTGCCCCAAAGCGCAGCAGGAAAAACCGTTATGACTACAGAGCCAAAATTCGTCCCCGGAGAGGCCGTAGAACTTAATCTCAACGACAAAGTCAAAATGAAGGTCAGGCTTATAGACTGTGTAGGATACATTGTTGAAGCGGCTCTGGGATACATGGAAAACGATACCCCCAGAATGATACGCACACCCTGGGATGACCGCCCCATGCCCTTTGATAAGGCCGCCGAAATAGGCACGAGAAAGGTTATCGAAGAGCACTCAACCATAGGCCTTGTGATAACCACAGACGGCAGTATCGGAGAGATACCCAGAAACGAATACGTGGAAGCAGAAAAGCGGGTAATAGGCGAGCTTTCTGCCCTTGGAAAGCCCTTTGCGGTAGTACTGAATACGGTAGACCCATACTCGGAAAGAACCCAGGCTTTGGCTTTATCTATGGAAGAGGAATACGGAGTACCTGTAAAGCCGGTTGACTGTCTTAATCTTGACAGCCATACCATTACGGAAATAATGCAACAGGTACTGCTTGAATTTCCCGTTAAGGAAATCTGCATAGATATAAGCGACTGGATAAGAGAATTGCCTTCAAGCCATACTATCAGAAGCTCGGTTTTCGATACAGTAACCGCCTGCGCCAGAGATATAAAGAAAATACGCCAAACAGACAGACTTATTAAGGATATTTCCGCAAACGAGTACGTATCCGACTGCAGGCTTGCGGGTCTGGTAGCAGGTCAGGGCAGAGTCATCCTTAAGGTTGAAACCCCTAAAAAGCTTTTCTATTCCGTTCTTTCCGACACTTCCGGCATGAATATAGCCACCGACGGCGACCTTATACGCATAATGTCCGATTTCGCCCAAACGAAGGCCGACTACGACAAGATCTCCTTTGCCATGGCAGAGGCCGACGGCAAGGGCTACGGCATAGTTTCCCCCTCCATTAACGAATTAAAGCTGGAAGAACCCGAAATCGTAAAACAGGGCAACAGGTACGGAGTACGGCTGAAGGCATCTGCTCCCTCCTATCACATAATAAAAGCAAACATAGACACGGAGGTAAGCCCCGTTGTAGGCTCCGAAAAGCAGTCCGAGGAGCTGGTAAAGTATCTGCTGACGGAATTTGAAGAAGAGCCCCAAAAGCTGTGGGAGAGCAATATTTTCGGCAAGTCCCTCCACGAGCTTGTAAACGAGGGATTAAACACAAAGCTCTCGCATATGCCCGACGATTCAAGAGAAAAGATGCATCACACCCTTGAAAAGATAGTAAACGAGGGTAGCGGCGGACTTATTTGTATAATTCTTTAAAATAAAAAAGACGGAGTTGTGACTAACTCCGTCTTTTTTGGTACAAAATCGAAAAAAGAAGAAACTGTATTTACATAATATGGGTTTTATGGTATACTTGATTCAAGATAAAATGCAAGGAGAATTGATTAATGGATACCATTGAATTCATCAAGAGCTTTGACCCTCAGGTGGGACAGGCTATGGAAATGGAGCATCAGCGCCAGCAGCGTAACATTGAGCTTATCGCATCCGAAAATATAGTTTCCGAGGCAGTTATGGCCGCTATGGGCAGCGTTCTGACCAACAAGTATGCAGAAGGCTATCCCGGAAAAAGATATTACCGCGGCTGTCAGTGCGTAGATATCGTTGAAGATATTGCCAGGGACAGAGCAAAGGAGCTTTTTGGCGCGGAACACGCAAACGTTCAGCCCCATTCCGGAGCCCAGGCAAATACGGCAGTATACTTCGCCTTCCTCAAGCCCGGTGATACCATTATGGGTATGAA
>JAZQLP010000042.1:0-12106 GCA_045542755.1 Eubacteriales bacterium
AGTTGAATGGTGTAAGGCCGCTACCGTTGCTGCCGAGCTCCGTAAGACCAAGGTTGGTATGATGGGCTACAGAGATATGAATCTCTGGGGCACCCTCTACGACGGTCTCTCCCTCAAAAAGAAGGTTGGCGTTGAAATAGAAACCTTTGAAATGCTTGAGGTTAAGCAGAGATTTGACGCTATCTCCACCGAAGAAAAGAGAACTACCGCTGAAAACCTTATTGAAAAGGAATGGAAGTTCACCTCTCCCGCTAATCCCTCCGCTATGCACACCGCCGCAGGCTACTACATGGCAGTTAGAGATATCATCAACGAAAGAGGCTACGAAGCCGTATCTCTCAAGGACGTTGACGGTATGAAGAAGCTTCTCGGCTTCCCTCCCGCACCCATCTTTATGCTCCTTGCAAATAACGAAAGCGTTTGCACCGTACCCGAAAACGACTCCCTTGGCGCCGTTACTCAGGTTATGATGAAGTACCTTACAGGCCAGTGCTCCTACTATCTTGAATTCTACGAGTTCATGGAAGACAGAGTTCTCGCAGGCGTTCCCGACTACGTTCCTGCAGAGGTTACCGACGGCCCCGTCACCATTATGCCCGCCGCATTCGGTGAGCTTGACCAGGGTCTTCTTTGCGTATCCAAGGTTAAGCCCGGCGACCTTACCATGTGCCGTCTGGGTTACGTTAACGGCAAGTACGTTATGCACGCCCTCAAGGGTCAGGGAGTAACTCCCAGACCTTGGGAAGAAATCGGTTGGGACGATCCCGCACCCCAGCTCCCCTCTCTTGAGATAATCATGGACGACGTTCCCGACTTTGCAGAGAAGGTTCTCGCTCAGCATTACATCATCACCTACGGCGATAACATGGCTAAGATAAAGGCTCTTTGCGATATTCTCGGCATTGAAATAATCTAAACGGGGTAAAAAAAGATGAAAGAATCAGCACTTGAGGCGGCCAGACGTTCCCTCTTTATAGAGGCTGACGCAATTTGGCTTGCCCACGATACAATAAAATCCCCCGCATTTGCCAAGGCAGTTGACATTCTGGCATCCGTGCCCAGAATAATGACCACCGCTTCCGGCTCTTCGGGTATTGCGGCAAAGAAATTTGCCCACTCCCTCTGCTGTATAGAGAGAGGCGCTATGTTCATGCCCCCCTGCGAGGCTGTACACGGCGGCTTGGGCGGACTTAAGGCCGAGGATGCCATGATAATGGTATCCAGAGGCGGCAAGACCGCAGAGCTTCTCCCCCTTATTGACGTTTGCAAGAAAAAGGGTGCAAAGCTCATAGCCGTTACCGAAAACATGAACTCCCCTCTGGCTCTGGCCGCAGACGTTATCCTTCCCCTTAACCTTATAAAGGAATGTGATACCGACAATACCATGGCAACCGCAAGCTACGTTCAGACCATAGCAATATTTGACGCTCTTCTCTGCGCCCTCATTGAGGAAACGGGCTACACCAAGGAGCAGTTTGCTCTTATCCATCCCGGCGGAGCAGTCGGCGCAAGACTGAACAAAAACTAAAAGGGAGAAAAACAATGGTAAAAGATTATAATTTCAAAGTAATAAAGCCCCCCTTCTTTGAGATAGGCCCCAAGGCTTACCTCTGGGGAAACAAGATGCTTGAGCTGGCAAAGGTAATCGACGAAGCGGCAACCAAGCTTGACGTTGACGTTATAGTTACCCCTCAGTACACCGACATTCCTCTTCTTGCACAGAATACCAAGAGGATCCACGTTTACGCACAGCATATGGATGCGCTGGTACCCGGAAGAGGTCTTGGCTCCGTACTGCCCGAGGCAGTAAAGGAAGCGGGCGCAGAGGGCGTTATGCTCAACCACGCAGAAAAGAAGCTCGACCTTGAAACCCTGGCCGCTACCATAAAGAGAGCCGACGAGATAGGTCTTGCAACCATCGTATGCACTGACACTCTCGAGGAGATCAAGGCAGTTGCGGCTCTTGAGCCCAACATCATCGTCGCAGAGCCAACCGCCCTTATCGGTACGGGTCAGACCAGCGATATGGACTACGTTCTTGACACCATCGCCGCCGTTAAGGCCATAAACCCCGAGATCATGGTACTTCAGGGCGCAGGTATTCCCAACGGTCAGGACGTTTACAACGTTATTGCCGCAGGCGCCGAGGCAACGGGCTCCACCAGCGGTATCATCAAGGCCGCAGACCCCGCCGCAATGGTATGGGAGATGCTCACCGCCCTTCGCGAAGCCTACGATAACCGTAATAGCAAATAACTTACTATAAAATCAATTTCAAAGGAGATAATTAAAATGGCAGTTTACAGAGGCACTATTAAACTTCAGTCCAGGGACCATATGCCCTGCTTCCACAACGTTACCGACGACGTTAAGAAGATAGTTAAGGAATCCGGCATCAAGAACGGTATCTGTGTTGTATACTCTCACCACACCACCTGTTCTGTAATGATTCAGGAATGCTCTCACGACACTAACTACTTCGGCAGAGAATTCCTTCAGGTAGACCTTATCGAGGCTATGGAGAGAATATTCCCCACCTGCAGAACCGAGGGTCAGTATCATCATCCCGGCCCCAAGCACATTGAGTTTGCTCTCACCTTCCCCGATGAAGAGCCCAAGGGCAGCCTTAATACCGACGCTCATCTCCGCTCCTCCATCTTTGGCAGAAGCGAAACCATCGTTCTTAACGAAGGTAACCTCTCTCTCGGCGATTTCGGCTTTGTTTATTTCATCGACTGGGATCAGGTAAGAGAAAGAGAAAGAGTTTGCGAAGTTCAGATAATAGGTGAATAAAAGCAAAGTTGTTTGCAAGCAAACACCTTTGCATGCGAAGAAATATCCGCTGCGGAAACGCAGCGGATATTTTTCGGCTCGAATTCAATTTTGTGCAAAGGTTTTCTCGGCTCAAAAGCCCTTTTTGTCGAAAAAAGATGTATTAATTAAGAAAAGATTAATTGAAATTTTAAGAAAAACCATTGCAATTTGGATGAAAAAATATTATAATATGTGTATATAAAATCGGTAAAGGAGGACGCGCCCATGGAGGATCTGCGAATATACTTTGCAAGCAACTTAATAGACCTTCGCACAAAGGCGGGTATGACCCAGCTTGAGCTTGCAGAAAAGCTGAATTATTCGGACAAATCCGTTTCCAAATGGGAGCGTGCGGAATCCATCCCCGACGTTACGGTGGTCAAGGCCATAGCCGATATTTTCGGAGTAACGGTTGACTATCTTATCTCCCCCCACGACCAGTGGCAGCCCGAGCCCATAGGCGATACGGGGCGCAAAAAGTATAACGCAAAGCTCATTACCGCCATTGCGGGTATAGGAATATTCACCCTTGCAACCCTTGTGTTTGTAATTCTCTGGATAGCAATAAAGCCCATCCCTCTCATATTTGCCGCCGCGTTGCCCGTGTTCCTGCTAACCCTGCTTGTGCTTAACTCTATATGGAAAGTGGAGATGAGAAACGACGTCCTCACAATGCTTTTTATTCTCTCTCTATTCCTGCTGGTATACGTGATTTTCCTCCCCTATAACTTCTGGCAGTTGATTTTCGTTCTCATTCCCGCCGAGGTCATAGCATTCCTCAGCTTTAGATTTAAAGGTCGAAAAAAGCAGTAAAGAAGCCAATTTTCATATAATTCTACTGTGAGTAGAGTTGGTCAAAAACAACTCTACTCCTTATTTTTTATCCGTAGAGTTCCAAACCTTAAGAGTAGGTTGATTTTTCCGCCCAAAAGGGGTATGATATACGGGTAGGCCGAACACATGCGGCCTACCCAATACTTTATACGGAGATAGGATATGAACAACTACATCTTAAGCTGCTGCTCAACAGCAGACCTTTCAAAGGAGCATCTTGAAAGCAGAAACATAAATTATATATGCTTCCATTACACCCTTAACGATAAAGAATACCCCGACGACCTTGGCCAGACGGTTTCCTTCAAGGACTTCTACGAAGCCATGAGAAACGGCGGAGAAACAAGAACGTCCCAGATAAGCATCTCGGAGTATCTTGACTACTTCACATCCTTCTTAAAGGAAGGCAAGGACGTCCTGCATCTTACCCTGTCCTCGGGAATTTCCGGCTCGGCAAACTCGGCCAGAAGCGCCGCCGCCATAGCCTCCGAGCAGTACCCCGACAGAAAGATATACGTGGTAGACTCCCTGGCCGCATCCTCAGGCTACGGTCTTATTATGGATAAGCTTGCCGATCTCCGCGACGGTGGCATGGATATAGACGACCTCCGCGACTGGGCGGAAAACAACAAGCGCCGTATGCATCATTGGTTCTTCTCCACCGACCTTACCTTCTACGTAAAGGGCGGCAGAGTATCCAAGGCCGCAGGTCTTTTCGGCGGTATACTCAAGATATGCCCCCTTCTTCACGTTGACCATAACGGACGTCTTATTCCCAAAAAGAAGGTGCAGGGAAAGAATAAGGTCATAAACGAAATAGTCAAGACCATGGAAAAGTACGTAGACGACGGATTGGAATACAAGGGCAAGTGTTACCTTTGCCATTCCGACTGTATAGAAGATGCAAACGCAGTTGTTGCTCTTATTGAGGAAAAATTCAATAACCTTGCAGAAAAGCCCCTCATAAACAATATTGGCACCACCATAGGCAGCCATTCCGGCCCCGGCACGGTAGCAGTGTTCTTCTGGGGCGAAGAGAGAAGAGAAGAAAACTAATAAAAAACCTCCATTTAAAAGGCCACCCGAACCAGTAAAAAACTTGTTCGGGTGGCTTTATTTTGCCCTCCGCTTGCGGGGGGATGGGCCGCTTGCGGCAGGGGGTGTGGGTAAAAGGGCTGCGAGTAATATTCGGCATTGTTTCTCAGGTGATTCTGTACGAGATTTTAGTCGTTTCCCGTGGAGCGCAGAATCAAGACAGCCCGCCCCCCCCTTTTTCTTTTATCAAATTTAAATTTTTTGAAAAAATAACTCATTAATTATTGACAAATGTCTATGTGACCAGTATAATAGTATTGACAATTGTCGATGTGAGGTGCACATAATGGATAGAGTAGAATGTACGAAAATTTTAAAAGCCTTAGCGGACGATACCCGTATGCAAATTTTTGAAATGCTACGTGGCGGTACGCTTTGTGGTTGCAAAATCTTGGAGAAACTCAATATTACGCAACCCACACTTTCCCATCATATGAAAGTATTGTGCGATTGTGGTTTAGTAAAAGCAGAAAAAGATTGGAAATGGACACATTATTCACTTTCGTGCGGTAAGCTTAATGAAGTACTTAATTTTCTCGGCGATACAAAATGTAGAACGGGAAGAACAAACGAAGAATATTGCAAAAAAAATACATGCGATTAAGTTCGCATATATTTTTTCTCAATCATATAGACGGTAATCTATATAGATAGAAATTAATATTATATAAGGAGCAAAGCAATGGGAACTAAAAAATACAAATGGTTATGGTGTCTTATATGCGTAATTTTGGTTATCTCGCTTACAATAGGAATTTCCTTACTTGTAGGTGGTGCAACCGGATTAAAAGCCGTAAGCGATTTTATAACCGGACAAATACTCGGAATGAAGTGGATGAACGATTTAATCGGTATAGCCTTTACCGCTATACTTGGAAAAACTTTTATGTCGGGGCATTGGGGGCAAGCAATACACTTCTTTGTTTATGATACGATAAAAATCTACCTGCTATTATGCTTGCTTATCTTTCTTATTTCATATATTCAAAGTTATTTTCCGCCCGAAAGAACGAAAAGAATACTCGGAAAATTTAAGGGTATCGGGGCAAATGCAGTTGGTGCTTTACTTGGTACGGTTACGCCATTTTGTTCTTGTTCGTCAATCCCTATTTTTATGGGCTTTACCCGTGCAGGAATTTCAAGCGGTGTTACGTTCAGTTTTTTGATTTCAAGCCCACTTGTAGATTTAGGTGCATTTATTTTACTTATTAGCGTGTTCGGCTTTCCTATTGCAATTACTTACGTTGTGGTTGGTCTTGTTCTCTCCGTTGTTTGTGGAACGATTATTGAAAAAACGGGCGCAGGCAAGCATGTGCAAGATTTTATTATGGAAGGCAGTATTCCTGAAGTAAACGGCGTACAACTTACACAAAAAGACAGATTGATTTACGCAAAAGACCAAATGCTGTCAACGTTGAAAAAGGTATGGATTTATATTTTTGTAGGCGTTGGTATCGGTGCAACTATTCACAATTTTATCCCTACTGAGTGGATTCAGTTGTTTTTGGGTAGTGATAAGTGGTATGCCGTTCCCCTTGCTACCATACTCGGAACACCTATGTATGCGGATATTTTCGGCACGATTCCTGTTGCGGAAGCGTTATTTACAAAAGGCGTAGATGTTGGTACAATTCTCTCCTTTATGATGAGTGTAACCGCGCTTTCCTTGCCATCTATGATTATGCTTTCCAAAGTGGTTAAACCTAAACTGTTATTTTGGTTTATCTTTATCGTCGTAGTCGGTATTATGATTATAGGCTTTACCTTTAACGCCTTGAATTTCTTATTCGTTTAATAAAATTAAGGAGATATATCTTATGAAAATTATTACTCTTGGTTACTGTTGTAAAAAGTCCAAACAAAATCACGAAAATGCAGTGATTGCAGCTAAAAACTGTGGAATTGAAACCCCCGTAAACATTGCCGATATGACGGAGATCATGAAATACGGCGTTATGTCAACTCCTGCGATAGTTATCGACGAAAAAGTAGTCTCTATGGGTAGAATGTTGTCGGTTGAACAAATTGAAAAACTGATTAAGGAAAGGTGTTAAACCGGCTTGCGGTGATGGGAGTGAGCTGTCTGCATTCTGCAACCTACGGAAAGCGTTGCCGAATATCGGGTGAGAAAAAAATACAACAAAAACGAGTGCCCTTTTCGAGGGGCACTCGTAACTCATTATTAAATTGTTAACTTAGCAGACACGACTACGCTGTTCGCCATTTTGGAAGGCCTCGATGCTCTTGCAGATATCCTCAAGGCATCTCACTCTTGCCTCTGCGGAGCCCCAGGCCATATGGGGAGTGAGGCAGACGTTGGGAAGATGCTTTATCTCGTTATAGGGGCTGGTGGCGCTCATGGGCTCGGCGGAATAAACGTCAATGCCTATGCCCCCTATCATACCCATTTTTACGGCGGCGGTAAGGGCAAACTCGTCCACTACGGCGCCGCGGGCCACGTTGATAAAGATAGCGTTTTCCTTCATAAGGGCTATCTTATTTTGGGATATTATGTTAAAGGTCTTTTCGGAGAGGGGCAGATGCACCGACACTATATCCGACTCCCTGAGAAGGGTATCAAGGTCAACGCAGTTATATCCCTCTTCGGGTGTACGCTTAAAGGCAAGAACGCGGCAGCCGAGAGCTTCGGCCACGCGGGCAACCTGCTTACCGATATTTCCCAGACCTACTATACCCCAGGTCTTGCCCGCTATCTCGTGATAAACGGGGGTAAGGCGGTTGGCTACGCCGCTTTCGGTGTAGGCGCCGCTTTTAACGTAGGACGTATATTCGGGCATATGGTTAAAAAGCTCAAGAGCCATGGCTACGGTGAGCTGGGCCACGCTCTGGGTGGAATAGCCTACCACGTTACAGACGGCTATTCCCTTTTCCTTGCAGTAGGGCAGCTCGATATTATCGTATCCCGTGGCAAAAACGCAGATAAGCTTAAGGGAATCCACGCCGACGAGGGTGTCGGAATTAAGCTTTACCTTATTCACGAGAGCCACGTCAGCGCCCTGCAGACGGGACGCTATCTCGTCACGGGAGGTGTTTTTATATACCGTCACTTCCCCGAATCTTGAAAGGGGCGAGAGGTCAAGATCCTCTCCCAGAGTGGCGGCGTCAAGGACTACTATTTTCATAAATTAATTTCTCCTTAGTTATTCTGCGAGGCCAGCACGCAGTCAATGGCCAGAACTATGGCGAGGCCAAGCTTTTCGTCTTCACCGTTATATACGTTAAGGGCGTAGCTGTCGCCCCAGGTGAAAAATTCCTTGCTTACAGCCATAAGGGTGCGGGTGCCCTCGGTAACGCTGTAATCGTGGTCCCAGAAATCCCCTTCCACCTCAACGGTTCGTCCGTCCAGAAGGCTAACGGTGTATCTGGGATGGAAAAAGGTAAATTCCCTCTTGACCTCACCCACGAGGGTACCGTTAATATATATTTCAAAGGTGGGCATAAAGAAAGTAAGACGTTCCTTAATAAAGATAACTTCACGCTCCGAATTATCGTAAACGTGGAGCTTTCTGCCAATGGTGAAAACCTCACCCTCCACCCTGTATTTATCTACGCCGTCGGCATCCTTGACGGTGAATTTATCAGCCCAGCTGAATACTTTTTGTTTAATGTAAAGAGTCATATTTTTCTTGCCTCCAGATAAAATCTCTTATCCTCGGCGTGTCCCATGGAGAACGTTTTACGGGGAAGGGCGCCGTCCAGGATAACGGTCTTAAAGAGAAGGTTCTTCTCGGGTCGGGGAAGTATAAAGCCAACGGTGGTGCCGTCAAGCTTTTCCTTTACGGTGCTTTCGCCGTGGATATAGTCGATGCGGCCGCCATTTTTAGCCACGTAGGCATCAAGAAACTCCTGCAAACAGCCTACGGAAAGGGAGTGGGTGGGATTTTTTATGCTGACGTTAAGTCTGACCTCGCCCCAAAGGAAGAAGAAGTCGCCTTCCTTGGGCAATTCACCCACCGCGGGGGTTATTTCTGCGCCTTCAAAATGCTTTTTTACGGCCTCGGCCATTTCTTCGGGCTTTATATCAAACACCAGCCTGTGTATTGGCTCAAACTCAAGGGACTCGTCGTGAAGATTTACTATTTCAACCAAAGCAAGGCCGTCGTTTGCTCTGCCCTCGGCCTTTGCGGTTTCGCAGCAGCTCTTTGCGGTGGCCAGGGAGTGGTTTCCGTCACCCATAGCGTAGATAACGGGAGCCTTATCCTTCAGACCGTAAAGGGAATCGAAGGTTTCTTTGCTTCCAAGAAGGTCCAAAGCGGTCAAAACGCCCTCTGCGGCTTCGGAATCGCCCTTTATCTGCCACCCCTTGATGCTGCCGCTGTTCTTCATAAGTGTAAAGTCATAAACCTTGTCACTATCATTTACCTTGTCTGCAAGAGGCTCGATAACGGTGTGGGCGCGGTCGTCAATGAGGACCATTATATGAGGCAGCTCCAGAGGCGCGTCCTTGCGTATTTTTACACGGGGAGGTATTCTTGAAAGCACCGTACCCTCGGTAGCGCGGATGGGAGAGGTTGAGTCTACGCTGTAATCGTATTCGTCAAGGTCTAAAACACCCACTAGGCCTTTACGGATTTTTCCGTTAGCCAAGCGCCTTTCCACGTATACGAATGAGTTTTCGAGCGTTCTGAAAATATCCCTTTCGCAATAGTCGGCCATGGCCTTATTGATGGCCTCAATTCTCTTTTCCGCATCCTCGTCCTCAAGGTAGACCTCGGGAAGAGTAATACGCAGAGTGGAGGGCGCGGAGCCTACTTCCTTATCAACGGCCTCCCAGTATTCGGGCTCGGAGGTGTACTGGTCGCAGGCCACTACGCTCCAGGCTGTCATGTCTGTGCCCTTTACAGGTAGGAGTATATCCGCAGGCTTAAATATCTTCTTCATAAAATAAATTCACCCTTTAAAATTCAGTTTTCACCAAAGCAAATGGCGTATCCGCCGTTTCGGTAGACGGCGCCGAGCATATCAAGGAGCTCGTCGGTCTGCTTTTCTTCCTCTTCGGTGTATACGCTTCGGCCGTCAATGATGATTTTTATAAGCTCAAGTACCGTTTCGGGAGGAAGGATAGTTACCCCGTAGCGGGGAATGCCGTTGCTGGGGTTTTTAAGACTTTTATCAAAGGTATCAAGGCCGTAGGTACGGGGAAGCCAGGTTTCAAAAAGAGCTTCCGACACTCTCACGCAGCCAAACTCCGCCTCAAGAGCGTCCTCGTCAAAGAGGAGCGAATAATCTCTTCGGGGAAGTATATCCATAATTACCCCAAAGGGGACTCCTCCCTCATCCTCATCCTCGCAGGAAAGGTGGGAGGTGGGGTCTTCGTATTCAAAATAATTGTTATTTTCCATATTTCTTCCAATAAAGGGGTGTCAAAAGACACCCCGTTTATTATTTTATGCCGTTATATTTTTTTTACGCCAAGGCTTACCTTTTCGCCGTTGATATCCCATTCCTTGTAGGAATCAAATTCAGCGTCAAAGAAGATTTCCTTTGCAAGAACGTCGTCCTTTATCTTGTCGGCGTTTCTTTCTGCAACGCCCTTGAGGTTTTCGTTGCCTGCAAGATAGATGCAGATGTTATCCATAACCTCAAAGCCGGAGTCCTTACGCATGGTCTGAAGCTTGGAAACAAGCTCTCTTACAAAACCTTCTTCGATAAGCTCGGGAGTGAGGTTGGTATCAAGGATTACCGTAATGCCCTTGTCTGCAGCGCCCTCGAAGCCCTCAAGCTGCTTGGACTCGATAAGGAGGTCGTCCTTGGTAAGAGCCTCGGAGTTGCCGTCAACTTCAATAATGAGCTGGCCTGTGGTTTCAAGCTCCTTCATGGCCTTGTTGCCGTCAAGGTTTGCAAGAATTTCTCTTACGAGGCCAAGATTCTTACCGAATCTGCGGCCAAGAGTACGGAGCTGGGGCTTAAAGGAGAAGGAGATGAAGTTTTCCGCATCCTCAACAAACTTGACCTCTTTTGCGTTAAGCTCGTCGCTGATAACGTCGGTAAAGAATTCGGAGAGGGGCTCGGAGGTGGACTTAACGTAGATCTTTGCGATGGGCTGTCTGTTCTTGATAAGGGCGGCGTTACGGCAGTTTCTACCGAGAACGACGATATCGAGAACCTCTGCCATCTTTTCTTCAAGGTCTTTATCAATAAATGCGTCGTCTGCCACGGGGAAGGAAGAGAGGTGGATGCTTTCGGGAGCGTCCTTGTCAACCTTCTTAACGATATTCTGCCAGATAGTTTCGGTCATGAAGGGAATCATGGGAGCGGAAAGCTGGGAGAATACCTTAAGGCAGGTGTAGAGGGTCATGTATGCGTTTATCTTATCCTGAGTCATTTCCTTAACCCAGAATCTCTCTCTGGAGCGACGAACGTACCAGTTGGAAAGGTCGTCTACGAAGGCCTGGAGAGCTCTTGCGGTTTCGGGAATCTTATAGTTAGCCAGAGCGTCATCAACCACGTTGATAAGGGAGTTGAGCTTAGAAAGGATCCACTTATCCATTACGGGGAGCTTTTCTCTGTCAAGGGTATACTTGGTGGGATCGAAGGAGTCTATATTCGCATAGAGGATATAGAATGCGTAGGTGTTCCAGAGAGTACCAAGGAACTTACGCTGACCTTCGGTAACTGCGCCCTTGGAGAACTTGTTGGGGAGCCAGGGGGCGGAGTTGGAGTAGAAGTACCATCTGATAGCATCCGCGCCGTGCTCTGCAAGAGCCTCGAAGGGGTCAACGGCGTTGCCCTTGGACTTGGACATCTTTTCGCCGTTCTCGTCAAGAACGTGGCCCAGAACGATAACGTTCTTATAGGGGGCCTTATTAAAGATAAGGGTGGATATTGCAAGGAGGGAGTAGAACCAGCCTCTGGTCTGGTCGATAGCCTCGGAGATAAAGTCTGCGGGGAAGTGAGAATCAAAGATATCCTTGTTCTCAAAGGGATAGTGCCACTGGGCGAAGGGCATTGCACCCGAGTCGTACCAGCAGTCGATAACCTCTTTTACCCTCTTCATCTGCTTGCCGCACTTTTCACATCTGATGGTTACGGCGTCAACGAAGGGCTTGTGAAGCTCTATGTTTTCGGGGCAGTTATCGGACATTTCCTTAAGCTCGGCAATAGAGCCTACAGCGTGACGGTGGCCGCACTCACATTCCCAGATGTTAAGGGGAGTACCCCAATATCTGTCACGGGAAAGACCCCAGTCCTGAACGTTGTTGAGCCAGTCGCCGAAACGGCCCGTACCGATGCTTTCGGGAATCCAGTTAACGGTCTGGTTATTCTTTATAAGGTCGTCGCGAACGGCGGTCATCTTGATAAACCAAGTGTCGCGAGCGTAGTAGATAAGGGGGGTGTCACA
>JAZQLP010000043.1:0-16663 GCA_045542755.1 Eubacteriales bacterium
AACTTCTTGAATAAACCGGGTTTCTTGTCTTTCTTTTCGACAGTCTTTGCCTTGATTTCTTTATCTGCCATAAATCTGACCTCCCGTTACTTCGTTTCTCTGTGAAGTGTGTGCTTTCGACAGAACCTGCAGTACTTATTCATCTCCAGCCTGTCGGGATTGTTCTTCTTGTTTTTGGTTGTGTTGTAGTTTCTCTGCTTACATTCAGTACATGCGAGAACAACCTTGTCTTTACCCATATCGGCACCTCCTGATATTAATTTAATTGCCTCCCTTGCACCAATAAAGAAGTGAAATTAATCCATAAAAAAAGCACCTCTTTGCAAGGTACAAATATTATAACACACTTTTCCATTGATTGCAATAGCGTAGAACATATTTTTGGTGAAATTTATGTAAACTTTACTTGAATAATTAGGCTATCACGGAAAAATCCGCATATTTGCGCTCATAAAGCCAAAAATTCAACTGTAAAATCATTATACACCATTTTATTACGTTTGTCAAGTTTTTTTGGATAAAAAGCGCAAATAATACAGTTAGCGACTCACTTTTCCATGCCTCTTCAATTCACAAATTGTTCACAGTAAAGGGTATTGACAAAACAACCTTTATTTGGTATAATATATGAGCTGTCAAGAAATGGGCGGCGAATTCTATAAATGATCCATTAGCTCAGTAGGTAGAGCACATGACTTTTAATCATGGTGTCCGGAGTTCGACTCTCCGATGGATCACCAGGTGTGCGATGGATCTTCATCGCACCCTTATTTTTTTATTTGCCAAAAGACGGAGGCTAAAAAATGAATTCCAAGCAATCTTCAAAAATCAAAATCTTCCTTATGGGCTTCAGACCCAAAATAGAAGAAAACGATTATTTCGTTTCCCTTTCATTCACAGTATCCTCCGGCTCAAAAGATATTTCCGGAGAAATTGCCTATACAGATAAGAAATACACATTGTCCTTTGCCGGAGAAGTTTCATTTGACAACTTTGAGGCAATGAGCGAATACCTCGTAACAACCCTCATAAAATACGACAAAGCTGTCGTTACTCTTACAGAGAGAGGCCTCGTCACCCAAATTATTGCAGATGACCGTGACGTAAAGGTGTCTAAGCAAGAACAGAAGGTTGACGCTCCCGTATACTCACCCGGAACAAAAAACAAGAAATACAATATAAGCCTTCACAAAGCAAAGGAACTGCTTTATACACTCGGATACACAACCGAGGACGGAAAGCTCCGAAACGACAAAATCAGAAAATACAATCAAACCGACAGATTCATTGACCTTATAGGCGATATGTTTGAAGGAAAAACATCCTTGAACATCGTTGACTGCGGTTGCGGAAAAAGCTATCTATCATTCATTCTCAACTATTGGCTTTGGGAAGAAAAGAGAATCAAGGCTCATTTTTACGGCATTGACATATCCGAAGGTGTTATAGACGAAAGCCGAAAGATGGCAAAGAAGCTGGGATATTCCAATATGGACTTTATTCAGGCAGACTTGTCCGAACTTGCATCTTCCGATCTTGATATGAGAATGACTCCCGATGCGGTTATTTCACTCCACGCTTGCGATACGGCAACGGATATGGCTTTGGGATACGCCATAAGAAAAAGAGCACGAAACATCATCTGTGTCCCCTGCTGCCACAAGGAATTACTTGATAGATTTGCAAACCCTGCAATAGATAATCTTGTTACAGAAGGCATTCTTAAGGCAAGATTCAATTCCATACTCACAGACAGCCTTAGAATATTGAAGCTTAGAGCAAGCGGATACGAGGTTTCAGCAATCGAATACTGCTCCCCTCTTGATACTCCAAAAAACTTACTCATAAGAGCCAGACGCGTAGGCAATCCCGACCCCAGAGCCGAGGAAGAGTACAGAGCAGCTTTAAGAGATTTCGGAGTATATCCCGCAATAGAAATTTACTCCTCGGAAAACTATAACGCTTAAAGGATTTTTGCGGCAACGACCGTCAAATCGTCGTACCCGTCAAGACCTGCTTGGCAACCGTCTTCTATAAGCATTTCCGTTATATCTGTGCATGAAAGTCTACCCTCAGAGGCGTAGTTTGACAGACGTCCCCCACGCCGTTGTCCACCTTTCTCAAGAAATCCGTCAGACACCATTACTATTATATCATCTGGACGAATGCGACAGCGGTTGACCTCTCCGTGAACCTCGTCAAGAACGCCTATGGGCAAGGAAGAAACCCCAAACTCGTATATTTTTCCGTTACGGATAATATAAGTAGGCGAAACACCCGCCTTATAGGTCTCAATATAGCCACCCTCGAGGTCCACAATAGTCAGATCCACCCCCAATATCGATTCATATTTATCTTCGGAAAGCCGTTCATTCAAAAAGTGAACGGCTTCCTTTTTATCTACGCCGCTTTCTATTAATTTGCGTAATATAAGCCCACACTCAGAACTCTGCTTAGAGGCTCTTACACCACTCCCCATTCCGTCTAAAAGGCATATTACGTGTTTATTGTCCTTGGTAACAAAGGTCACCGCATTATCACCGCTTGCCGTTTCGCCTTTTTTAGTGCAGGCGCCCTTAGATATTAAAAGCTTCTGACAGATATTATTATCTTTGGGCTTGGAAAACACGTTTATAAGCTCCCCTATTCTGTCGCAGTGCTCTTCAAAATGAGAAGGAACTCGGGTAAATCCGTTGTTCTTCAATTTCAAGAACACGTCAGCGGTATAATCATGATCCCTGACCCAACATATAAGCTTCTTACTGCAACCAGCGCATACGGAATTAGGCTCTGTCCTCGTGCTCCCTACATAGCTTTTTCTGGCTTTAACCTTAGCCACTTTCTTTATCTTTTTGCCTACGTGAGGAAAGAAAATCTTGTCGCAAACAGTACCAAGAAGGCTGTACGGTAAGGTTATATAAATTGCCCCGCCCATAATCACACAAAGAAGATTTGTCCAAGAATTTAAGTTTCCTCGTTGATAAATCAGTATCAACAGTGATGACAGTGTGGTTGCGGCAACGGTGAAATATCGGGGCAAGTCCCGTAGCAGACCGCCGATAACGGCGCAGGCCACAACACTCCCCAGGGTTGTCCAGCTAAACAATCCGGATATTATATAAAAGATATCAATAATTAATCCTACGGTAAAGCCTTTCAACATACCGCCGTACCGTCCAACCGCAAATACAGTTAAGACTGTAAGCACGTACGCTCCATACAAGCCAAAGTCTTCAACATGAGCTAATCCGCTTAATACAGAAGCAACGAACACCGATTTACTGAAAAATGCAATGTTCTCCATATGAGAAGTGTGCCGTTGCACCTTTATATTGCCATAATAATAGATAACTCCGCCTATACCGGCAATTATCCCGCTTAAAGCAAAAAGCATATTTTCAGTAAAGGTATATTTTGCGGTGATAATTCCAAGAATTTCCGCCAGCAATGTACCCCAGATAACATAGAAAAATGTGCCCGAAATCCCATTCACAGGGATCTTTTTCTCAAGAAGCTTTTTAAGCAAGAAGCAAAATATGCAGGCAAAGACATACCTATAGGAATCGGAAGAGAATATAAAATATCCTACAAGGGTCCCCATAACGCCCAAGTTACCCGAAATTGAGCTGTAAGCAAGACCAAAAGGAAACATTCCCCCAAGAGATATTGCAGACAGCAAAAAGCCAAAGAAAAACTCAAAAAAGCCTTTTGCTATACGTGCAAACTCGTACTTACCAATATATATCTCTCTTTCATTGCGAGTTTTCATTATAAACCATACCTCATACCGTCTTTTGTTGTTGTGTGTTTAATAATCATACCACACATCAACCGTAAAAAAATGTCAAACGGACAAGCGTATGGACCTACATCTTTATTTTTAGCAATAAAAAAACCGAGAGGATTTTCTCTCGGCTTTTTTTACATATAAATATCAGGTCTGCTTATCGGTCTTTTTCATAACTTTAAGATTGCCTATCTTTTGAGAGCGCTTATCAAGCTCCTCCAATATCATATCGGCAGAAATACCCTTTTCTACAGCCATTACGATAAGATGGTATATCAGGTCACACACCTCTCCTGTAAGAGCCTCTTTATCCTCTTCCTTAGCAGCAATAATAGTTTCGGCAGACTCCTCGCCCACCTTTTTAAGTATCTTGTTTATACCTTGAGAAAAAAGATAGCAGGTATAAGAATTTTCCGAAGGATTGGTTTTTCTGTCGGTTACGACCTCAAACAAATCTTTTATTACGTTATCGTTCATTGTACTGATCCTCTCTTATAATTCCACGGATTTATAAAAACAGCTTCTTCTTCCCGTATGACAGGCAGGGCCTATCTGTTCAACGGAAATAAGCAAGGTATCGTTATCACAATCTGCTTTTATGCTCTTGACAAACTGAAAATGTCCCGACGTTTCGCCCTTATTCCAGAGTTTTTGACGGCTTCGCGAATAAAACCAGGTTTTTCCGCTTTCAAGGGTCAACCTAAGGCTCTCTTTATTCATATAGGCCAACATCAAAACTTCGCCGTTGTTACAATCGGTAATAATAGTGGGAACAAGTTCTGATTTTTCGAACATATCCTCTACGTTTACAATAAGCTTTTCTTCGTCCATAACAAACCACTACCCTATCTTCGTACGGGTATTCCTTTACTTACTAAATGCTCTTTCACCTGAGGAACTGTAAGTTCACCGAAATGAAAAAGAGAAGCGGCTAAAGCGGCCGAGGCCTGAGTCTGCTCAAAAACGTCGGAAAAATGATCAAGACACCCGCAGCCGCCCGAGGCAATCACGGGAATTCTGACACTTGAAGAGATAAGATTGGTTATTCCTATATCAAAGCCCTTCTTCGTTCCGTCAGCATTCATTGACGTAAGCAAAATCTCACCTGCTCCAAGGCGCTCAACTTCCTTAGCCCATTCCAAGGCATCTATTCCGGTATCAATTCTCCCACCGTTTATAAACACGTGATACCCGGAAGGAGAATCATCAAATCTCTTAACGTCAATAGCTACTACGACGCACTGGCTTCCGAACTTATCTGCAGCTCGCGACACCAGATATTTATCCCGTACGGCTGCGGAATTTACAGATACCTTATCTGCACCCGCGCGTAAGATCTCTTTAAAATCTTCTGTAGACGAAATACCTCCGCCCACGGTGACAGGAATAAAAGCCTGGGAAGCCGTTTTTTCTATAATATCTATCATACAGCTCCTACCCTCATGGGTAGCGGTAATATCAAGGAATACTATTTCGTCGGCATTCTGTCTGTCGTATTCCTTAGCTGCCTCAACCGGGTCGCCGGCATCTATAAGGTTAACGAAATTTACACCCTTCACTATTCTGCCCTTATTTATATCAAGGCACGGAATAATTCTTTTTGCAAGCATGTATTTTCCCCTCGTTATAATATCTCTGAAAGCTTTAACGTACCCGAATAAAGAGATTTTCCACATATAGCACCGTATATGCCCATGGTCTTAAGCCTATCAATATGCTCTTTATTCTTAATACCGCCACTGGCAGTTATGTCCATTGATACAGCCTTTGAAAGCTTTTCAAGGTGATCAAAATTAGGCCCTGCAAGAGTACCGTCGGTTTGAATATCGGTATAGATTATATGTTTTACACCAATATCTTCCATCATTTTTGCAAACGTTATATAATCAACGTTTGATGTGGTAGTCCAGCCCCACCCCTTAACGATACCGTTATCAGCATCAATACCTATACTTATTCGTTCAGAATACTTTTTAACGGCTTCCTTTGTAAAATCCATATCGGTAAGAGCCGCAGTACCGAGGATAATGCGGTCAAGCCCTGCTTCAACGTATGAGTCAATATGGGCCATAGTACGTATTCCGCCGCCTATCTCACAAAACATTCCCGTCTGGGCTTTTATATCGGTAATAACTTTCATATTTACGGGTTTCCCCTCAAGAGAACCGTCAAGATCAACTATATGAAGATTAGTTGCGCCCTGAGATTTAAAGTCAAGGGCAGCCTTAAGGGGGCTTTCATACACCTTTGATACTGTATCAAAATCACCCTTAAAAAGTCTTACACACTCGCCGTTTTTTATGTCAGTTGCAGGAAATATCTGCATTATTCAACGTCCTTTCCGCAAAAGCAGAATTTTCGGATAATATTCAGTCCCATGTCTCCGCTTTTTTCGGGGTGGAACTGCATACCCCATACGTTTCCTTTTCTCACCGCGGCAACTATTTTTTTGCCATATTGAGTATAGGCCGTCACGTTTTCAGAGGGAGTAATTGCCTCAAAGGAATGGACAAAATAATAGTAATTATCCTCTGCTCCTTCCAATAACGGATCCTCTTCATTTAAAATAAGGCTGTTCCATCCCATATGAGGAATCTTCAAGCCTTCGCTAAATGCAATAGGACATACCTCTCCTTCAATCAGACCAAGGCCTTCGCACTCGCAAAACTCGTGACCCTTCTCAAACAAAAGCTGCATACCAAGGCATATACCAAGAAACGGACGATTACCTATTTTAGTTTTCAGATAATCAAAAAGCCCCTTATCCTTAAGCGCTTTTACAGCGTCGGGGAAAGCTCCGACGCCGGGTAAAATAATACCGTCACAAACATCAAGGGCTTCAGGCGTTTCGCATACGACATACTCAGCTCCAACGTAATGAAGAGCTTTTTCTACGGAACGAAGGTTTCCCGCGCCGTAATCAACAATACCTATTTTCATTAAAGAACACCCTTTGCAGACAACTCTTCGTTACTACCTGTGGGAGATACGGCCACTCTGACGGCATGAGCGAAGGCCTTAAAGATAGCCTCTATGCAATGATGAGCATTGTCACCGTAATTAAGGTTGATATGAAGAGTGGTATCTGAATTCATAGCAAACGCCCTGAAGAATTCTCTTACCATACAAGTATCAAATTCTCCCACGCGTTCAGAGGTAAATTCTGCATTAAAGACGAGATAAGCTCTACCTGAAATATCAATGGAAGCCATGGCAAGAGCCTCGTCCATAGGAATATAAAATGTACCGTATCGTGCAAGGCCTTTTTTGTTAGAGAGCGCTTCGGAAAAGGCTTTTCCGAAGACGATACCGATATCCTCTACCGTATGATGACAGTCAACCTTTAAATCGCCCTTGCACTGTAATTCAATATCAATACCCGAATGTACGCAAAGGCTGTTAAGCATATGGTCAAAAAAGCCAATTCCGCTTGTACCATTAAAAATACCTTTTCCGTCTATATTTAAAGACAAAGTTATATCGGTTTCTTTGGTTTTTCTTATAATAAGAGCTTTTCTCATAACGATTCTTCATCCTATAATAAAGATTATTTTAAAATATCGCTTATCTCCTTAAAGACATCCAGCAATCTTTCCACTTCTTCGGGCAAGCCTGCCGAAATACGAAGCGCATCCTTAAAGCATCTGACAACGATTCCTTTTTGAAGCAACTTGTCCGCTATTGTCTGCGCCTTTGAGGTCTTCACGTAAACAAAGTTTGCACAGGTGGGATACACAACAAAATCCGCATTGTTATAGGCGCATAAGCCGTCGTACAAAATATCCCGTGAAGCCTTTATACTCTCCACTCTTTTTTTCGCAAGGGGTTTATTTTTAAGGATAATCTCGCCTATCACTTGAGAAATGGAATTGAGATTATAAGGAGATTTGAGAGTTTTAATAACGTCTACATTTTCTTTTGAAGACACGGCAAATCCTACACGAATGGAAGCACATCCAAAGCTCTTGGAAAGGGTTTTGAGCACCATCAAATTTTTACGCTTTGAAGCTTCAGTAATAACGCTTTCATCTGCAAAGTCCATATAGGCCTCATCTACAATGAGAAGCCCTTCCACATTATCAGCCAGTGTCAATACATCCTTTGCCGATAAAATCTGTCCCGTGGGATTACAGGGATTTGAGAAGATAATGACCTCGGAGCCTTTTGCAAAAGAGGCAAATTCCATAACGTCAAATCCATCTACAGCACCTTTATCGAAGACTCTTACCTCATTTTCTCCCAAAGTGGAATAAAATGAATACATGGAAAAGTCAGGCTTGGTTACAGTAACCACTCCGCCCTTTTTCAGTGAAACGGATAAGATTAAGGAAAGCAGCTCGTCCGAGCCGTTGCCCGCAACCACACATTCCTCATTAACACCGTAATAATCGGCAAATGCAGAGCAGAGTTTCGTTGCAGAAGGGTCAGGATATCTGTCAAAATCAAGATTGCGTATTCTTTTAAATATCTCCTCTTTTATACTGTATGGCAAATCGTAGGGACTCTCGTTTGCATCCAAACGAATCTGACCGGGGGTATATGTAAAAGGAATATAAGGCTCAAAGCCTTTAATTTTATCACCGAACATTAGTTACTAACCTTTCGCTTTAAGGCTATAAGTTTACTTATTATTAAGTCTCACCTTTATGGAATTTGCGTGAGCGCCAAGAGTTTCCTTATTGGCAAGCTTAATTATATCCTCGCCAACCTTTGCAAGAGCTTCCTTATTATAATAAATGTAAGAAGACTTCTTAACGAAAGAATCAACGGAAAGCTGGGAGAAGAATCTGGCAGTACCGGAAGTGGGCAATACGTGATTGGGGCCTGCCATATAGTCGCCCAGAGGTTCGGGAGAGTTCTCACCGAGGAATACGGAGCCTGCGTTTCTTACGGCATCAAGCTTATCAAAGGGATCCTTGATCATAAGCTCAAGGTGCTCGGGAGCCATATAGTTTGCGGCCTTAATAGCGGAATCTACGTCACAAACGATTATGCCGCTGGCATTTGCAAGAGCTTCTGCTGCAATTTCCTTACGGGGAAGAGCTTCAAGCTGCACTGCAAGCTCTTCTCTGACCTTATTGGCAAGCTCTTCAGATGTACAGAAAAGAAGTGAAGATGCAAGTTTATCGTGTTCAGCCTGAGAAAGCATATCTGCCGCAAGATAAACGGGATTAGCAGTTTCGTCAGCTATAATAAGTATTTCGGAAGGACCGGCAACGGAATCAATATCAACCTTACCGTACAAAAGCTTTTTAGCGGTGGCAACATAGATATTACCGGGGCCGACGATCTTGTCAACCTTGGAAATAGTTTCGGTACCGTAAGCCAAAGCCGCAATAGCCTGAGCACCGCCAACGGTATAAACCTTATCAACACCTGCTATTTTCGCCGCGGCCAAAATGTTCTTAAACTCCTTCTTGTCGGTGGGAGGAGTTACCATAATGATTTCTTTAACACCGGCAACCTTTGCGGGAATAGCGGTCATAAGAACGGAGGAAGGATAGAATGCAGTTCCGCCGGGGATGTATATACCTACTCTTTCAAGGGGGATAACTCTCTGACCTACTATAGTGCCGTCACCGGTAACCGCATAGCCGTTCTGTTTTTGTTTTTCATGATATTCAAATATCTTCTTTGCGGCGGCCTCTATAGTTACAGAGTGTCCGTTGCAATAGTAGCTATCCTTTATCTTCTTTTGGGAAACTTCGAAGTTTTCGGGATCCTTACCATCAAACTTAAGGCAATAGTCATGGAGGGCGGCGTCACCTCTTTTAGCAACGTCGGCAATTATCTCGGAAACGGCAATTTCTACCTCTTTTTCCTTTGCCTCTCCCCTATCTTTAAGGGAATCCAAAAACTCATATTCAGCTACGCCGTCAGCTTTAATTATTCTTACGATTTCATTACTCATATCCATATCCATCCTTGTACGTTTCAGATATTCAATAAATCTGCAAAGGCGTCAATCTCGGCCTTTCTCATCTTCATAGCGGCAATATTCACTATAACTCTTGCAGATATGTCGCAAATAGTATCAATAACTTCAAGTCCGTTTTCCTTAAGAGTCGTACCCGTCTCTACTATATCCACTATACCGTGAGCAAAGCCCAAGACAGGTGCTGTCTCAACGGAGCCTTCTATTTTTATAATGTCAACGTCGGTATTGTTTTTCGCAAAATACTCTCTTGCAATATTTTCGAACTTGGTTGCAATTATTTTTTTCTCATAGGAGTCAAAAAAGAGAGCGGGATTTTCCGCATATTCTTTCTTACCTGCAAAGGCCATTCGGCAACGGCCAAAACCAAGGTCGGCAATTTCATAAAAGCTCTTGCCGTGCTCCATTATGGTATCCTTACCTACCACTCCTATATCACACATTCCGTGTTCAACGTATGTAATTACGTCCAAGGGCTTAACCAAAATAACCTCGGCAGTTATATCTCCGAAGGTTATGGGGAATACCAACTTTCTTCCCTTATCACGGAGGGCTGAGCAATCTATTCCCTTACTTTCAAAAAGACTTACTGTCTTTTCTTCAAGTCGACCCTTTGTAAGGGCAATTCGCAAGGGTCTCGTATTATTCATATCTCGTATTCCATCCTTCCTGCAGAAGTAAGGCGAATAACCTTCTTAATACCTCTTACCTTTGCCTCATTTAAAGCATCGGCTTCAGTTTCCGCATAAGAGAACATAAACGATACTCCCTTATCGGAAAGGGCCTCAGCCTCAGCAAAAGCCTTAGCCTCGCAGTTTTCTGCGGCGTTAACCAAAATATCGGGAATTGAATCAGCGGTAGAGCCGCCTTTTTTTGCCTCGAATACGTTATCAATATTGATAGCAAAACCTATAGCGGGAAATGCTGTACCGTACTTCTCAAGCAGGTTATCATAACGGCCGCCTGAAAGAACGGCGCTTCCCGAATCAGTTATGTAGCCTCTGAAAATAATACCCGTATAATAATCAAGACTGTTTACTATACCCAAATCAAAATCTATATGATCGGCAAATCCGCATTCCGACAGTTTGGAATACAACTGCTTAAGATAGTCAAGCATATCCTTGATTTTGGGAGAATCAACCATTTTGGCATATTGATCAAGTACGGAAACGTCACCAAAATATCTGGGAAGCTTCTTTATAACCTCGGGAATATCCATGGCTTCAAGAGCAGCAAAGTTCTTTCTCTCGATATGTTCCTTGGCCTGTCCTGCCAATTCGGGATTAATACCGTACTCTTCAACAAGTGTGGAGAAAAGCAAGCCGTAACCCAATTCAATACGGAAAGATGAATCGGTTTCAGCCAAGCTCTTTGCGGCCAATACAAGGATTTCTGTATCTGCGGAAATCCCTTTTGCGCCAATAAGCTCTACACCGCTCTGCGTGCTCTCAAGGGGCAGAGAATTAGCTCTTACAGTAGTCTGAGAATAACAAAGTCTGAAAGGTACGGTTGTATTTTTAAGTTTAGATGCGGCCACACGGGCAATGGGCATCGTACAGTCGGGGCGTATGGCCAACCGTCTGTTCTTCTCATCGGAAAAGATATATATGTCTTCTTCCTTTATCATCTCTCCTACAGCATAGCCGGAAAAGACGTCCTTATATTCTATTATGGGGGTCATTATTTCGGCATATCCCCATTTTTTATATAACGAAAGCAGTGTATCTATTATCTTTCTTTTGAATTCACATTCTCCGAAAATATAGTCTACAGTTCCGTCCTTAATTACAGTATTAAGCTTTCTCATTGATAAGTACTGTCGCTCACTTTCAATTTTCGCTCCGCTTTATCAAGATAAAACGGTAAATTACTAAAACAGTATACCAGAATATACCGATTATGTCAATCCTTTTCACAGAAAAGTTGAAACTATTTACAGAGTAATTCTATTTCTTCTGTGATCACTCGGAATATTTCTTCCTCGGAAATATCTTTTCTGTACAACTTTCCTTTTTTGAACAATACGTATTTTCCGTTTACCCCGGTCACACCGAGGTCAGCATCCGCTGCCTCACCAGGGCCATTTACAACACAGCCCATAACGGCTATCTTCAAGGGCTTTTTAATATGGGAGAAGTTATTCTCTATATAATTTGCCAAAGTCTGAGTATCAGCGGTAGTTCTTCCGCAAGTAGGACAGGAAACAAGCTCTATACCGTCCATTTTAAGACCTACAGCCTTTAAAATATTGTTTGCCGCGTATATCTCTTCTACGGGAGGTGCTGTAAGAGAGACTCTTAATGTATCCCCTATACCATCCAAGAGTAAAGCACCTATGCCAACGGCAGATTTTATAATACCGCCACGGAGGGTTCCCGCTTCGGTAACGCCAATATGTAAGGGGAATCTTCCCTCTTTAAAATCAAGCTCCGTGTCATTTGCAAACAGTCTGTAGGCATCGACTGTCATTTTTACCGAGCTTGCTTTCATTGATACTACGATATCTGTAAAATCCTCGGCTAACAAAAGATTTACGCTGTTTTTTGCACTTTCGCAAAGGGCCTGAGCAGTTCTGCCACCATACTTGGCTAAAAGAGCTTTTTCAACGGAACCCGAATTAACTCCCACACGAATAGGAATGCCCGCAGTCCTACAAGCAGAGGTAACAAGCTTTATCTTGTCCTTTTCCATATTTCCGGGGTTTATTCTTATCTTATCAGCGCCGGCACTGACTGCAGCAAGGGCAGCCTTATAATCAAAGTGTATATCAGCAACCAGAGGTATGCTAAGCTCTTTTTTAAGGCGGCCGAAGTTCTCGGCATCCTCGGCAGAAGGCACAGTTACTCGAAGTATCTGGCATCCTGCGTCCTGAAGTTCAAGAGCCTGTTTTTTTATATTTTCGAAGTCTGCGAGAGGAATATTACTCATAGACTGAATACTCACGGGAGCACCGCCACCTACGGGAACATTCCCCACTAAAACCTGCCTTGTCATACAAATCCTCCTTACTAATATATGGGGAAGAATATATCTTTAAATGCTATGACGACCATAAGAATGAGCAGAAGTATAAGTCCTACAAAATGAATTATTGCTTCAGCATCTCTGTTAACGGGCTTTTTGCGTATAGCCTCTATTACGAGAAATACTAATCTACCGCCATCAAGGGCAGGCAGAGGAAGAAGATTGATCACACAGAGATTTATTGAAATAAGAGCCATAAGAGATGCGAGACTTGCAAATCCGCTTGCGGCAGCTTCGGCTATAACCTGGGAAGTACCGATAGGTCCGGAAACGTACTTGAGGGATACTCGACCGGTTATCATATCAAAAAGTGATTCATACATCATTGTAACGTAAGATACCGTTCTAAAGAAAGTATGTCTTAAAACGGATCCGACGGTCTTTGTTTCAGCCATAACGTAAAAATCAGGCACGATAGAGGACATATCTTCACTTATCTGAATAAGAGGAAACTGAACGTCATCAAGAAAAACCTTTTCCCCGTCACGCAAAACAGTTATATCTACGGATTCTTTCCCGTAGGTTCTTGAAAAAGCCCCTGAAATATCGGTATAAATATTTACAGCCTTACCGTCGATCTTGATTATCTTATCGCCAACCTCAAGGCCGTATTCGTCCGACACGGCAGTGTCATAAAACTCAGCAACCGTAACAGAGGGCAACTTACTCTCGGAAAGAACGAGAAAGAAGGTTATCACAAGAGCAATAAGAAGATTCATTATAGCTCCTGCGGCGACAACGAGTATTCTCTTCCAAACAGGTTTATTGCAAAATGCGCTGGGATCTTCACTCTCGTCGTCCTCCCCTTCCATTTTGCAGTAACCGCCTATGGGAAGAATTCTTACGGTAAAGAGAGTTTCTTTTCCTTTTCTCTTGAATATGGCGGGGCCCATACCCAATGCAAACTCAAGCACACGGATGCCGCTTTTTTTAGCAACGATAAAATGGCCGAATTCATGAACGAGTATAAGGATGCCCAGAACAAGAACCGTATAAAGTATCTGAAGTACAATGTTCATCTATATCAATTCCTTAGAGTAATCAATTATGATTTAAATCAGTTATGTTTTAGGTAATATGCCTTAAGATATTCACGTGTATTAAGGTCTGTACTTATTATTTCTTCGGTAGAAGGTTCCGAAATATGGGAAATGGCCGACAAAGCCTCTTCTATATATTCAAAGATTTGCAAGTACCCTATTCTTCCCTCAAGGAAATATTCCACAGCAACCTCGTCTGCAGCATTGAGAACCGCCGTTGCGTTACCGCCAAGACGAAGAGCTTCAACAGATAGGGGCAACCCACGGAAGGTTTCCATATCGGGAGGGCTGAACGTCAATTCCTTAAGCTTTGAAAAATCAAGTTTTCCAGCAAGGCCGTGAGGACGTTCGGGATACACAAGGCCGTATTGTATAGGTAACTCCATATCGGGGGTACCTAACTGGGCAATAACTGCGCCGTCGTTAAATTCAACCATAGAATGAATTATACTTTCTCGGTGAACAACAACTTCCACTTTTTCAAAGGGAACGTTAAAAAGTCTTACAGCCTCAATAACCTCAAACCCCTTATTGACAAGGGTAGACGAGTCTATGGTAATCCTCTTACCCATAGACCAGTTTGGATGAGCCAAAGCCTGGGCAGGAGTAACTGAAGCAAGGTATTCACGAGTTTTTCCAAAAAACGGACCGCCGGATGCAGTTACTATAAGTTTGCCTATATCTCCATGGTTACCGGCCGTCAATGACTGAAAAATAGCGGAATGTTCGGAGTCAAGAGGAATTACCCTCTTACCGAGCTTTGCAGCCTTTTTCATAAAGTTATCGCCGTCGGTTACAACGGTTTCTTTATTGGCAAGTGCAATATCCGCGCCGTGTTCCAATACTGCGTGAGAAGGAAGGAGACCGGCGACTCCAACTATGGAATTTACGCAAATATCGTAATCCGCTCTCTTACAAAGCTCTTCTGCAGCAGTTTTCCCGCAAAGAACGGTTATATCCCTTCCGCTTAACTCATTTTTGAGAATCTCACCTACAGCCTCTGAGGCAACGGCAACCATTTGAGGTGAAAACTCATTTATTAAAGGCATTGCCTTCTCAACGTTACTGCCAAAAGCAAGACCCGTAACCTTAAAATCATATCCTTGACTGTTAAGATTTCTCACGACGGCTGCAGTCTGTAGGCCGATGGAACCTGTGCAACCGGTTATTATAAGCTTTTTCATAGCCTTTTCCTTTCGGTACAACTATTAGAAGAATACGGGAATTGCCTCAAAAACAAGATAGAGTGCGGGAGCAACGAACATTACGCTGTCAAATCTGTCCATTATTCCACCGTGTCCGGGAATAACGTTTCCAAAATCCTTAACGCCGAAGTTACGCTTTATCAACGAGGCGGAAAGGTCCCCGAATATAGCAAAAACAGAACCGACAGCGGCGCAAATTGCAGCCATAACATAGTTTACGCTTACGGTAGGATCAAACACGTCCACTATGTATATAAAACAAAGACATACGGCCAGAGTTGACACAACGCCGCCTATGGCGCCCTCTACAGTCTTCTTGGGACTTATTCTGGGAGTCATCTTATGACGGCCGAAAAGTTTACCGAATATATATCCGCCCGTATCTGTAAGCCAAGACACGATAAAGATAAATATTATATTATACAGGCCGTAGGGCAACAGTCTTGCATACACGAGAGTGGTAAAAAACAACGGTATCATCAATGAAAGAAGAAAAATCACCGACAGTCTCTCAAGGCTGAATACCTTATAAAACATCAAAAACGTAATGAATACGATTACCGTAAAAACAAATATGGAAAATGTTACGGCCGATGTCAAAAAGCTGGGAATCATATGAAGGAAAGGTATGGACAAAGCAAAAAGCATACTGATAATTATTAAAAACTTACTTTCAATATACTTGGTAACCACCATAGCCTCGTACAAAGCGCAAACGGAAATCAGCGCAACGAAAATATTAAGCACAAAGGGTATATGGGAGCAGGCAATAACGGCAAACATTATTAACACCAAGACCGCGCCTGAAATAACTCGTTTCATTTTATATTTCACCTTTCTGAATCATTTAGCAGCTACGGAGCCAAATTTTCTTTTACGACTACCGTAATATTCAAGAGCCTTAATAATATCCGCTTCGCAAAAATCGGGCCACAAAACGTCCGTAGCGTAATATTCCGAATAAACACTCTGCCAGGTAAGGAAGTTTGAAAGTCTGTACTCCCCTGCTGTTCTGATAATAAGATCGGGATCGGGCAACCCTTGTGTATAGATAAGAGAGTTTATATCGTCTTCGGTTATGCTTTTCCCCGCATTGTTTTCAATAAACCTGTTTACGGCATTTACAATCTCACTTCTGCCACCGTAATTAATAGCGATGTTAATAGTTGTATGAATTTCGTTTTGCTCCGAAGAAAGTCTGTACAGTCTGTCTATTTTTTCTCTTACAGTATCGGAAAATGCCGACAAGTCACCTATAAATCTGAATTCTACGTGAGAATACTTTTCGGTTTCCTTCAGATATTTATCATAAAGCTTATCAAGATATGCGGAAAGTAAAGACAGGATCGTATCTACTTCAATTTTGGGTCTTGACCAATTTTCGGTAGAAAAGGTATAGAACGTCGCACATCTTATCCTGTTCTCACAAACGTAATCTATAACCATCTCGGCAGTTTCCACACCTTTTACGTGCCCTCTTTGTCTGGGCAATCCCTTTGCCTGGGCCCATCTGCCGTTACCGTCCATTATAAAACCTATATGCTTTGGCATTTTTATGGAGTTTTTATCCATACTGTCGCTCATTTCCAAACAACCCTCTAATATTCTAAATACTTATGCAGGCTTGCCGCAAATAAATGCGGCAAGCCATACCAACAGATATTTTCAA
>JAZQLP010000044.1:0-3371 GCA_045542755.1 Eubacteriales bacterium
CTTATTTACAAGATTGTGTATTTGTGGTATCATTAAAGAAAAAAGGTTTGGTGATCATATGAGTTCAAAGGTTTATTTTTCTCCTGTTATCACGGGAGAAGAGGTAGTAAAGCTTTATGATGCCCTCGGAGTAGATCTTCCCGGCAGAGTTGCCGTTAAATTCCATTCCGGAGAGATGGGAAATCAGAATTTTATCCGTCCCGAGTTTTGGAAGGCTATAGTTGAGAGAGTAGGCGGAAATCCCGTTGAGTGTAATACTGCATACAACGGTGCAAGAAATACTACCCGTAAGCATCTCTCCCTTCTCCGTTCTCACGGATGGCTTGATGCATACAGAGTAGATATTCTCGATGCGGTAGGCCCCGATCTTGAGCTTCCTATTCCTGAGGGAAAGGTGATAAAGAGAAATTTTGTGGGCAGAACTATAGAAGAATACGATTCAATGCTGGTGCTTTCTCATTTCAAGGGCCATCCCATGGGTGGCTACGGCGGAGCCTTAAAGCAGCTTTCCATCGGCCTTGCATCATCCTTTGGCAAGGCTTATATCCACGGTGCGGGCGAGCCTGAAAAAAAGTGGACGGCGGATCACGACAGCTTTCTTCTGTCAATGGCAGATGCGGCAAAATCTGTAGTGGACTATTTTGAAGGAAAGATAGTCTATATAAACGTTATGAAAAATATGTCCGTTGACTGTGACTGTTGCAGAGTGGCAGAGGACCCTTGTATGGCTGATATAGGTATTCTGGCGTCCCTTGATCCCGTTGCAATAGATAAAGCCTGCCTTGATCTTGTATATAGCTCCGATGATCCCGGCCGCGATCATCTTGTTGAGAGAATAGAGTCCCGAAACGGCCTTCTTACGGTAGATGCGTCAAGTGAGCTCGGTATTGGATCAAAGGATTACGAGCTTATAAGAATATAAAGTGTCGGACTTTTATTGTTGCATTTAATAGGCAAGTGTGCTATACTCAAATGAGTAAATAAGGCTTTTGAGAAAGGAAGTTGTATTATGGCAACAGGAACAGTTACTTTAAAGCAGATAATCGATAAATTCAAGCTTGAGGTTCTCTATACTCCCAAGGACCCCAAGGATATACTTATAAGCAAAAATTTGATAAACAGGCCCGCGCTTCCTCTGGCAGGATTTTTTGAGTGCTTTGAGGCAGAGCGTATTCAGATAATCGGATCTACAGAGTATAAATATCTTGAGAGCCTTGATGATGATGTGAGAAAGGAGCATATCCGCGCTCTGTTTTCTCATAAGTCTCCCGCTCTTATTTATACTCACGGAATGCCTGCCGACGCAGTAGTACGTGCGGCTGCAGAGGAATATGAGGTTCCACTTCTTTCCATGGAGGGCAATACCAGCGAGTTTACTGCAGCGCTTATCGCATACCTGAACGTTCAGCTTGCCCAGACCATCACCCGTCACGGTGTTCTCGTTGAGGTATACGGTGAAGGTATCCTTATCGTTGGTGATTCCGGTGTTGGTAAGAGTGAAACTGCAATCGAGCTTATCAAGCGCGGTCACAGACTTATTGCAGACGATGCGGTAGAGCTGAGAAAGGTATCTGCGGAAACAATCGTAGGATCTGCCCCTGAGCTTATCCGCCATTATATCGAGCTTCGCGGCATCGGTATTATCGACGTGCGCCGTCTTTTTGGTATGGGTGCCGTTAAAGATACTGAGAAGATCAATCTTGTTGTTGAATTTGTGCCTTGGGAGCAGGGAAAGATGTACGAGCGTCTCGGCATGGACGAAAATTACGTAGATATTATGGGCATCAAGATACCTTCCCTGACAGTACCCATCAAGCCCGGACGTAACCTTGCGGTAATCCTTGAGATCGCCGCAATGAATAACCGCCAGAAGAGAATGGGATATAACACTGCCCTTGAGTTTAATAAAAAGCTTATGGGTCAGATGGAAAGCGAAATGATGTGATCTTTAAAAAGAAAAAAGGAGCTGTTGCATTTTTGCGATAGCTCCTAATTCTTTTATTTGTCAATTTTTGCGGTCTGCTTAAAACGAAAACTTGATAGTTTGAATAAGCGAGCCGCATCCTTATCCGCCCCTTGCGAGGGGCGGGGGACCGCTTGCGGTGGTGGGGTAGTTGCTTTGACCCAAACAAACTTTACTGCTATAAAGGAAAGTTTAATTTGATTTCTCGCTACTACCCCTCCGTCTTTGCCGCCTGCTGTGTTAACAAAAACTTTTAATATTCGAGCGGCAAATCCACCTCCCCTCTCAAGGGGAGACATGGTGCGAGAATTGTCTCCTTGACTTACAAAATTGCGTTTCGGCGGATATTATAGTTTTATTTACTGCTCGATTAACCGTAATTTGAAGGATAATATTAAAGGCTGTCACAGTTAAATGTGGCAGCCTCTTTGAAATTTCATATTAAAGCTCAAGTCCCAGGGCGCAGCCGCAGATGATCTCAACGGCGCTTTCGATACCAACGGAGCCGGAGTTGATCATAAGATCGTAATTAGATCTGTCGCCCCAATCCCAGTCGGTGAATGTTGCGAAGTGGCGCGCGCGGCCCTTGTCGCTCTTTGCGATGAGATCGAGGGCTTTCTTTCTGTCGCAGTCGTATCTTTCGATAGCGCGCTTCGCTCTCTTTTCAAGATCGGAATAGATAAATACCTTGAAAACATCCTCGCGCTCGCGAAGTATATAGTCTGCACAACGGCCTACGATAACGCAGGGGCCCTTTGCATATTCAAGAATAACCTTCTGCTGAGCGAGGAACACCTGCATAGTAAGGGGAAGCGTATTTGTTCCCGCAAGGCCAAGCATACCGTAAGAGTAGCTGTTGCCCATTGCGATATTGTAAAGAAAGCTTCCCGTAACAGCCTGCTCGTTCTGCTCGATAAATTCAGGAGAAAGTCCGCTCTCCTTTGCCGCCGCGTCGATAAGCTCGCGGTCATAGTAGGGAACTCCAAGCTTTTCGGCTACAGCTTTACCGATAGTACGGCCGCCGCTACCAAGCTCTCGACCTATAGTAATAACACCTTTCATAATAAACGTCCTTTCCTGAAGGCATAATTTGTAAATATATAACAGTATTGTACCACAAAGGCACGAAAAATCAAGATAAAATAACAAAACCTCTTTACTTTTATGCAATTTTTATATAAAATACTATGCAGAATTATATGAATTTACTCCCATAGAAAGGCAATAAAATGAACATTTCGGAAAACACCAGAATTCTTGCGGCCAAAGCCGAAAAAGAACTTGCAGATATATTTGCAGAGATCGACGAAGTCTCTCGCTACAGAACGGAAAAGCTCCTTGATATTTATCGCGAAAACCGCGTAAGTGAGGGCCTTTTTGCCGCAAGCACGGGCTACGGCTACGGTGA
>JAZQLP010000045.1:0-13997 GCA_045542755.1 Eubacteriales bacterium
AAGACCGCTTGGCCTCCGACTTCCCGTTATTCCTCTCCAGCATCTCCCCCTTTGTGCAGGACTTGCAGTTGACGCCGGCCTTGATAAAGAGGAAGCCTGGAAAGCAATAACCATTAATCCTGCAGTACAAACCGGAATCGGCCACAGGGTGGGAAGTCTTGAAAAAGGCAAGGATGCCGATATAGTAATATGGACAGCAGACCCCATTACAACCGTTGGCGCCTCAGCATATATGACCATGGTCGACGGAAAAGTGGTTTATAGGGCATAAAGGAATGAAGACGGAAATTTTCAACTCTCCCCCACCCGAGGCAATGGATATAAGAATAAAAGTATTCGTTGAAGAGCAAGGTTTTTACGACGAGTTTGACGACACAGATAACATCGCAACCCACTTTATCATCTACAGCGATGACGGCCTTGCCGTTGCCACCTGCCGAGTGTTCCCGTCGGAAATCGAAGGTCGCTTCTACCTCGGAAGACTGGCGGTGCTGAAAGAGTACAGAGGAAAGGGCTTTGGTTCCAAGATCGTATCGGAAGCTGAAAAGCATCTTATATCCAAAGGTTGCAAGGAAATATGGCTTCACTCCCAATGCCAAGCAACTCCCTTCTACGAAAAACTTGGGTATATCCAATTCGGCGAAATAGAAGACGATCAGGGACAGCCCCACATTTGGATGAAAAAAGAACTTAAATAAATCAAAAATAATCCACCCGAACAGCGGGTGGATTATTATTTTGACTCGTTATCTGTGTTTCTCCGTACAGCAATTTTGTTTACCCCACTCCGTACAAAGCCAAAGAGTCATCCTCGGGTCGATATATTCCCAGAAAAACCTCCGTCGAATCCTTAAATCCCTGCTCGGCAAGGCGTTTTTTAAGCCAATTTTCGTCACGCCCCATTCGTGACAGATTGTCACCCATTATGCGGCCGTCCAGAATTATTTCCGTGCCTATATGAGCTGGGGTAACGGCAATATTCATATCCGACGGGGTCAAAGGACGGCTATCCGCCGTAGGCAAAACAGAAAGCTTGCCGTTTTGTTCGAACACCGCCGTCTGTATATCGTCAAGGTTAAAATATCCCTGCTCCCTGCACAAAAGAAGAAATTCGGAAAGGTCAAGTTTTGCCTTTTTCAGATTTTCCCGAAAAATCTTCCCCTTATCGAATAAAATGGTAGGGGTACCGTTGATATATTTTCGTGTTCGGAGAAATTTGTGAGCAATAAGATTAAGACACACGGAACAAATCCCGTAAATACTCAGCGATATCAGCGATTTCCATGGAACTTCCTGACCGGTTGCAAGCTCGCCGGCAATAGACCCTATTGTAATGCCGCTTATATAGTCGAAAAAGTCAAGTTGGGCTACCTGCTTATGCCCCATAATTTTAGCGATAATGAACAACGCCACCACAGATAAAATCGACGTCAGTATAACTTCGACAACAGCCATAATTCCCTCGTTTTTCTTTTTATTGTGCCACACATTATAAAAACTATCCCTTAAATCTATTGACAAAAATAGGTTTTAGAGGTATAATATTAGCCAGACTGAAATTTTTAGGGGGATAAAAATGAAGGCAGAGAAAATGTATGCCACCATGAGACCGTGGAAACTGTTTTTCGTAGTGGCTTTGCCGGGTATGGTAAGTATGTTCGCCATGTCCGTATACAGCATATTCGAGGGTATTTTTATAGGCCAGACCTTGGGCGAAGGTGCCTTTGCGGCAGTTAATATCGCAATGCCCTTGGTAATGATAAACTTTTCCCTTGCAGACCTTATCGGCGTGGGTGCCTCGGTACCCATCTCAATAGCTTTGGGTAAGGGTGATAAAAAGACTGCAAACAACGTTTTCTCCTGCTCGATAATTATGATATTTCTTGCCGCCGTTTTTATGGGCAGCATTATGTTCTTTGCCGCAGAGCCCCTTTCAAGAATGATGGGCGCAGACGACCTTCTTCTGGATACTGCCGTAAGATACCTGCGAACCGCCGCCCTTTGCGGCCCCTTGGCAACTATCTTTTTTGCAATGGATAATTATCTCCGTATCAGCGGTTTTGTAAAAACGAGCATGATTATCAATATCTGCTGTAATCTTCTGACCCTAGGGCTTCTCACATTCTTCCTTCTGGGCTGCAAAATGGACGTTGTGGGTTCAGCATTGGCTACTTCCCTTGCAATGAGCGCCAGCTCTATAGTGGCAATGATTCCCTTTTTAGCAAAAAAGACTCTGCTGAGGTTTACAAAACCCAAATTCAGCTTTGGAATGATAAAGGAAATTGCCGCCTGCGGATCCCCCGTATTCCTCAGCAACGTTTCGGGACGAATAACATCCATACTTATAAACATTTCCCTCATGACTCTCGGAGCAAAAGCCTTCGGAGAAGGCGGCGGTACCACTGCAGTTGCGGTATATGCGGTATTGATGTACGCAAGTGACCTGGCCTGGCCCCTTCTTTACGGTATCGCCGACTCCCTCGCCCCCGCAATAGGCTATAACTGGGGCGCTGAAAACTATGGTCGCGTTAAAAAGATAGTAAAATGCGCGTATACGGGAACCGCTACCATCGGTCTTATTTCAACAGCCATACTCTTTTTCTTCTCCAATGGAGTGGCATCCCTTTTTGCCAACGCCGAGGACGTAATGCTTCTTGAGGTATCGGCTCACGCTATCAGGCTGTTTTGTTTTGCATATCTCTTCCGATGGATGGCAGTTACCACCCAGAGCTTTTTAAGCGCCATAGAAAAGCCCGCCCTAGCAACCGTTATGTCGGTAGCGGTAGCCTTCGTTTTCCCCGTTCTTATTCTGGGAGCCGCCTGGAGTATGGGACTCGACGGAATATGGCTCAATTTCGTGGGCGTTAACCTCTGCGCCACCATTCTGGCAATAATACTCCTCTGGATCATAAACAAAGAAATAAAGAAAAAAGAAGCCCTCAAAAAGGCATGAATATAAAAATACTCCCGAATGAAATTCATTCGGGAGTATTTTTTTTGGCGGAGAGTGAGGGATTCGAACCCTCGTGCGATTGCTCGCAAACTGATTTCGAGTCAGCCCCGTTATGACCACTTCGATAACTCTCCATTTATGTTAAACTCTATCTAAGAGTATTAACGCGATATTCAATTTTGTACGGGGAGCCCCGTTATGTCCTGTTGCGGTGCCCGAAATTTTTTGTTCGCTGTCCGCTTCACAAAATTTCGACCGCTGCCACTCCTTATGCCTCGCTTCATCCGCCCCCGGCGGCGCTTCGGCAACGTCCCCACTTCGATAACTCTCCGTATTCGTTTACCATAATATTTTATCCAAAAAATTGGCTTTTGTCAAGTGGTTTGGGAATATTTCATACAAAATAAACAATTCTATTTTACTCTGTAACCTCTATCCAGGTGGTTACGCTCTCGCCCGCTTCGCTTTTAACGTAAATCTTGTATATACCCGGAGTGACGTTACTGCTTACAGTCCAGCTCCACTCAACGTATCCTTTCTCATCGGAAACCTTATCCTCAAGTCCTTTTGCGTTACTCGGGCCTGAAGAATAGATTACTTCAATACTATATTTTGTATTGGGTCTGCCGTGTGCTTTTACGGTGGCCACGTCACCGGGTGAAACATTAAGGCTCACGCTTATAATATCGCACTCCGCCGCGTATCCGTCACCCTCTCGGTTCAACATAGGATTTTCACCTTGAGAGGAAGTATCATTTCCTGAACTGTATCTTCCCGCAAAATACTGCAAGCCGTCAAGAGGAAGATACATATATACCACCAAAATCACGGTAACCAGAACTATACTGCCACCGATGATTAAAGCGTTGCGAATTCCTTTTGACATACGGCAATCACCCCTCTTTTGACACTAATTATAATATATTTATCAATATTTGTCAAGTAAGGGTTTTTTTTGCAACAGAAGAGTGATACGGGTTGCAATTTACTTAATTATGGGATATAATATACATTATTACCCTTTCGGAGGATGTATGAAGAAGATATTTTATTCAGAACTTGCATACCTTCTCGGCCTGATTACTCTTGCATTGGGTTGCGCGATGATGGAGAAGGCTGATTTCGGGCTTTCGATGGTGGTTGCACCCGCGTACATACTGTATTTAAAGTTATCCGAAACCTGGAGCTTCATCACCTTCGGAATGATGGAATATCTTTTGCAGGCGGTGTTACTCATACTTATGATAATCGCTATGCGAAGATTTAAATTCTCATACCTATTCTCCTTTATAACGGCAGTAATATACGGCTACACACTTAACGGAACAATAGCGCTGGTTGGCCTTTTGGGAGAGGTTGGACCGGTAGCGCGAATAGTAATGTTCTGCTTGGGAATGGTGCTCTGCTCTATAGGCGTAGCGTGTATGATACACACCTATCTCTCCCCCGAGGTGTATGAGCTTATCGTAAAAGAAATCCCCGACAGATTCGGGTTAAATTTAACTAAATTCAAAACCGTATACGACTGTATCAGTTGTCTTGTAAGCGTTATTATGTCATTTTGCTTTTTCGGCTTATGGCAATTTGAGGGAGTAAAGCTGGGAACGGTAATATGTGCATTGGTAAACGGCTTTCTCATAGGACGGATATCATCCTTTATGACAAAGAAATTTGAATTCAAGGACGCTCTCCCCTTAAGGAAATTTTTCGAAAAATAACGGAGGTCAGATATGAACACGGAAGTGTTGGGAATAACAGCACTGAACGGTGCGGATCATTTTTCTCAAAAAGAAAGATTTGCCGCTATATCAAAAGTAGGCTTTAAATCCGTAATGCTGGCCTGGGGCACCAACGATTGCAGAAGCGAATCCATTCCCCTCGCCGAAGAATACGGATTGACAATAGAAAACGCCCATTCCGATATGCACGGCTGCAATCCCCTTTGGATAGAGGGGAACGCGGGTGAAGAAAAGACCGTTCAACTGTTAAAAACCGTTGAGGATTGTGGGAAATACGGTGTAAAAACCATGATAATGCACCTGAGCAACGGATTTGACACACCTTCCCTCTCTAAAATCGGTCTGAAAAGAATTGAAAAAATATTTGACTTAGCGAAAGACACAGGTGTAACGGTAGCCCTTGAAAACGCAAGAGTGTGCACACATTTGAGATACGTCCTTGATAATTATACAGGCGAGCACGTAAAGTTCTGCTTTGATGCGGGACACGCAAATATCTGGTGTACGGACACTTCCTGGCTCGACCTTTACGGGCAGAGATTGGCCGCGATTCATCTTCACGATAACGGTGGAAAAGAGGACGACCATCAAATCCCCCTTACGGGAACGGTAAAATGGGACGAAGTGCTCAAGAGCATCGGCAAGTCGTCCTATTGTGGCAACCTTACACTTGAAACAGAGGTCAAAGGAATATCCCACAAGGATGACCTTACAGAATATTTACGCCGTGCATATTCCGCCGCTGAAAAGCTGGCTCAAAAATATGACTGCCTTAGGGCAACGGTTTGATTTTTTTGTAAAGCCCCTTTTGAAATTCTAATTTTTTATAAACTAATATTTTTTTACTTGAATTTTTGACGAGATTAGACTATAATTGTTTATAGGATAAAATATATCGTATTTGAGTGTGTGAAAGGACGGAACTTATGGAGGAACAGGTAATATCAGTATTTCAGAATGCTAGTGAATTTTTCCCCCTTGGCATAATTCCCCTCAAGGGTGCAGAGGAGCTTGCTAAAAAGATTGACTCTCACCTTATGACCTGGTACTATAAAGAAAACAAAACCGCTATTGATGAAAACGACAGAGAAAGCCTTCTTATCGGTATGGATCTTCCCAGATTCACCACCGGTGACGGTAAAGCTCAGCTTAAGAGCACCGTAAGAGGTGCTGACCTCTATATCGTAGTAGACGTAGGAAACTACGACGTTAAATATACCATGTTCGGTGAGCAGGTTCCCATGTCTCCCGACGATCACTTCATGGATCTTAAAAGAGCTATTTCCGCAATCAGCGGTAAAGCCGAAAGAATTTCCGTAATTATGCCCATCCTTTACGGTGGCAGACAGCACAAGAGATCCAGCAGAGAATCCCTCGACTGCGCAATGATGCTTCAGGAGCTTGAAAGAGTCGGCGTTAAGAACATAATCACCTTTGACGCTCACGACCCCAGAGTACAGAATGCTACTCCCTTCATGGGCTTTGACAACGCAATGCCCACCTATCAGTGCCTTAAGGCTCTCTTGAAGAGAATTCCCGACCTTCGCATAGATAAAGACCACATGATGATAGTCAGCCCCGACGAAGGCGCTATGAACAGAAACAAGTATTATGCTTCCGTTCTTGACCTTGACTTGGGTATGTTCTACAAGAGAAGAGACTACTCCACCATCGTAAACGGCAGAAACCCCATCGTTGCTCACGAATATCTGGGTAGCTCCGTAGAAGGTAAGGATATATTCGTATACGATGATATCCTTGCTACAGGTGACTCCCTCCTCGCTCTCTGCAGAGACCTCAAAGCAGCAGGCGCTAACAGAATATTCCTCAGCGCAACCTACGGTCTCTTCACCGAAGGTCTTGAAAAGTTTGAGCAGGCATACGAAGAAGGCCTCTTCACAGCTATCCTTTCCACCAACCTTACCTACCGTTCTCCCAGACTTCTTCAGGAGCCCTGGTATATTGAGGTTGACTGCAGTAAATACATAGCGTATTTTATTCTTTCAATACATCAGAACAGATCCATCACCTCCCTTCTTGATCCCCATAAGAAGATAAAGGATCTGTTGGCAAAATACCCCGGATATAAGAAGAATGAGCAATAACGGATTTTTCGCACTCTTAAGCAGAATGAAGCATATAACCCGCTGGGCGCTTATGAGAAATATGGAAAAGGAAACCATTGAAGGCCACTCCTATCAGACGGCTGTGCTTGCTCACGCCCTTTGCGTTATAGCAAATACCCGTTGCGGACAGGCTCTTACCCCAGAAAGGGCGGCTCTTTTGGCTCTTTTCCACGACGTGCCCGAAATAATAACGGGTGATATGCCTACCCCTGTAAAATACGGAAACGACGCCATAAAAACGGCCTACAGAGGTATTGAGAAGGAAACCGAAAAGATGCTTCTCGGTATGCTTCCCGAAGATCTGCGCCCACAGTATTCATTTGTGGAAAACGCAGAAAACGAGCCTGAATGGGCATACGTTAAGGCCGCCGATACCTTATCTGCATATATCAAGTGCAGAGAAGAGGTAAATATGGGCAACAGAGAATTTGAGAAAGCCGGTAAATCAATATATAAAAAGCTGAAAGCTCTCTCCCTCCCTGCCCTGGAAATATTTATGGCAGACTTTCTCCCCGCATACGATAAAACACTTGACGAACTTAAATAAAAAAAACGATACTTGGCATATCACCAAGTATCGTTTTTTCTATTCTGAATATGAAAAGTAACTTTATTATGAATTTTCATTTTTGCCCCTTGTATTATACAGATTATCTATGTTACAATTACTGTATATCATCACCTAACGAGGTTTTATATGACTAAGAATAAGTATAAATATTTACTGTGGGATATAGACGGAACAGTACTGAATTTTCTTGCTGCAGAAGCATATGCAATACGTTTTTTATTCAAAAAATATAATATTGGAGAATGCAGTGATGAAATGCTGAAGCTGTATTCCAAAATAAACGTAAAGTACTGGCAGATGCTTGAAAGAAATGAACTCACCAAACCGGAAATTCTCATAGGAAGATTTCGTGAGTTTTTTAGCATAATCGGTGTGGATACAGAAATAGCCGAAAGTTTCAATGCGGACTACCAAGTAACCCTTGGCGACCATATTGAATTTGTTGATAATGCGAAGGATATACTCCTCTCACAAAAGGGAAAATACACCCTTGTGGCTGTTACCAACGGAACTAAAATCGCCCAAGAAAAAAAGCTGCGTCTTTCAGGCCTTGATAAGATTTTTGATGAGATTTTCATATCGGAAAACGTTGGTGCGGAAAAGCCTAATAAGGAATATTTTGATTACGTCTTTGAAAAGCTTGGCATAACCGATAAAAATGAGGTACTTATCATCGGTGACTCTCTCACAAGCGATATAAAAGGCGGCTTTATTGCGGGAATAGACACCTGCTGGTTTAACCCCGAACATAAAGATAACACCTTGAATATTCCAATTTCTTATGAAATTAATGAGCTTGATAAAATAGCCGATATCGTCACCTAAGATTTATAATATCATTGTCGACAGATTACGCATATTTACCCTTTTATACTTGACCTAACATATATTTTTTGCTATAATATACCAAATCATAAATAATTCTACGGAGGAATTAAAATGAGCAAGTTTCTTGACGATATTACGGCTTTTTGCCAGGAAAATACTACCGGCATATATAGAGTTGCAATCATAGAAGGCGACGGCGAACCCGAGCAGACAAAACTGCAGGGCATGAACAGGTGCATGAACTCCTATTCCGTTGCAAAGGCCTTTACTGTTGCGGCAATAGGCATGCTTTATGATGATAAAAAAATTAGACCCGAAGACAAAGTAACACAAATCCTCAAGGATGAGATCCCCGAAGGAATGGATCCCCGTTGGCATAACGTTACCGTAGAAGATGCTATAAAGCACAGAATCGGCCTGCCCGGAGGTTTTTTGGACATTGATGCAAAGGATCCCTTAACTTTTACAAACGATTACCTTACATATATGCTTACCTATCCCTTTAAGTACGAGCCTTGCGGTGAAAGTCATTATACTGACGGCGCGTATTATCTCCTCTCCAGAGTAGTTGAGAAAATATCGGGCGAACCTCTCGATATATTCCTCTGGAACAGACTTTTCAGACCTCTTTCCTTCAGAGAGGTTGCATGGAGCCGCTGTCCTATGGGACATCCTATGGGTGCAACCGGCCTCTATATTCGCTCTGACGATATGGCAAAGCTCGGTGCGGTGTATCTCAACAGGGGTATGTGGAAGGGTCAGAGAATTCTTTCCGAAGAATGGATAGATATGGTTCTTGAAAAGGGATATGAGTTCAAACCCAAGAGTGCAGGATCCTCCTACGGTAAGGGTGGCATGCACGGACAGAACCTGATAATTATCCCCTCACAGAATATGGTTATTGCTTGGCACGGATATCACAGCAGAGGCGAAAAAGAACTTATCGAGTTTGTGGAAAATTACGATAAAGAAGCTAACAAAGAATAATACACAGGACAAGCCTTCGGGCTTGTCTTTTTTCTGACAAACGAATAACACATAAATATATGCGTAAACTTTTAACGGTAGGTATTAATTTACGGCAGAATTTCCATATTTTTAAATCAATATTATGACCTCTATTGACTTGATATATATAATATTGTATAATCAAAATGTAGGATTGTTGATATACCAACAAATATTTAAAAGGAGCCGCATAAGATAAATGAATGAAGTAAAGCCCCCTAAAAAACCCCTAATATTTTATTACGCTATCGTGCTTGCAGTTGTACTGGCTCTCAATCTGATAGCAATTCCTTCCATTTCAAGGTTGCAGATAAAGGACGTAGATTACGGTACCTTTATGACCATGACCGAAGAGGGGCAGATAGGAAAGGTAGAAATACAGACAAATCAAATACTTTTTACAGATAAATCAGAAGAACAGGTATACAGAACGGGAATTATAAGCGACCCCGACCTTGTGCAAAGGCTGAAGGACGGCGGCGCAGAATTTTATTCTGAAATAATCGAAGAGACCTCCCCCGTACTCGGTTTTCTTCTTTCTTGGATACTCCCCCTTGCCATATTCTGGATATTTGGCCGACTGATGATGAACAAGTTTATGAAAAAGTCGGGCGGAAGCAACTCCATGATATTCAATATGGGGAAAAGCAACGCAAAAATCTACGTAAAGTCGTCCGACGGTATCAAATTCTCGGACGTTGCTGGAGTTGACGAGGCAAAGGATAACCTTACCGAGATAGTGGACTACCTCCATAACCCCGAAAAATACAGAGAAATAGGCGCATCCATGCCCAAAGGTCTATTGCTTGTGGGCCCTCCGGGCACGGGCAAAACCATGCTGGCAAAAGCAGTTGCGGGTGAAGCAAACGTGCCCTTCTTCTCCATGTCGGGTTCCGAATTTGTGGAAATGTTCGTGGGCATGGGGGCTTCAAAGGTAAGAGACCTCTTTAAACAGGCAAAAGAAAAGGCTCCCTGCATAGTATTTATAGATGAAATAGATGCCATAGGTAAAAAGCGTGACGGCAATTTCAGTGGTAACGATGAAAGAGAACAGACTCTTAATCAGCTCCTAACAGAAATGGACGGTTTTGACGATAACAGCGGCGTTATAATCCTTGCCGCTACCAACAGACCCGAATCTCTTGACCCCGCCCTCACAAGACCGGGAAGGTTTGACAGAAGAGTGCCCGTCGACCTGCCCGACCTTATTGGCAGAGAGCAAATTCTTAAAGTTCACGCAAAAAAGGTGAAGACAGAAACCGATATCGACTATCTAAAGGTAGCCCGCATGGCCGCAGGCGCATCGGGTGCGGAACTTGCAAATATAGTTAACGAGGCCGCCCTGCACGCCATAAGGAATAACAGAAAGGCCATATCTCAGGCTGACCTGGAAGAAAGCATTGAGGTAGTTATTGCAGGTTACCAAAAGAAAAACGCAATCCTCACCGACAAAGAAAAGATGATAGTGGCTTACCACGAAATAGGCCACGCCCTTGTAGCGGCAAAGCAGAAAAATTCCGCCCCCGTACAGAAAATAACCATTACTCCCAGGACTTCCGGCGCCCTTGGATACACAATGCAGGTAGAAGAAGATAATCACTATCTCATGTCAAAAGAAGAGATAGAGAATAAGATCACCACCCTGACGGCAGGAAGAGCTGCAGAGGAAATTGCCGTAGGGACCATTACTACGGGTGCGGCAAACGATATTGAAAAAGCCACAAAGCTCGCCCGATCCATGATAACCCGATTCGGTATGAGCGAAAGCTTCGGTATGGTGGCCCTTGAAGAGCAGAATAACCGCTATCTTGGCGGAGATACAAGCCCTATCTGCTCGGCAGAAACGCAGACGGAAGTTGATAGACAGGTGGTAGAAACGGTTAAGCGACTCCATATGAAAGCTACCGAGATACTATCGGAAAACAGAGCAAAGCTTGACGAGCTTGCCCACTATCTTTACGCAAATGAAACCATTACAGGCGAAGAATTTACGGTTATATTGAATTCCTGATTCAGAAATAGGAGAAACAGATGTTAGAATTAGTAAACATAAAAAAGGACTACCCTGCGGGCGGTGAAACGGTAAACGCCCTTAAGGGAGTGAGCCTTAAATTCAGAAAGAGCGAGTTTGTCTCCATACTAGGCCCTTCGGGTTGCGGTAAGACGACGATGCTCAATATTATCGGAGGCCTTGACCACTACACCGAAGGCGACCTGATAATAAACGGCACCTCTACAAAAAAATACAAGGACAGAGATTGGGATACCTATAGAAATCATTCCATAGGATTCGTATTCCAGAGCTATAACCTTATCCCCCACCAGTCTGTATTGCGAAACGTAGAGTTAGCCCTTACCCTCTCGGGCGTATCCAAGTCAGAAAGAAAAAAGAGGGCCAAGGAAGCCCTTGAAATGGTTGGCCTCGGCTCACAGATAAAGAAAAAACCCAGCGAAATGTCGGGCGGACAAATGCAGAGAGTGGCTATAGCAAGAGCCATAGTCAACAATCCCGATATTATCCTGGCCGACGAGCCTACGGGCGCCCTGGATACCGAAACAAGCGTTCAGGTTATGGATATTCTTAAGGAAATATCAAAAGACAGACTCGTCATTATGGTAACCCATAACCCCGATATTGCAAACAAATACTCCACAAGAATCATCAATATGCTTGACGGTGTAATAACCGGCGACTCAAATCCGCTGACGGAAGAGGAAATATCCAAAGAAAATGCTTGCGTGGAGGAAGAAAAAAAATCAGCAAAGAAGGTTAAAATGCCTTCAATGTCCCTCTTTACATCCTTCGGTCTTTCCCTCAAAAATCTTATTTCCAAACGAGGCAGAACAGTACTAACCTCCTTTGCGGGAAGTATAGGTATTATAGGCATTGCCCTTATTTACGCCGTATCTCAGGGCATGACAAACTATATAAATGCAGTTCAAGAAGATACCCTTTCGTCCTACCCTCTCACCATAACAGAACAGCACACCGACCTTGGCTCCCTTATGCAGATGTTTATGGAGTCTGCCGCTTCAAAGGAAGACCATGAGAAGGATGCTGTATACCAGAAGCCTGCGGTACACGACCTCATTAACGCAATGAGTAATCTTGAGACCAAAGAAAACGACCTCCGCGCATTTAAAGCGTATATTGAAGGAGAAAAAGCAAAAGGTGAAGAGGAAAACGGTCTGGCCTCCGCCCTTAGCGGTATACAGTACACATACAACATAGATATGCTGATATACACCAAAAACATAGACGGAGAAATCATTCTGTCTGATACTCAGGCGCTTATGCAGAGTATGCTTATGGAGCATTTCAGCAGTATGTTTTTAAGCGGATCCGAAGAGGAAACCTCCACCCTGACAGACGCATCTAACCAAATGACCTCCATGATGTCAACTATGGGGTCATCATCCCTTAAACTTTGGCAGGAGATGCTTCCGGGTGATAACGGAAAGCTGGTAAGCGATCTGCTTGAAAAGCAGTACGACGTCATATACGGCTCTTGGCCCACCGAATACAACGAGATAGTAATAGTTGTAGACGCAAATAACGAAATAGACGATATGACCCTTTTCGCTTTGGGACTCACGTCTGAAGAAGAAATGAATGCCATGATAGAGGCGGCAGTAAACAAAACCGAGATTGAATACACCGCAAAAACCTGGACTTACGAAGAAATATGCAATATGGAATTCCGCACCATCCTCTCCTCCGATTGCTATATTCTCGATGAAAGCTCAGGACTCTATACCGATTTGAGATCCTCGTCCGCAGGGTTAAAATACCTATACGATAACGGTACAGTTCTTAAAGTATCGGGTATTATCCGTCCCAACGAAGAAGCCGTATCGGCCATGCTCACCGGATCTATCGGATACACAAGTAAGCTTACAGAGTATATCGTAAATAAATCAAAAGAATCCTCCTCAATAAATGCCCAACTTGATGACCCTCATACAGATATCTTTACGGATCTCCCCTTTAAATCAACAGACGGAAGTGTTTCCGACGAAAAGAAGGCCGAAGAATTCAAGGCCTACGTTACTGCCCTTAACGTAAGCGAAAAAGCTGATGCCTACGTAAAAATAATGAGCATACCCTCCGAAGAACAGCTTTCGGGTATGGTTGCTCAGGCAATGGACGGTATGACCCGTGAAACAATGGAGCAAACCATGCTTCAGGCCCTTACTCAACAGACGGGCATGAGCGAGGACGAAATATCTTCCTACATTTCTACTATGAGCGATGAGGATATAACCGAATTCTTTACCCAAATGGTAACCGAACAAATAAAAATGCAGTATGCCGCCCAGGTTGAGACAAGGCTTTCCGCCATGAATGACGAACAGCTGGCGGGTATGCTGGATATGTCTCTCGATCTATATACAGTTGAACAATGCGCGGTATACTACGACGAAGTCCTTGTATTCTCAAACTCCTCTTATGAACAGAATATGAGAATACTGGGTTATGTAGATTTGGAAAAGCCTTCCTCGGTAAACCTCTATTCAGCATCCTTTGAAGAAAAAGACGTTATCGAAGAATCCATCGCTAAATATAACGAGGGCGTTGACGACGTTTCCAAAATAACCTACACCGATTACGTAGGTATTATGATGTCCTCAATAACCACCATAATTAACGCCATAACCTACGTTCTTATAGCCTTTGTAGCAGTATCTCTTATCGTATCTTCTATAATGATAGGAGTTATTACCCTTATCTCCGTACAGGAAAGAACAAAGGAAATCGGTATCCTCAGAGC
>JAZQLP010000046.1:0-2887 GCA_045542755.1 Eubacteriales bacterium
TACCGCTTCCGAAAGGTCCCGGAACACAAGCTGTACCGCCTTTCGCAAGGGGGAAGAATGCGTCAATAACTCTCTGACCTGTAATAAACGGAACGGACGGGGTCATCTTTTCCTTATAAGGACGGGCAGTTCTTACGGGCCAGCGCTGAAGCATGGAGATCTCACAGGATTCACCGTTTGGCTTCTTAACCTTTGCAACGTGCTGAGCAACCGTATAGCTTCCGCTTCTGATATAAATAATTTCACCCTCAATGTTGGGAGGAACCATTATTTTATGAAGGAGTGAAGGAGTTTCGCGAACGGTACCAATAACGTCACCGGCTTTCACATAATCACCGATCTTAACCGTAGCTTCGAAATCCCAATATTTTTCTCTGTCAAGAGAAGGAACGTCAATACCCTTTTCAATAAGGGGACCGTATTTTTCTCTGATATCTTCAAGAGGTCTCTGAATACCGTCAAAAATATTGGTAATAAGACCCGGGCCAAGTTCAACAGAGAGCTGCATATCGTCTGAAACAACAATGTCACCGGGGCCGAGACCTGCTGTTTCTTCGTATACCTGAATAGAAGCCTTATCGCCGCGCATTTCGATAATTTCGCCGATAAGTCTCATCTTACCTACTCGAACAACGTCAAACATATTGGCGTGGCCCATACCCTCTGCAACAACAAGAGGGCCGGCAACTTTAATAATTCTGCCTTCGGGTTTGGTCGTAGCCATATCTATAATCCTTCCTAATTGTTAAATGTAATATCCGCACCTATGGCTTTTTCCACAAGCGCTTTTATGTTTGCCAAGCCCGAACCCTCCGAGCCTGAGGCTCCGGGAAGAGAAATTATTGCGGGTAAAGGTTTTTCCGCATAATCATCAATAACACCCGGCATAGCATTATAATATTTTTCCGTGAGGAAAATGATGGGATAAGACTCATCTGCAGCAAGTTTCCTTAAAGTTCTTGCCGCATCCTCAGCACTCTCGGCAATAAAAACAGAGCAGCCGATAGCCATAAAGCAAAGGACACTGTCTTTATCACCAATACAAGCTATTTTTTTCATATAAAACTCCTTCCTAAGCTCTGAGCTTTTCTTTCGTTTTTTCAGGATCCATACCCGAAACAACGGAGGAAAGAGCGATTCTTATGTTCGAAACTTCATTTTCTTTTGAAAGAAGATATCCGACAACTACCTGAGGTCCGAATGCAACAGAATTCATCTTGCGGACAAGTCCGTTTAAATGATCTGAAATTCGAGATTCAAGAAGGCTTACAGAGACGGCCTCGTTTTCAAAGCCTTCAAATACTTTTCTATATACAGTAGAAGAAAGCATGCCGTAAAAATCCTCAAAGGTTCTGCCGTAATATTCCTTCAATCTGTCAGTCTTAACAGCACCTGAATAGGGTAACAGCGCATTTGAGAAGAAGTTCAGATCCTTGCCCATTCTTCTGCAACGAACAAATATCATAATATTTGTAAGATCGGCTTTTGCTTTGAAATAATCGGAAAGAAAATCAAAGCCTGACTTATCGCATCTTTCCATAATGTATTCAAAACAAGCTTTATCTGCGATAAGATCAATTCTTTGGGGATCACCTGTTTCGGATGCCTCTTTTATTGCAATCTCGGAAACGGAAGCGATAGCTCCGTTAAGAAGCTTTACCGAACGTTCTCTGAAACCTTCTTTGAGTGTCTGTAAGGGAATATTGCCGCTGTCTACAAGCATAGAATCAGGAGAAATTCCAAGCATTTCAGCCTTAATCAAGGCTTTAAGGTTTTGGAAATCATACCTAACCTTCAAAAGAGAAACCAGATCTGATGAGCCGATAATTGACGTAACCAAGCTGTAAGAGCGGTTCAGCTCTTCTGTGAGAGCTTTATCAAGACGCTTCAACAAACCGTCAGTACTGTCTGTCATTGCTGACGATAAACTAAATCCTTTCTCTTCAAGGAGCTTAACGGCAACATCTGTTGACCGTGAATCAACTATTTTGGAAAGTGTTTCCATATCCACCGCAGTTTTGTGAGCAACTGCACGCAGTCTTACCGACACGTGCAAATAATCGGTATCTTTATATTTTCTCATACCGATCCCCCTACTCTGCGAAAAGGATCTTAACCGCAACGGGTTCAAGCTCTGCACGTTTTACTGAAAGAAGTTCATCTATCGTGCAATTCACCTGAATATTTCCGTTTTTGATAACAAAGCCGTCGGGAAGCTTTTTAACCGTACTTTTTGATATTTTAAAATCACCCTTAAGATAAGGTCTTACTGACTCGGCAAAACGAACGTCTCTCTCTGAAAACCAAAGTGTACCCTTATCGGAAGATGCATTTGCCATGGCTGCAAGAAATACTGCATATTCATTATCCGGCAAAGATCTGAGTCTTTCGGCAACAGCATTAAAGGCTTCGTCAATGACGTCTCGCTTTGCAGCAAGCTTCATTTTACGGGCTTCCAGAGCAGCCATGCTTCTGATATGATTTATAGACTCAATAGCTTCTTTTTCTGCGTTTTCAAGACTTTTTGCGTGGGATTCCGCAGCCTTTTTCTTAGCCTCCTCAACTATCGCAACGGCATCGTTTTTAGCCGCAACTATAATGGATTCAGCAGCAGAGGAAGCTTCGAGAGTAATTTTTTCAAGAATATTTTCTACGCCCATATCCTACCTCCATATTAAAAACTTAACATCAACAAACTTTTATTTATTTGATGACAAAGTTTACCATAAGGAAGGAAATGAGGAGTGCGAAAAGCGCATATGTTTCAACCATTGCGGAGAGTGTAACACCCTTTGCAACGTCGTTGGGGTTCTTAATAAGAATATTTACTGAGGATGCGGCACAACGAGCCTGATAAATAGCAGAGAAGAGACCTACGATACCGATA
>JAZQLP010000047.1:0-8065 GCA_045542755.1 Eubacteriales bacterium
GACGTATTCCTCTTCTCTGGTACGGTAAGAAGCAATATTCTACTTAACCTTGACGGAGTAAACGACGATGAGGTTATGGCCGCCTGCAAATACGTTAACGCAGATAAATTCATAGCAAAGCTTAAGGACGGCCTTGATGAAGAGGTTCGCGACAGAGGTAACAACTTCTCCGCAGGACAAAGACAGTTGCTCTCCTTTGCAAGAACTATAGTTCATAAGCCTTCGGTTATGATACTGGACGAGGCTACTGCAAATATTGACACCGAAACCGAAATTCTCATTCAAGACTCTCTTGAAAAGATGATGAATATCGGCACAATGCTTATAGTTGCACACAGACTTTCCACCATTCAGCACGCCGATAACATAATCGTTCTTTCCCACGGAAAAATAATCGAACAGGGTAACCACGCAGAACTGTTGGAGAAAAAGGGCAAGTATTACGGACTCTATTCCCTTCAGGCTGACAGAGAGCTCCTGTCAGGAAAAAGCCTTACAAAAGCAAATTAGGTAAACCAAAATGAAAAAGTACTGCATTCTCGCTATATTATTAACCTTGTCAACGTTGGTGTTTTCGGGCTGCGGGAAATCCCTGACAGTCACCGAAGGAAAGTCTTCCGAATATCAGATAACGGTATCGAGCTTTGACAACGTTACCGTGGCTGCCGCAGAGTACCTTGCCTACGCCGTAAAAGAAAGCACGGGAGCTGAGATTCCCGTAATCTCACAGGAAGAATCGGTTATCAATGCAACCGTTCCCGAAAAGGAAATCTTCCTCAGAGAGGTAGAAAATCTTAACGGTAGCGCCTACGAAATCACAGTAGATGAAAGCCGAATCATTATCACGGCAGAAGCAGGAAAGCTCTTTGAGTCGGTAAAATCCGTAACCGACACGTGGGTTAATGAGAGTTGCGGCATTGACAAAAACGGCAATCTTGTGCTTAACAATACTATTGTGAAGGCATTAACAGACCTTGACGTAACCATAACCGACAGCATTAAAATCCTTTCCCAGAATATCAGATATACCGATGACCCCGACGGTAATTCCATAAACGAAAGAGCCCCCAGATTTCTTAAGCTTCTTGAAGAATATCAGCCCGATATTATAGGTACCCAGGAAGCGACGAAAAAGTGGATGGATTTCTTTGAAGAGGAGCTGGGGAATACCTACGGAATAGTCGGCTGCTCAAGAAACGGACATAGATCTGATGAAGGCGAATGGAACGCTATTCTTTACCGTAAAGACAGATTTGAGCTTATTGAAGGCGACACCTTCTGGCTTTCCGAAACACCTGATGAAGAAAGAACAAAGCTTGAAGGTTCAATTTACCGTATTTGCTCCTGGGCGTTGCTGAAGGATAAGGTTACGGGAAAGCTGTTCACCTTTAATAATACCCATCTCCAGAACGGCGACGAAGAAGATGATGTCAGAGCGCAACAGATAACCATACTGCTTGATTATCTTCGTGACAACGTGGGTTATCTTGACCTATATCCTGCATTCCTGACGGGAGATTTTAACGCTAAGAACACCTCTTCAGCATATTCTTTGGCCGCCGAAACTTTCCGTGATTCTAAAGTTTCAACCTTAAAGAATTTGAGCCAAGTTAACTATACCTACCACGGCTACGGAAAATCAAAGTCGGCGATCGACTACTGCTTCCATACCCCCTACAACACAACCGTACTGGACTATAAGATACTTGACGACCAATACGACGGCTACGTATCCGATCATTACGGTGTCCTCATAACGGCGATAATTAACTGAAAAAGATGAACGATAATAAAGGTTTTACAATCAGCCCCATAGCTTATATTAAAACGGATTTTGAAGAAAAATTCGGCATCCCCCGTCAAAGCGGGTTAATTGAAGGACTTGAAGGCCGCATAGTTTTTGAGCCTGAATACAGAGTGAGAGAAGCACTGCGCGAAATAGAAGGTTTCTCCCATTTATGGATAATATGGCAGTTTTCAAAAGCCGTGGGAGCAGGCTGGCACCCCACCGTCAGACCTCCGAGATTGGGAGGAAACAAAAGAGTGGGAGTGTTCGCTTCACGTTCCCCCTTCAGGCCAAACAACTTGGGACTTTCCTGCGTAAAATTAAAAGGAATAGATTGGGACTCAACTGACTCCCCTGCCCTTATAGTAAGCGGGATAGACCTTCTTGACGGAACGCCAATATTTGACGTTAAGCCATATATTCCCATTGCGGACTGTCAGCCCGAAGCAACCGAAGGGTATACTTCCTACACAAAGGAACACAAGCTTCCCGTCAAATTTTCCGAAGGAACGGAAGACCTTGTACCAAAGGAAAAGCTTTCTGCCCTAACAGAGCTTTTAGCAAACGACCCACGCCCGGGATATGATGCAGAAGGCAAGGAGTACGGCTTGAAATTCGCAGGATTTGACGTTGGATTTAGGGTATCCGAAGGTACCGTTACCGTAACAAGAATATCAAAGTAAACAAATAACAGGGATGCATTATTGCATCCCTGTTATTTTATCAAAAGCGTTTTTAGTTAATATTAAAATCCACAGTTATCCCTGACGTTTCACCCAGCAGATTACCCGTAGAATCTACCTGCGCCACAGAAATCACCATAGGTTCGGAAAGATTTTGAAGGGCCGCCGTCTTCATAACCTTGACAACCTCTGAACTTTCCACTACCGTATCATAGAGCTTCCCGTTTATTTTTACCTTACTGAACTCTGTAAAATTACGGCCGTAAACGGTGAGTACGTTATCTTCAGGAAGGGCGTTCGTTACCTCAATAGGCTCAACGCCGTATACTAATTCGGTAGGAGCGTATGGCAGCTCGTTTTCGGGATATGCATACCTTTCACCGTAAAGCATATCATATTCTAAGAGCTCAAGGTCATGCAGATAATCATCGTTGGAGGAGGCGGTCTGATGAAGCTTGGTAACGTTTCCGTTATTTATACCAATAAGCTCGAGAACGTGGGCGGTAAGCTGAAATGCAGAGAGATTTTTCTCTTCGGCTTCAAGCCCGTAATTGCTCCAGATAACGTATTCGGTATCAAGCAAGGTACCCTCGTTAAGGGCATCCTCTTCAAAATCCATCGCGGGGAAATGGTCGCCAAACATTACAAGTACCGTTTTTTCTTCGAACTGCGAAAGCTCCATAATCAAAGTTCTCAAAGCCTCTGAGCTGGCTTTCATTTCGGATAAAAGATAAACGTACTGATTGTGGTCGAGGGGATCTTCACCCTCACCCACATAGGTATAATCGGCATCATACTCGTACCCTGTAAGGTCGGTGGGATATTTGCCGTGAGCCTGAACTGTAATGGCGTATACCATATCTTGTCCGACGGTTGAACGAAGAGCTTTCATTATCTCCACGGGAATAACCCTATCCTTTGCCCAGTCTATAAAGTTGCGCTCTACATCGGGCATATACTCAACGGGGGTGAAGGAATCAAATCCCAAGTGAGTATATATAAAGTTTCTGTCGTAAAAGTCGTGGGTATGATTATGGATAGCGTGGGTAGAATATCCCAGCTCCTTAAGATTGTAGTTTATACTTTCGGCGGGAGTTTCCTTAAGTATTGTCTTATAAGGATACTCACCCACTCCGAAGTAATCAAGGCTCATCCCTGAGATTACCTCAAATTCCGTATTGGCAGTACCCGCGCCTATGGAAGGTACAGTGACCAAACCGCCCGAATAATTCTCCCTTAAATATGTCCAAAAGGGCGTTGGGTCCTGGGTATACTCGTAGGTATGGAATCTGTTGGGGTCAAAAAAGGACTCTATCTGAATAAATATTATATTGGGCAATTCTTCCTCGTGCGTATTTGTTTGAGGAAGGTCTGAAATTATGCCATTTATTACCTCTTCGGAATAATCATCAGGCTCATCTATCCCCCTGTCAATAACGCTGACGGAAAAGCAATATGCAAATCCGTAATCGTCGTAGGCCGCAGCCATAGAAGGAAAGGTCATAGAGAGCAGATGAGACCTGAAAAGGAAGAGCGTAGATATACCGAATACTATACCTGTAACGGTAAAGATCATAATTGCTTTGCCGTATCGGGGACGGGTAGCGACAGTCTTTCGATACACAATCACTGCTAGATATACCGCCGCCAAAATGGCTATGGCTATAAGAACAATATGAATGGGCTTTACGTAAATATCAATAATATTCAAAGCCGAAAGCAATATCTGAAAATCAATAAATGACAGCGGCGTAGTCCTCATTCCCAGAAGAACGCAGTTTGCAATAGCTAGGCCAAGCCATACAATAGAAACTATATAAAAATAGAAGTTCTGCTTCTTAACAAACATAGCGGGCAGCAGGGTAAGGATAATAATAAGGGTGTTATATAAAAAGACGAAAGGACTCTCAATCAAATGAACGAAACCGCCCACAAAAGACCTACGGCAGAGTATTTCTATAATAAGATTGAGTATCAGTCCAAGGCATATTGATTTTATAAAAGGATGGGCATTACCGAGTATATCCGGCATTCCCCTGCCGAGTAACGAACCCCTATCCTTTGACCTTTTATTAAAAATACTTTTCATTTTTCACCTTGTAGTTTTAGATTTTTATGCTCCTCTAAAGCCGACTCATTATATCATCAAAACAAAGCATTGTCAAGGCTTAAAGAACCGAATTAAAAGAATCTTTATGTTTTCTTAAAATAACGTTTTTTACATCTGTACTATTCCGAATAGTACAGTTATATTATACTGTCAATCCTCTTTTTTGTCAAGTGGTATTAGTGGCAGAATAGCGAACTTTAAAACACACTTGACAATACGCAACGTTAATGATAAAATATAAATATATTGATAACAAAGGACGTACCTAATGAACAAAAAAGGACATATTTGCATATTAGATTCCGGAATTGGAGGAGTAACCGTTCTGTCAGAACTGCTCAAGCTGATGCCCAACGAATCCTATATCTACTTCGGAGATATAAAAAATTCTCCTTACGGAGAGAAAACAACTGAAGAAATACAAAAAATAACCCTTGAAAATATTGAACTACTCCTTAGTCGCGGAGCAAAAGCCATAGTGATAGCCTGCAATACGGCCACGGGGGCTGCGGCAAAACAAGCAAGAGAGCAATACCCTGATCTACCTATTATAGGAGTAGAACCTGCTGTAAAGCCTGCCGTAACGGCCTTTATAGGCAAAAAAATACTCGTAATGGCAACGCCGCTGACCTTGAAGCAGGAAAAATTTGATATCCTGTATCATAGCTGGAACAATATGGCAGAGCTAAAGCTACTACCATGTCCGGGACTTGCATCACTTATTGAAAACGGACATACAGATGACCATGAGATAAAAAGATATTTGGCAAATCTTTTTGAGCAATCCCATATTGACACCCCCGCAGCGATAGTTTTGGGTTGTACTCATTATCCAATAATAAAGGACAGAATAAAGGAATTCTTTCCTTCCGCGGAAATATTTGACGGGGGCGAAGGAACGGCAAGACAAACAAAAAGAGTGATTGAGAAATTAAACCTTTTGAGCGATTCTTCGCATGGAAAAACAGAAATCATAACCTCGTCAGCAGGATTAAAAGCAACCGCGTTTAAAGCAAATGCACTCGATATTCTATCAAAGCTAAAAAAATAAAAGTAGAATCACCTCCAAAGCCATACAGAACTTGGCTAACGGAGGTGATTCTTGGTATCTCAGGAGAATAATTAAGCTTTATTTTTCTTCGCTTTGGGTTTTCTGATTCTGTTGAGCTTCTTATTAAGAGCAAGAAGATCTTCCTTGGTGAATTTCGTCTCCATCATACTGCCCATAAGGGTGAACAAACGAAGAACGGTAAATCCGCCCATCATGCTCATCAGTTCGGGAGTTACTTCAAAGCCTGCAGCCTTGACCTGCTTACCCTTTTTCTTGCCGCCCATAAGCTTACCCACAAGCTTCATGAATATCATCTTGCCTCTGAAGGTGCCGATAACTTCGCTCATTTTATCATTAAGGCAAAGGTAGCCTTCACGGGTTTCTATATCAAACCAATTAATGATTGCGCCCTGTTCACGAAGTCTGTATTCCTCGTTGAAGGTTTCAACCTTACGGATATGGCTTTCATCGGTAAATTCACCGGCCACAGCCTTAAGCTCGGTTTCCCCTACGTTGGGAACGTCAAAATAGAAGAAGTGGTCTTCTGCGGTCTTTTTACCAAGGCTTACGCCGTTAGCAAAGAGCTCAACCTCGGGAAGGTTAGAGTATACTGTAACCTTTGTGGTATCCTCTACTCTGTCAACGTAGCGTTTGCTACAGATGTGAACGAAGGGATCATCGGAAAGCCAAGCCTTATAAGCATAGAAGGAGTCCTTCTTATACTTACGGTCAAAGGTTACCAAACCCTTGTGGTTCTGGCCGTTTTCGCCGCCTTCGCTACGGGCATCGGCACCAAAGTCAAACATATTCCATACGTGGGTTGCCCACATATATTTACGGGAGAAGAACTGCTTTATAAGCTCTTCGTGGTAATAAGCCTGATATTCTTCGGTGTAGTCACCCTGCATAGGAGTGGAGGTGTGCCAATTAAGAGCCTCGCATCCGTACTCGGAACAGCCGATAGGAATATTGGGATGTGTCTTATGGAACTTATCAAACCAAGGACCGTTCATATCGGTCTCGCCGCCGTACCAACCGAAGTAATGGTTGTATGACACAAGGTCGGGAATCTGGAGATAAGGATCGTCCATCTTACACATGGAAACAGCCGCAATAGTGGTAAGACGGGTCTTATCCATCTCATGGCACATATCGTTAAGGATACGGTGATTTTCAAGAAGGTCATCGTCAGAACCGCCGATACCTATTTCATTGGAAAGGCCCCAAACCACGATAGAAGGATGGTTATAGTTCTGGGTAACAAGTTCCTTCATCTGGGAAATGGTGTTTTCACGGCCGGTGGGCATATGCTTGGAGATGTAGGGAATCTCTGCCCATATTACAAGACCCTTTTCGTCGCAAAGGTCATAGAAATACTGATCGTGCTGATAGTGAGCAAGGCGAATGGTGGTCGCACCTACTTCGCAAATAAGCTCGATATCTTCCTCGTGATGCTCGGGAAGAAGGGCGTTACCTACACCCCATCTGTCCTGATGACGGGAAACACCGCGGAGAGGATACTCTTCGCCGTTAAGGATAAATCCGTTTTCGGGATCTACCTTGAAGGTGCGGCAACCAAAGCGGGTGGAAACGTTATCAAGAACCTTTTCGCCGTCAAGAAGTTCAACCTTAACGGTGTAAAGATAGGGGTCCTTACGGCCGTGCCAAAGATGTACGTTGGGAATATCAAGAACGACCTTTGTATCAGCAGTTTCGGTAGCGGCAACCTTGTTGCCTTCCTTATCGGTTACGGTATAAAGAAGAGTCTGTCCCACTTTTGCATCGGTAAGCCAAACCTCAACCTCAACCTTTGCGTCAGCGCCGCAAATCTCGGGAGTAACCTTAAGTCCGGGAGTACCGTAATAGTCAAGCTCGAAATGAGATTCGTTTACGCAGATAAGGTTTACGTCACGGTAGATACCGCCGTAGAAGGTGAAGTCTGCCATCTGGGGATATACTCTGTCGTTTGCAGAGTTGTCTACAGCAACAACAAGAAGATTCACATCTTCAAGAGTTTCAGTAAGATTTACGCGCCAGGTAGAATAACCGCCGTCGTGATGTGCCAGATGTTTGCCGTTAAGATATACGTCAGCGGAAGAATTTGCGCCCCTGAATTCAAGATAGTATCTGTCCGCCTCGGGAAGATCTGCCTTAGTAAGAGTTTTTGCGTAGTAAGCGGTTCCGCGGAAATAATCGTTACCTCCGTCCTGACCGTCGATGGCGTTCCAAGAATGGGGAACGTTTACACTCTCCCAATCAGTAGGAAGAGCAGCGGGGATCTGCGAAGCTTCCTTTGAAAACACCCAGTTGCTGTTAAAATTAATAACAGTTCTCACTTATAATTCCTCCAAAATAATAACTTGTCAAATTGTATAATATTTCAGACGTCCGACTGTTTTACCACAGTCGGACGTCTGAATGGGTCTTATGCTAAA
>JAZQLP010000048.1:0-16533 GCA_045542755.1 Eubacteriales bacterium
TTTCGTAAAGATTACGGGTATCGGCAACTGCGGCCAAAAGGTAGCTCAGGGCGTACCCAAGGCCTATAATAAGGGCCTTGACGATACACAGCAGCAGAAAAATGCCGTTTATCTTCCTTTTTTCAGCCTTATAGTTTTCCACTATTACCCCGCCTTTGCCGTCTTTTTATCCCGTTTATTATACCAAATCCGGCTGTAAAAATCAACAATAAACCAAAAATTTTTTAAATTATTCACACTTATATTGACTTTAACATATTAAGATGTTATTATATATAGTATATTGACCTTTTTAGGTCGGACTTAAGAGCCGACGAATACTTAAAGAAAGGGGGTCAGAGTTTTGCAGGGACTTACGAAAAACACGGTAAAGCTTGAAAACAGCGATTCAAGAAGCCGCAGATACGTAGATTTTAAACGTAAGAAGCTTAAACGCATCTTCGGCGACAAGGCCGTTGAAGCGGTGCATATAGGAAGCACCTCTGTAAAAAACGTAAAAGCTCGCCCCGTCATAGACGTGATGATAGCGGTAAGAAATATTAACGACGTTACCGCGGAAACAGAAGCGTTGATCAAATCGGGATTTACCCAAAAGTCCGCAGGCTTTGAGGGTAAGGTCCTTTGCTTTGAGGGTGAAGAGCTTAACAAGATCACCTGCGTAGCCTACGTCGTGGGATACAAAAGCAAGGAATACTGGACCCTTATAAACTTCAGGGATTACCTTAACGTAAACACCGTAAGAAAAAAAGAGTTTGAGGATATAAAGACTGCTTTAGCCCAAAAATTCCCCAACAGCCCCGAGGAATACGAGGCCGGTAAGCGCGCCTATACCGAAAGGATAGCCGACGAGGCACGCACCTGGAGAATATTCTCCCGTTCGGTGACCGTTACGGTGACCAACCCCAAGGGAGAAGCCCTCGAAAACGGAAAAACAAGACTCCTTAATATGGGCGCTGCCGATAAAGAGGAAATGGACGAGCTCCGTCCCCACGCCGTTTATATAATGGGCGAAAACAAGCCCGTAAAGAAGTTTACGGGAAAGACCGTGGCTATACTTTTCAGCACCGACGATAGGGAAAACCGCCGCGAGGTATGGATAGTAGCCCCCGCAGGAAGAACCTTCTTCAAGCCTGAAATAGAAACTCTTCTTGAAAACGACGACGGAGGAAATTACCGCTACGTATGTATGTTTGAAAAGTCCTGCGGCGCGGTGGTATACTTTATAAAGGACGGGGAGCCTCTCTATCTCCTCATAAAGAACCGTTCCCAGAATATGGGCTTCCCCAAGGGCCACATAGAGAAGAACGAAAACGAGCATAAGACGGCTTTAAGAGAGGTCAAGGAAGAAACCAATCTTGCCGTAACTCTTGACGATAGCTTCAGAGAATACTACTCGTATACCATAAATTTCTGCCGTAAAAAGCAGGCGGTGTACTTCCTCGGAAGAGCCGTTGACGGAAAGATAATCGTTCCAAAGAACGAGATACTTTCCTACAGCGTGGTTTCCTTTAAGGATGCAAACAGACTCCTTTCCCACAATAACGAGAGAAAGGTTCTCCGCGACGCCCACGAATATATAAAGAATAAGCTTTTGACGGAAAACGGCTCGGCAAAAAAGCCGTCAAAGGCAGAATAGGACTGAAAATATGTTTTTCGGCTTTGACGACAATATAATAGAGCAGGCCGCAAAATCCATAAAAGAGGGTCAAACGGTGGCCTTCCCCACCGAAACGGTATACGGGCTGGGCGCAAACGCCCTCGACTCCGAGGCCGTAAGCAGGATATTTAAGGCAAAGGGAAGACCCCAGGACAACCCCCTTATCGTTCATATTGCAGACGTTGAGGATATGGAAAGGTACGCCTACCCCACTCCCCTTGCGTACGAGCTTGCAAAAAAATTCTGGCCGGGTCCTCTTACTATAATACTGAAAAAGAAGGATATTATCCCCTCTTCCGTAAGCGCGGGACTTGACACGGTAGCGTTGAGATTCCCCTCCAACAAGATAGCCCAAAGGCTTATCAGGGAGTCCGGCTGTCCCATAGCCGCCCCCTCTGCAAATATTTCGGGAAGTCCCAGCCCCACGACGGCGGGGCACGTGCTTCACGATTACGAGGGTACGGATAAGATTGCGGGTATTATTGACGGCGGCCCCTGCCTTTGCGGTGTGGAATCCACGGTCATTACCCTGACCACAAAACCGCCCATGCTTCTCCGTCCGGGATTTGTAACCCCCGAAGAGCTTATGGAGTTTATTCCCGACCTTACCCTTTCGGAGGCTGTAAAGAATAAGCTTCCCGAAGGCGCGAAGGCCGAATCTCCCGGTATGCTTCACAGACATTACGCCCCCAAGGCAGAAACCGAGGGCGTAAGAGGCAGCTCAAAAAGGGCTGCGGCCTATATTAATCAGCAATCCATACTCCTTGGTAAAAAATGCGGAGTTATGTGCTTTGAGGGTGAAGAAAAGCTTTTCCTCTCCTCTGTAACGGCGCTCAGCTACGGCAAAGAGGACAGCGCCCGCGACAGAGCGGCAAAGATGTTTGACGTCCTCAGGGAGCTTGACAAAAAAAATCTTGATAAAATATATATCAGAATAGCCGAGGACGGCGGCGTTGGCCTTGCGGTCTTTAACAGACTTTTAAGAGCTTGTGAGTTCAATCTCTCAAACGCCCAGGCCTTCCCTCCCGTGTTCGGGATAACCGGACTCAGCGGCGCGGGAAAGACCACCGTAAGCACAAGACTTGCGCTTCAGGGCTATGACCATATAGACACCGACGGAGTTTCCCGCCTCACACTGGACATGGGCAAGGACGAGCTTGTGGCAGAGTTTTCTGAAAGCATTCTCTCCCCCGACGGTAAGATAAACCGCAGAGCCCTGGCCGAAAAAGCCTTTTCATCCCCCGAAAAGACGGAGATACTCAACAGAATAACCCACAAGTATATAATGGCAGAGGTGGCAAGACGGCTTGAAGAAAACCGTCGCGCCTACGTTCCCTCGTTGGTGGACGGCGCCGCCCTTATAGAGGCGGAGGCAGACAAGCTTTGCGATGCCCTTGTGGCCGTTGCGGCAGGGTACGATACCCGTCTTGAAAGAATCATTGACCGCGACTCCCTCTCGGAGGAGCAGGCCGAAAGAAGACTGGCCGCACAGCAACCCTACGCCTTAATACTCAAAAAGGCTGATTTCATATTTGAAAACGAATCCGAAAACGGGCTTGACAACGAGCTTGACCGACTTGAGGATTTTATTAGTAAATACAAAATATAATGAAAAGAGGATATAGAAAATGAGCGAACTTTTGTATTCATCCAAAAACGCTTACACCACCTTGGACGAAAGCATTCTCAAGGCTGCCCAGGAATACTGCGAAGGCTATAAGAAATTCCTTGACAACTGCAAAATCGAACGCTTCGGTGTTCGTTACGCCATTGAGCTTGCCGAAAAGGAAGGCTTTGAGGCCTTTGAAGAGGGCAAGAAGTATAAGGCTGGCGACAAGGTATACTACAATCAGAAAAACAGAGCTATTATATTTGCTGTAATCGGTACCGAATCCATGGAAAAGGGCTTTAATCTCACCGCGGCTCATACCGACTGCCCCAAGCTTGACCTTAAACCCAATCCTCTTTACGAGGACAGCGAAATAGCATACCTCAAGACCCATTACTACGGCGGCGTTAAGAAGTACCAGTGGGTAACTATTCCTCTGGCTCTCTGCGGCGTAGTATGTAAGAAGGACGGCACCACCGTTGACGTTTGTATCGGTGATTGCGAAGAAGATCCCGTACTTTACATATCCGATATTCTCCCCCATCTTGGCAGAGATCAGATGGCGCAGACCATGGCAAACGGTATCACTGCCGAAATGCTCAACGTTATCGTAGGCTCCGCCCCCGATAAAGAGGCTGAATCCAATAAGACCAAGACTGCAGTAATGAAGATACTCAACGAAAAGTACGGCATTAACGAAGAGGATTTCTTCACCGCAGAGCTTTCCATCGTTCCCGCCATGAAGGCAAAGGACGTAGGCCTTGACAGAAGCCTTATCGCAGCATTCGGCCATGATGACAGAATCTGCGCATACCCCTGCTTCACCGCCCTTCTTGAAGCAAAAGACCTTAAGAAGACCTCCCTCTGCATCTTTGCTGACAGAGAAGAGGTTGGAAGCATGGGCGTGACCGGTATGAGAAGCGCATTCTTTGCCGACGTTCTCCGCGCTCTTTGTGAAAGCACCGGTGCTAACCCCAGAATCGCGTTCAAGAACTCCGCTTGCATCTCTTCCGACGTAAGCGCGGCATACGACCCCAACTTCCCCTCCGTATTTGAAAAGAACAACTCCGGCTTTATCAACCACGGCTTTGCCATCTCCAAGTACACCGGTCACGGCGGTAAGTCCGGCGCATCCGAGGCTTCTCCCGAAATGATGGCCAAGCTTTGCGCTATCTTCGACGAGGCAGGAACCATCTACCACTTTGCCGAGCTTGGCAAGGTTGACGCAGGCGGCGGCGGAACCGTATCCCAGTTTATTGCTGATAAGAACATCGAGGTAGTTGATATCGGCATCCCCATGCTCTCTATGCACGCTCCCTACGAGCTTGCCGCAAAGAGCGATATCTACCTTCTCCACATCGCAATGAAGGCTTTCTACGAAAAATACTAATCACACAAGAGGATTTTAACTATGAAACTTAAGATAATGTCTTTCAATATCCAGAACATGGGTAAAGAAGAAAACTCATGGGAGGAAAGAAAGCACGACCTTACGGAGCTTATCAAAAAGTACGACCCCGATATTCTCTGTATGCAGGAGGTAGGCCCCCATTGGACTGAATGGTTCAAGCAGAACCTTACCGCGTGGGAAGGCATAGGCAAGCACAGACAGGGCGACGTGGGAGAAGCTGTCCCCATATACTTCAAGAAGAACAAGTATGAGCTTCTTGAAGACAGAACCTTCTGGCTTTCCGAAACTCCCGACGTTATAGGCAAGGGCTGGGATGCCGCTTGTCACAGAATATGTACCCATATAAAGCTTAAGTCCAAGAGAGGCAAGGAGTTTGCAATAGTAAATACCCACCTTGACCACCGCGGACCCGAGGCCAAGAAGAACGGCGCGGCAATGGTAAAGAGCACCCTGACCTCTTACGATATCCCCGCTATTCTTACGGGTGACTTTAACGTTAACGAAACCACTGACGTATACAAGTCCTTCCCCGACGAGAAGGTTGGTAACGCAAAGTATATGGCAAAGACCGCCGATATGGGCAACACCTTCAACGGCTTTGGAAACGTTAAGAATCCCGCAGACTCGGTAATCGACCACATCTTCGTCCTCAAAAAGAAGATGAAGGTTCATTCCTACAAGATTTTTACCGACAAGCGCCCCAACGGACTCTTCGTGTCCGACCACTACCCCATTATGGCAACCGTAGAATTCTAAATTATAAAGAGAAAGACCTGCGACATCTGTCGCAGGTCTTTTTTATATCCATGTTTTTAAAGCATTTCTTTGCGAAGCTCTTCCCCTGACTTTTGGGAAAGATATGCGGGAGGAACGTCAAAGACGGTCTTGCAACCCGACTGGCCTTCCTTATTCATTCTGTAAGCGGCGCGAGCGTATGCCACTATTACCGAAGCGGTAAATTCGGGGTTAGAGTCAAGCTTAAGGCTGTACTCGATAATATGGGAATGCTCCCCGTTAAAGCCTGTTTTTCCGCTTCTTATAACGAAACCGCCGTGGGGGATTCCGCCGTGGTCACGGTCAAGCTCTTCCTGAGAAATAAAGTGAACGGTAGTGTCATAGTCGGCAAAATAGTTGGGCATAGATTTTATCTCGGCCTCTATTCTTGCCTTGTCTGCCCCCTCCTTTGCAACTACGAAGCACTCACGAAGATGCTTCTGACGGGTGGTCAGCTCGGGATTTTCTCCCTTGCGTACGGATTCAAGGGCAGCTTCTACGGGCACGGTGTACTGTTTGCCGTCCTTTACACCCTCAACCCTGCGTATAGCATCGGAATGGCCCTGACTTACCCCCTTGCCCCAGAAGGTATAATCCTTGCCGTCAACGAGTATGGAGCTTGCGTAAAGTCTGTTAAGGGAGAACATTCCGGGGTCCCAACCCACGGAAATCATGCCAACCTTACCCGAAGCCTTTGCCGCCTCGTCAACTGCCGCAAAGTGCTGGGGAATCTTTGCGTGGGTATCAAAGCTATCCACAACGTTAAAGTACTTTGCAAGGTCGGGAGTCTGGGTGGGAAGGTCGGTAGCACTTCCGCCGCAGAGTATCATAACGTCTATTTTATCTATAAAATCTTTTACCTTGTCAGCGCTTACGGCCTCTACGCCCTGTGTGTGAAGCTTGAGGGTGGAGGGGTCTCTGCGTGTGAATACAGCCACAAGCTCCATATCCTTATTTTGGGCTATGGCGCTTTCAACGCCCCTACCGAGATTTCCGTAACCGTAAATACCTATTCTAATCATCAAAATACCTCTTCTATATAAAAGTCTATCTTTATATTACCTACTCCACCGTCAATGTCAAGATAGGTATCTCCGTCGCCGTAGGTTCCGTCACTCATAGACTTGCCTGCCACAGATACAGCCCCTATCCCCTTGGAGAGGGTCATTTTATAGTCGTTTTGATCACCTGCAAGGTTAAGCTTCAAGTTACCTACGCCGCAAGAAATTTCATTTCTGCCTTTAAGCGCAGAGGTGATTTCCACCTCGCCAACACCCATATCAAGATCAAGTCCTGCAATGGAGCCGCCCTTTACAGTTACTTTTCCCGCGCCGCAATCTATCTCGGCCTCGTCAGAAACATACAACTGCTCCACGGTAACGGCACCTGCTCCAAAGTCAAAGGAAAGCTTCTCTGTGACTATATATTCAATATCAACCTTGCCTGCGCCCGTGGATATCTCCACTTCGCTTAACAAAGCTTCGGGAACGGTTACCACTAGGCTACCCATATCCGAATTTACAGAAAGCTTGCCTCGTATCCCCTCTTCCTTAACGGTAAGAATACCGTTTTTAAGAGAAGATTTCACCTTTGGGTTATTGGTCTCCACCTTTATCTCATCCCCTGTAACAATGGTAAGAGATGTGGCTATAACGTCTATTTTAAGAGCTGTAATATCCCCTTCAAATACGGTTTGAACCATATCCTCGGTAAGAATAGTGGGTTCTTGACCAAAGATAAGAGAGCCTATACTGACTACTCCGCTAACGATACCCACAACTATAAAAAGAGCGAGGGCGATAGCAAGATACTTTATTATTTTATGAGCCTGTGTCATTTTACATCAACGCCTCCGAATAAGCAAGTGCCCTTGACGTATACAGTGACAGTTGCATCGGAAGGTGACTGATGCTTATTGGAAACACCGCCGAAAATATCAGTAGACGCAACCTTCACCTTAACGTTTGCGGGTAGAAGTATAGTCACGCCGCCAAAGATAGCAGAGGCCTCAATAATGGAATCCTCGTTTATAATGGCGTTACGAAGGTCGTACTTAACACCGCCGAACACAGCAGAAAGGGATGCGCCATCAAATATACAACCCGCCATATCCACGTTTTGTCCCGAAAAGGTGGCGTAATATTCCTTTTCCGAAGGATTATTTTTAAGCTTTGCTTCAAGCTCCTTGACCTTTTTATCAAAGGTATCGCGAAAGATAAACTTAAGGCCTATTACAATTACGACAAAAGGAAGGAACAGCTTCCATACGATAGCAAAATCAAAAAGCTCGTTGGCCGACAACAAGAGGAGAGCGCCGATAATTATTCCCATAATATTGCCCCATAGGTTTCTTCCCTTGCACAGGTCTATAAGGCAGGGCACTATAATAAACAGCGTCCACCATCCGTCAAAAAAGAGCTCTATATTGGTTATCTCAAGTGCATTAAGAGCGAAAATAACGCCTATAGCCACAAGAACGATACCCCAGATGATACTTGTACTTCTTTTCATATTAATCCTCCATGTTGCCGTTTACGGCTAACGCAAGCGTGAAGAGCGCACGATATCTTATCGCAGCAAAATATCTTTCACGCTATCTCCTTATTTGCAGAAGTTTTCTATATAGTTATCTATGGCTTCCTCGATTATCTTTACGGCAGCTTCTCTTGCCCTTACTTCATCAACAGCCGTGGTCTTATTCTCCAGATTCTTATAAACGGAGAAAAAGTGCTTCATCTCGTCAAATACATGAACGGGAAGCTGGTCGATATCGGTGTAATGGTTATATGTGGGGTCCTTGAAGGGAATGGCGATTATCTTTTCGTCGTTCCTTCCGTTATCTATCATTGAAATAACCCCTATGGGGAAGGCTCTTACCATTGACATAGGTTCAAGAGGCTCGGTGCAAAGGAGTAACACGTCAAGGGGGTCGCCGTCGTCACCGTAGGTGCGAGGAATAAATCCGTAGTTTGCGGGATAGTGAGTAGAAGTATAAAGGATTCGGTCAAGAATGATATAGCCCGTTTCCTTGTCAAGTTCATATTTTTTCTTACTTCCCTTGGATATTTCCACCACGCAGATAAAATCGTGGGGAGTTATTCGTTTGGGAGATATGTCGTGCCAGATGTTTGACATGGATGCACACTCCTTACTTTAGTCTTCTAAATCAATTATAGCAGAGAAATTTATACGATTCAACAGTCATATTGTAAATTTTATGGGTATAAAATAAGTTATTTTTTCTCTACGGCCTTGACAGCGTATTCCAGATAGAGATTTCGCATCTCCACCGTCAAAGAGCAGTGACCCATACGGGGAACGGGGTGATAGGTAATCTCTCTTCCCTCTTCTATCATAGCGGATACGAATCTGTCCGAGTGCATCCCCTTATTTACCGCCTTATCCTCCTCGCAATGGAAGATATAATAGTCAACCTTTGGCATATTGGGAACAAGGTGAAGAGGCGAAAACTTTTCAAGAATCTCTTCCATATTCCCATCTTCATGCCAGAAGGCGCTGTAAAGGGTGCGAGGCAGGTCCTCACGCTCGGTAAAATGGTAGGGTAAGTCGCAGACGGGGCAATTTGCAACGCAGGCCACGGGAGTGCGCTTGGCGTATTTGGTATATACCAGAGCTGCAAGGCCACCCATACTTCCACCCGTAGATACCACGGGTGTATTCTCTGAAAGATCGTACTCATTAAAGAGAAGGTCTATTATTTCGTCGGTGTACTCGATAGCCTGTCTGTTCATCCATGCCCAGGGGTTGGTATAGGGCACTACGTAAAGTATACCTCTGTCGCCAAAATAAACACCCTGGTCGTTATCGGTGTTGTACATTGAGCTGCCGCCCAGTCCGAAAAATGAAATAACTATCCCTTTAATGGGGCGGGTGCATACCTTATCATTAACGTAGGCAAACCTACGAAGATTATCAATGTTAATTATCTTGTTCATACCTATATGTACCTTTCTATTTTCTCCGTTACAGCGGCGGCAAGTATCTTGCTGCCCTCCTCGGTATAATGAACCCAATCGGAATGCATAGCAGGGTCAATATCCTTGGTAATGGCGCCAAGGTCGTTTATTTCCACCCCGAGGGCTGAAAGCTTTTGGGTAACGGCAAGGTTATATTCTTCAATCTCTTTATTGTATCTGACCAGATTTTCAGGGTGCTGGTCCTCAATAACGTATGTATTGGTGGCAAATATTATCTTTGCCTCGGGACAAAGCCTTCTCATCTGCAGATATACTCTTTCCACCGTATCCAGATAAACGTCCAAGGGAGTAAACACCCTTTCGTCCCCTACCACGTGGAGAAGGTCCCAAAGGCCGTTGTTCCAATGGATAAGGTCTACTCTGTCAAAGCCGCTTTTACTGAGCCACTCGTGGAAATACCGAAGGGTGTACTGGGCAAAGCGGCAGTTTTCATCTATGAGATATACCTCTGCCCTGCCCTCAAGATTTTCCTTAACGTATCTGCCGTAACCGGGGCTTGCTTCTCCCGATCCGAATCTTATTGAGTCGCCAACCAAAATAATGTTTTTCATTTACAGTTCCCCTAAAAGAGTGATACCATATTCTACCACAAATTTTCCTTTAAGTCAAGAAAAAAAGAGATATACTCTTACGAATATATCTCATATAAACGTCTTTTATTTAACCGTTACGCTCACGGCGTAGGTAGATATAGCTTCCTTTGCGGCCTCGTAATCGTCGGCAAAGACCACAAATCTCACCGTCCAGAAGCTCTCCTCGCCCTGATAAACGTAAACTCTGTGGGTAAAGGTCTTATTTCCCGACGTGGAATTAAATGCAAAACCCCATATATCGTTTTCCCTGATACGCTCGCCCTCCACGCCGTTTGCGTGCATAACCATAGTCAGATAATCCTTAAGGGAGGGAATTTCAGCATACCCGTTTGCCTCAAGATGCTCAAAGGTCTCCTCGTATGCGTACACCGACATCTTACGGGATTCAAAGGCATATACGGCAGACTCGGAAGGCTCGATTTGCGTAAAGCCTTCGTCAAGCACGATGGTAAACCCGTCAAGAACGAAAGCATAAAACGACTCTACCCCGAACTGCGAGGCACAGCCGTTCGCCAAAACGGTAAGGAGAAGTATTAAACAAATCAAAACGGATATTCTCTTTTTCATACGCCGACCTCCATACATATCTACAGTAAGTATATCACAAAATAGCCCTTCTGTCAACGAAATATTACCCATTTCGACAAAAAAACTTGGGCAAGCCGAGAACAGGGCCTGCCCAAAAGTATTCTTTTAAAGGGGATTTTATTCCTTAGGCTGCTTTGCGGCTTCCAGCTTGGTCTGACGGCGATTCTTAACATCGTCGGACATGGGCTTGATTTCGCCTGCGGATGCAAGAGCCTGACGGGTCATGAGAGGTCCAACCATCTCGTAAACGAGAACTGCAAAGAGGGTGATGTTTCTTATAAGGTTACCCTGCTCGCCAAGCTGCATTGCAAGAGCGCACATACCCAGTGCAACGCCCGCCTGGGGGAAGAGTGTAATGCCGAGATACTTGCATATCTGGGGAGAGCAGTTGGTCATTTTTGCACTGCCCATAGCACCGAAGTACTTACCAACACAACGGGTAATTATGTAGATAATACCGATAACGACTATTGCCCAATCGGTGAACACGCTAAGTTCAAGCTCTGCACCGCTTACAACAAAGAAGAGTGCAAAGAGAGGAGAGGTCCACTTGTCGGATGCGGCCATAAGGTCGTGGGAAAGAGGACAAGTGTTGCAGAACACGGTACCCAACATCATACATGCAAGGAGGGATGAGAAGTGTATCTGCACGGGTCCGATATGGAACTCAAGCATGGAGAGGGATGCGGTAACGAGAACCACGCCTATGGTAAGGTTAAGACGGTTGGTGTTGGAGTTAAAGAGCTTTTCAAGCTGAGTGAGAACCCAACCCATAACAGCACCCAGAACAAGGGAGCAAACTATCTCAACCAAGGGATTTACGATAATGGATATAAGGTCAAGGTCGCCGCTTACCAAAGTCTTTGCAACGCCGAAGGATACTGCAAATACCACAAGGCCTACAGCGTCGTCAAGAGCAACGATGGGAAGAAGGAGCTTGGTAAGAGGACCCTTAGCCTTGTACTGACGTACGACCATAAGGGTGGCCGCAGGAGCAGTAGCGGTAGCTATGGCGCCGAGAGTTATTGCCTGAGCAACGGAAAGCTTGTCGGGCATAATGAAATGCACAACGACCAGAGCAACGTCCACAATAAGAGCAGCGGCAAGAGCCTGTATAATACCAATAACGAAAGCCTGCTTACCCGTCTTTTTAAGTTCATCAAGGCGGAACTCGTTACCAATGGAGAAGGCGATAAAGCCAAGTGCAACGTCAGAAATAAGGCTGAGACCTTCAAGCTCTGCATGGGAGCCGAAGCCTACGCCGTTTATTCCGAGGGCACCAAGACAGTAGGGGCCTATAAGAACGCCCGCAATAAGATATGCGGTAACGGAAGGGAGTTTAAGGGGTTTAAAAAGTCTTGTCATCAAGAGGCCAGCCATAAGAGCGATGGCCACAGAGAGCAGTGTGCTCACAATATTCATCTTCTTTCATAGTTTTTAAGCGTACCCGACTATTGTAGCACACAAGTTTCCAAAAGTCAACAATATTCTCAAAATATCATTTATTTGTCAGACTTTTTGGCAGTATCTATACTGTTTCCGAAAACCACGAATCTGTCAAAGAGATATTCGGTAACGAAATTCACAAGCATTGTAAGTCCGAGGACTATATATTCGTTCCAGCCTATTCCCTCGCCCGTCAAAACTGCCGTCCACCAGGTGGAAAGAGGGGTAAAAACAGCGTAAAAGCCCGCCACCTTCAGCATGGCGATGGGAACGTTGTTTGCCGAGTAGAATGTAAACTTGCGGTTAAGGGTGAAATTCCACACCACCGACAGAATAAGAGCAACAAGATACGCTATCCAATGCTCAAAATGGAACACCTCTTCCATAAGGGTAAAGCTAACTACCTGAACGATACCTGCGCTTATGGAGAAAAGCACGAATTTTACGGTACGGAGAAACTCTTTCTTTTTTTCTGACATATAAATCCTCCATATTGTCTTTTTAAAAATTATACCATATTTTTCCCTTTAAGTCAAGGAAGTTGTTTCCCTTTTTCAACAAAAAAATATCGGGCAGACTCAGAGGGTCTGCCCGACAGAACTTATAAAAATCTTTCGTCGCAGGTAGGATATTCTATAGAGGGGTTATCCTCGGTGCAATACGCGTATATCCTTTTGGGAATCCGTATACCCCTTCTCTCTGTTATAAGGTCGAAGCTATAAGGAGCAATACCCTCCTCGCACCACAAACGGAGTATGTCTGCGGGAAGGGACACTTCCCTTTCGCCGTTCACTATGGCGGGGCTGAATCTTACGGGACTTGCCTTGTGGCCCTGCCCGGGAACAAGAAAGTATCTGGCGTGTTCAAGAGTCGCCTCCTTGCCCACGGTTTTTACCACCCTGTCGTAATACTTCATAACGTCGGGGAAGGGCACCACGGGGTCAGACGAGCCGGAATATATAAGAAGCTTACCTCCCCTGTTAAAATAGGGGCTCAGGTCGGGATCGTTGGCGTTAAGGTCTTTGCCAAGAAGCTCCAGCATCTTGTCGTGGTCGGCGCCGTAATCAAAGTACTCGCCCGTATAATCTCCGCCAAAGGCCCATACCATAGAAATGCGTAAGTTATGGTTATTTCTCCAGCTTACAAATCCGTCGCCGCCCGCTTCACAGCCTATGGGATAGCCATTGAATATTCGGGTACCTGTGCGTGGATCAATGGGGCCGGTGTATATTTTTTCAAGGCCCTCAAGCTGACTTCGGGTAAGCTTTGGCATTTTTTCTTTAAGATAATTGAGGAATCCGTCAACGTATTCCTTATCGCCTCGGGGTCTTGATACGAAAAGGTCCTCGGGGTCAGCAGTCCCCGTCATCTTGCCGTACTCCACGGCGCAAGCGGCTATCTGTTTTGTATCCTCCTCTTCAAGGTAGGGGTGCATATTATTAAGCACGTTATGTACAAGGAGGCCGAGAACGTGCTGATTTACTCTGTTGTTTGCGGGAACGGCGGCAACGATTCCCTCATATTCCTCGGGATAGCTTTGAGCCATTCTCAAGGCCTGATTTCCGCCGGTGGAGCCGCCGAAAAAGTAAGAATGTTCTATTTTTTTACCGTAAAACGCCTCGGTAACAAGCTTACCAACACGGGTCATTATGTAGGTGGAGCGCCAGCCGAAATCCTTGAGTATTTCGGGATTTTCGTATCCGCAAGCGCGCCCCGAGGAGGTACCCATATCCGTATTAATGGCGGCATAAAGGTGCTTTACGTTTGGACAAATATAGTCGTATCTTATCTTGCCACCAACACCGCCGTTACCCACACCAAGAAAGCAGCCGTTCCAATTTTCGGGCAGGGCTATGGAATGGCGGATAAAGGACTTATCCGTAGGTCTTGAAACCATATCAACCATTACAAAGGGGGGCATATCCTCGTATACCTTACCGTCGGGGTCGGTAAAATCACCCTCGACCCTGTAGGAGTTTACGATTTCGGTATCATACTCTTTAAGAGCATTTTTCAGTTCTTCGGTTATTTTAAATTCCATAATATTCCTCAAAAACACTTGTGTAATCTTTGATTTTTGCAATTATCCACCTTACCGCAATGGTAGCAAAGCTCATTTTTGCAGTATCCTTCGGCAAAAAACTCAGTTATATTATCAACGGTGGTTTCTGCGATATTATTAAGAGCCTCCTCTGTAAGGAAAGCCTGATGGGAAGTAACTATGACGTTGGGCATGGATATGAGTCTGGCGAGTATATCGTCGTCAACTATATGCCCCGAGTAGTCCTCGAAGAATATATCCGACTCTTCCTCGTACACGTCAAGACAAGCGGCGCCAATTTTACGGGATTTTATACCCTCAAGGAGAGCCTCTGCATCCACAAGTCCGCCTCGGGAGGTATTGATAAGAACAACTCCCTTTTTCATGGACTCTATGGCTTTGGCATCAATTATATGCTTGGTAGTCTTAGTTAAAGGACAGTGAAGAGAAATAATATCGCTCTTTTCAAATATCTCATCTAATTCCACGTACTTGACGCCTTCGGCGGAAGGATAGGGGTCATATGCCAGAACCTTCATTCCAAAGCCCTTGCAGATGTCAATAAACACTCTGCCAATCTTTCCCGTACCGACAACGCCTACCGTTTTGCCGTGAAGGTCAAAGCCGGTAAGACCGTTGAGGCTGAAGTTAAAGTCTTTGGTTCTTATATACGCCTTATGAATACGACGAATGGATGTCAGAAGCATAGCAATGGCGTGCTCTGCAACGGCGTAGGGGGAATATGCGGGAACGTGTACCACGTGAACCTTGCCGTAGGCGTACTTAACGTCAACGTTATTATATCCCGCGCAACGAAGGGCAACTATCTTTATACCCAATTCATACAGTCTGTCAATAACAGCCTTATTTACGGTATCGTTAACGAAAACGCATACTCCGTCACAGCCCGTGGCCAGGTCAACGGTATCCTCGTTAAGCTTTGTATCGTAAAACTTAAACCTTATCCCCTTCTCCTGACCGTACTTTTCAAAAGAAGCTTTATCGTAAGGCTTTGTATCAAAAAAGGCAAATTTCATACCCGTCCTCCAAAGACGTAATTTATATTATCAGTATACCACATTTTTACCCAAAAGAAAATAGAATACCAATGATTTTGCAAATATTTAAAGATTAGCCGCCCCTTACGGAGCGGCTGTTTATTTATTGGATAATAGTATATTCAAACATTTCCCAATGTAGACGGGTACCCACGTCCACGCCCTGGGGAAGAAGAGCCAGAGCTATAAAAAGGTCCTCAGCGGAGGGGGTGCCTTCAAGTCGGAGATAGGCGTACTCCCCTTCTATTTTAACTACGGTATAGTTTTTAGGTTCCATATCTTATCTCTTCTTTTTGAATTCCTTCATGCCGTGGGTGCTACCGCCGTCACAAAGCACGTCAACGCCTGCAAGATAGCCGTTTCTTTCATCGGCAACGGTTGCAAGTGCGTAGCCAAGCTCTTCGGGCTTACCCATACGCTCTTCAGCAGAGAAAGGAATGAGCATACCGCCGTCCTTTGCTTCAAGATTACCCATGTCGGTGGAGATAAGGCCGGGGCTGAGGGATACTACTCTTATACCCTTTTTGCCGTATTCAAATGCGGTCTTCTGGGCGTACCAAACCACGAAGTTCTTGGAAAGAGAGTATGCAAAACCGCTCTTCTGGTAGTCGGTCTTTGCAAGGTTGCTCTTTTTAATTATCTTTTTGATGAACTTTTCCTCATCGGTATCGGCAAGGAGATAGTCCTTCTTGTTAATTATAAAGGAAGGAAGAATGTAAGCGGAGTTGGATGCAACGTCAACGATAACGCTGCCGGGGTTCATGAGTTTAGAGAACTCCTCGTTAACGTAAACGGTACCGAGAGCGTTTACACGGAGAATCTTCTCGGGGTCTGCCATTGCGGGAGAAAGACCTGCGGAGTTGATAACGTTCTTTATCTCACCCAGGGATGCCGCATATTCGGCAAGTTCTCTTACGCTGTTTCTGTCGGAGGTGTCGCAAGCCTTTGCATAAGCCTCGCCGCCAAGCTCTTTTATGGCGTTTACTGCGTTTTCAAGCTTTGCAACGGTTCTGCCTGCAAGAACGATTATCTTATCCTTGCACATAAGTTTTGCGGCTTCAAAGCCCATTCCGCTTCCGCCGCCGGTAATAACACATACGTTTTTCATTGTGGATCTCCTTAATTTTATATGAAATATTTTTATACAAGCACATACACACGCATTATATCACAAATAAGGCGTGAAAGTCAAGAGTAGCAGAAGGGATTTTTACAAAAAAATTGCCGCCCCTTTTGAGGGCGGCATAAATATCTTTAATTATTCGGTTGTATAGTTATCAAAATAACCCTGGATATAAACGATGGGAGTACCTTTGTCGCCGGAACCGGAGGTCAGGTCACAGAGGGAGCCGATAAGG
>JAZQLP010000049.1:0-15678 GCA_045542755.1 Eubacteriales bacterium
GAAAGCCGGTGTCCATAACGGTGAGGATCCACCCGTTCCCATTCCGAACACGGCAGTTAAGCTCACTAGTGCTGACAATACTTGGTTGGAGACGACCCGGGAAGATAAGTCGATGCCGGCACAATACGCACCTTTAGCTCAGCTGGTAGAGCAACTGACTCTTAATCAGTGGGTCCAGGGTTCGAGTCCCTGAAGGTGTACCATCCTCCATAGCTCAGTCGGTAGAGCACCTGACTGTTAATCAGGGTGTCACTGGTTCGAGTCCAGTTGGGGGAGCCAACAAAAAGGCAGATCGCATTCGCGGTCTGCTTTTTGTTTTTTTTCTTGTCTGGAGTTGAGATAAAGTTATAACATGGCGCAGTTTGCTACGCTTGCAAGGGGCAAACTTTTGCGAAGCAAAATTTGCTACAAAGAGCTGTAAACAGCTCTTTGTATGTCACATGGTTCGAGTCCAGTTGGGGAGCCATATTAGTGCAACAATTTTGCACCCTAACACAAAAGTCCTTGATTGTCAAGGGCTTTTCGTGTTTTTAGGGGTAAAAATGCCATTTCTTCACCATTGCACCTTTTCCCCGACCTTATGGTCTTGAACCTGTTACTTTGCCAAAACGTCTTGAAAAAACAGAAAATTTGTGATATAATAAGAAAAACAACATAGAGGGGAGATGGCGAATTGATACGATTGATGACTCATAACGTTTGGAATCGCGATACAAACTCTCCATCGTGGGAAGAAAAAGAAGAGGACTGTTCCGCTCAAATGCGAGTCGGAGGACTTCTTCGTGTATACCGTGAAACCCTCCCTGACGTCATTGGTGGGCAGGAGGTATCGGCTTTGATGGCAGACCTCTTAAAGGAAGGCTTTCAAAAAGAACAGGTAAAATACACGCTTATTTGGGGACGGTATACTCCTATACTGTATCGTGCCGATAAGCTTGAGTTGATCGATGCTGAATTTGGTACGTATCCGGAGAGCATTCAAGGCTTTGAGGGTTCTTTTAATGACGCAAAATCAAAATCGTGGAATCTTGGAGTTTTTCGTGTAAAGTCAACCGGGAAAAAGTTCATTTTCGTAACGACTCATCTTTGGTGGATGGCTAATCCGACCGATGAGAGTTGTATTGGCAAGCGAGGGTATCAGGTTGGATCAGACGAGGCAAGAGAGCAACAGATTGCTTTGGCTTTGGAAAAAATCGCAAATTACAGCGACAAGCATCGTTGTCCTGTTGTTTTGGTGGGCGATATGAATTCGGATTATAATTCGAAGGCTATGCGGTATGTTCGCTTGCAAGGATTTCGCCATGCGCATGACATCGCGACCGAATATGCCGAGGAAGCGGTTGGCTATCACTACTGCTTTCCTGACGGATATGAGACTAAGTATTATGACAGGCCTTTTGAAACCGCCATTGATCATATTTACGTAATTGGAGAAAATGAGGGCGCTGTAAAACGGTTTGAACGGTATTCACCGGAGTATTATTACCCTATTTCAGATCATTCCCCTGCGTATATTGATATAGAACTTTAAAATACATAGTTTTAATTTTGTTCTGTAAGCTCATCTTTGGAGGTTGATTTGACAACTTCAAGGTGTCTCATTGGAACTGGCGCAAAGGTTCAAAATTGTTGGGTAAACTCAACAAAAAGGCAGATCGCATTCGCGGTCTGCTTTTTGTTTTTTTCTTGACTGGAGTTATTGAGAAAACCGTCAGCGACGGGGAAGTTTTCTGTTTTTTTCTTGTGAAAATATCTGCAGAACCGATTGACATATTAGGATTTTTATATTATAATGAATTAAAGAGAGGCGGTGGAATATGATGATAAGAAAATGTTTGAGAATCATCTCATTATCGTTACATGGAACGTATGCTATTATTTGTTTTACTCTCCTTATTGTCTTCGCAACGCCGCTATCTAATTATGTGGACGGGCATTTTATACTTGATTTGTGGTATATAGCTGTAATGACGTTAGGGGCTCTTTTACTGATTGGACTTATCCTTAATATTTTTGCTATGCCAAGAAAAAGATTGGGGGAGACTGGCGGTGTTATATGGCTTGTGTGGACACTTCTTGCTCCTTTTTTCATGTGTATACTTTGCTTTGTTCCCACGTATATTTTGTTAAGTTCGGGTGAATAGATGTCTTAATGTAGGATAAATCTTTCGATATTAAATAATAATACTTTATTAAAGAATTCAAAATAGCAGTGTAAACTTAAAAGGCAGATCGCATTCGCGGTCTGCTATTTTTTTCTACTGATATAGTAACTGCGTGGTGTGTCTCTGTCTATATTTGTTGACAATCCTCGAAATATGTTGTATAATAAGAAAAATGTCGACGAAGATAGGGAAGATACGAATAATGAAGCTGTATGATATCGTTATAATAGGCGGAGGCCCTGCGGGCTCTACTTTTGCACGAGAACTTGCGCGGAGATATCCCGACAGAAACATAGCTCTGGTTGATGCAAAGCCTAAGACGGGCGAAAAGGTTTGTGGCGGCTTGCTTGCTCCCGATGCCCAAAAGGTTTTGGCACGGTTCGACCTTTCTCTTCCCAAAGACGTTCTTGCCGATCCTCAGATATTTGACGTAAAGACTCTGGATCTTTCCTCAGAAATAGCTAAAAATTATCAGCGTCATTATCTCAATATGGACAGAGGCGCCTTCGATGATTGGCTTCTTTCTCTGATACCCAATAGCGTAGATATTATTGCGGGAAGATGCGTGGAGATTGTTGTTTGTGAAGGTGAAGGTTTTCAGGTCACTATAAACAAAAATGGCGAAAAAGAAGAAATATTTGCCAAATATATTGTAGGTGCTGACGGAGCCTCTTCCATAGTCAGAAGGAGGTTTTTCAGAGCCCCTAAAAAGCAGTATGTGGCAATTCAGGAGCATTTTGAGGATACGGGCGCGGATATAGCAAATTATTCCTGCATCTTTGACCCCGTGACTTCCGAATCCTGTTCTTGGACTATCCGAAAGAACGGATATATTATTTTCGGCGGCGCCTTTGATAGAAAAGGCTGCAGAGTCGCATACGAAAAACAGAAGGAGCGGTTTGAAAAACTCCTTGGTCATTCTCTTGGCAAAGCCGTTAAGTTTGAAGCCTGTCTGTTGACGAGCCCTCGGGATTTCGGGGATTTTGTTTTGGGCGATAATGGGGTTTTTCTCATTGGGGAAGCCGCAGGATTTGTCAGCTCAAGTTCTTTTGAGGGTATCAGCAGTGCTTTTCTCAGCGGAAAATATCTGGCAGATGCTTTTGCCCAAAGTGGTGAAACTGACAAAATACTTCGGATATATAGAAATAAAACGAGAAAACTTCGCTTAAAGCTGTTTTTTAAGATTTTCAAAATGCGTATTCTTTTTACTTCATTCACAAGAAGGCTGATAATGAAAAGCGGAATCTGCAGTATTGATAAGTATTGATTTTTTGAGAGGACGTTATGATCGTAAATTGTGTATGGGAACATAACGGCAACGATACGTTGCTTTATGCTGTGGATTATATCGGCGCATATACCCGCGGCGAAAGTCTTGATATTGCCATAGCAAAAATGCCTAAAGAGATAGAATCTTATCTTAGGTGGCAAGGCGAAGGTGTTGCTGATAGTCTAGAGATAGTAATTATAGAGGAAAAGGATTCTGACCTCTGTATTAAAGATGCGGATTCTGACGTGCTTTTTGAAAGCGAAAAAGCATCTTTGACGGCGGAGGAATATAACAAATTAAAAGCTCTTGCATTAAAATCAGCAAGTGACTTTTTGTCATTATATGAGTCCATTCCCGATAAAAGCGCAAAAGCCTCACCCTCTCGCAAAACCTTTTACGGTCAAGTTCCTCGCTCTGCTGATGAGATGTATGAGCATACCAAGAACGTAAATGAGTATTACTTTGCGGAGATAAACGTTGATGCAAATAATAGCGGTAATATTTATGATTGCCGTAAGAGGGGATTTGAAGCCCTTGAGGCAAGGTCGGGTTTTCTTGAAAATCCTGTTATCGAGGGAAGTTACGGTGAGCTTTGGTCTGTAAGGAAGGTTCTCCGCCGTTTTATTTGGCATGACCGTATTCACGCAAGGGCTATGTATCGAATGGCGATAAAAGCGTTTGGTGTAAATGCCGTAAAGAACCCATTTCAATTTGCAAATAGGTAGATTAAATACAGAGAAGTCCGAGCTAAGCCCGGACTTCTCTGTATTTATATTGCTGTAATTATTATTTCTTTTGCTATGGCATCTATATGGTCTTTTCTTGGGGGGAGGGTGGCCTCTGTCATACAAGCCGCCGTGCCGCAAGCAAATGCAAGGCGGAGGGCGTTTTCTATGGATTCATCGTTACCTATTGCGGTAATAAATCCGGCTACAGTACTATCTCCCGCGCCAACGGTGGATATGGGGTTTGTAATGGTGGGTACTTCAATTTTATACGCACCTTTTTCACCCACGTAAACGCCGCCTTCGCCGTCAAGGCTTACAATGACGTTGCTGATGCCTTTTGCACACAGTTCTTCTGCGGCCTTCTTTGCGCTTGTCCAATCTGTTACATCAAATCCCAAGGCTCTGACTTCGCTTCTGTTGGGTTTGATAAGCCATGGCTTTATTTCTATGAGATCTGTAATAGAGAGGGAGCTTGAGTCAACAGCAAGCTTTGTGTTTGTATCTTTTATCTTCTTTAAAAAGTCTATTACAGTTTCTGATGTCAGTCCCTGAGGGATTCTTCCTGAGAATACCGTATATGCTGCCCATTCGTCTACAACGAGGGTATAGATTCTTTCAAGGTCAAAGGGGGTGAGAGAGAATGTGTCTGTGCTTATACCTGTTTCAGGAGCGTTTTTTGCATGAATTACCACGTTTGATCTTACTCTTTGGTCTCTTACGTAGAAGGGGAGAAGGTTGATTTCATCCTTGCCCACAAGCTTAAGATATTCGTCGATTCCGTATTCGCCCACGGCCGCAACAGCGGTGTTTACTGTGCCGAGAACTCCCAGTACCCTGGACACGTTTATGCCCTTGCCACCTGCACATACTACTTCCTTAAGGGCTCTGTTTTGCTCCTCGGGAAGAAAGGTATCCATATACAAATGTCTGTCAAAGGTGGGGTTAAGGGTTATTGTATCTACGGAACTTGCGTTACTGCTTTTCTTTGGCCAAAGAGTGGGGAATATTGCCTCACACATATCTTCTATGTGGGGGGCGGGACGAAGAATATCGGGCACCATTACGGGGTGCATACCGCCCTTATACGCCGCTTCTATACCGCTGAAGCTATCCTCAAGAACCATACAATCCTTGGGTGCAACTCCAACCTTTTGTGCAGCAATCAGGAATATTTCTGGGTCTGGCTTGCTCTTTGTTACGTTGTCACCCGATATTACGGCATCGAATCTGTCGGTAAGCCCCGACACTTCCAAATAAAAATCCGCTGTGAATTTTTCGGAAGAGGTGGCTACTGCCTTTTTTATGCCCTTGCTGTCAAGATAATCAAGTAATTCAATAAGTCCGGGTTTTAATTTTATACCGTTTTCCTTAATGATTGCATTTGAAAGAGCAAGTCTTTCTTTGCGTATTTCATAGAATGGGAAACCTATACCGAAATGCTCTTCGCATATCTGTTTTCCAAGCTCGGCAGTTTTTCCCAAAAGAGATATGAGCAGAGGCTCATGCACCTCATAACCAAACTTTTTTGCGCTGGGGTACCAAGTTTCCATATACAGACGCTCGGTATCGAACATCAGTCCGTCCATGTCGAAAAGAACAGCTTTTATACCGTTGTTGTCAAGAAAATCCTTCACTTTGAATTCTCCTCTTATTTTATTCTCGTTGCGATGACTTCTACACCTTCAGGATCGCCTTCGAAGGTGAAGAATACCGTTTTCTTTGTTTCGTCTCTGGTGGTTTTTACGGGAGATCCGTTTATCTGTACTTCGCAGGAATGTGGGAAATAGAGTCTGCATGGGCAAAGGGAACCCTTGATTGAGCAGGCTTTAAAGGACAGGCCTCTGGAGTGTACTGCAAGGTCGCTTACCTTTGCTCCCACCGCTATTACGGCAAGGTCGTCGTCCTTCTTTTCCTCTATATCATAGAAGAATCCGCATTCTCCTGCGTGGAGTACTTTTTGGGTTTCTACTGTAAGATTTTGGCTTAAAAGATCTACAAGGGTGCCTTTCACGGCTAAAGGTGCACCGTCGTTTTTGACTTTTACTGCTCTGTATGCTCCTCTGATAATTGAGAAGTAGTCTTTTTTATTGAAGGTTATACCACGCTTTTCCGCAGCTATAAGTAATGCTTTTGTTACCAACTTTCTGTAGTCGGGCTCTCTTGCCGTAAGTATGGAATTTGCAGGTATATAAACGAAAATCCCTTCGCCTATCTCATGCATCAGTTCTGTTACGGAGCGCTGTGTAAGATTCTCTCCCGTAACGTTCTTTCTACGGACGGGGGTACGCTGCTTTGTCCTATGTATTCCCACCGTTTCAAGTAAATGATTAAGGGGAGAGGGGTGGATCGTTCTTCCTGTATTCCACCATTCGGAAGCGTTGTCAAAGGTGTCGCTTTCATCACCCACGTATACCAGAACGCCGCCGGAACGTATCCAAGCATTAAGAGCGTAATGAAGCTCGTGGTTTGAGGGTTTAAAATAGTCGTAGCTTAGTATAAGTACGTTGTAGTCGTTAAGATAATCGTAGGTTCTGCATATGTTTTCGGCGGGAATGGGCTTTACGTTTATTCCCATATCCAAGAAGGGGATCGCAAGACCGAAAAATGATGATGCGTATTCTATATCTTCTCCGTAAGCTGTGGCGTAGCTGTCGTTTTGGGGGAATTTTTTATGGAAGAGGTAGGTGTCTCCGGTTATAATGCCTATGGCGTTATCGTCGGAGCCTTCCCATCTGAAAACATCTTTTTTTATGTGAGTGAAGGCTTCAGAGCAAACCTCGTATACCGAGGTTAAGGGAGAAGCGCTTCTGTAGGGCAGTTTGCCAAAAAATTCCTCGGGGGAAATCATCGCCGCGTGTCTGTCAATCTTGGGAGTCATCATTGCCGCTACAAGATTGTTACGGAAGCTTTCGGTGCTTTCTTCTCCAAGTATGGGTAAATTGTCCGAAGAAACAGCGTGAGGAAGCCAAATAGTCTTATCTGTATTGGCGGTAAGCTCTCCCATATATCCGTATTCAAGAAGAGCCGTTTCGAAATCTCTGTGCTCTTTTACACCGTCTACTATAACCCTTTTGTGTGACAGAGAGGTGGCTGGGTCGATTATAAATCCGTCTATGAAAGGAGCAGAAGATGCGGTAGCGGCAGGGGAGATAAGCGATGCTCTGTAGTTGCTTATCAGCCCACCAAGTTCAACGTATATAGATACAGCCTTTCCCTTTTTCGTTGCTTTTGGGTGATTTTTTATAAGGGTGGAGAGTATGAGTATTGAGCGTTTTATTATTTCCTGTTTGAGTTTTGCGGCTCTGTAACGTGTGTCAACGTTTTTGCTCAAGGATTCCCATGGGTATTTATAATAGATCTCCCATTCTCTTTTAAAGGCTTCAGAGTATCCAGCATCTGCCGAAAAGTTGGGTTCTGTAATTACTACGGCATCGATCTTTGACAAAAGGGTTTCAATCTTTCTGAAAAGGAACTGTACATAGCTTATCGTAGGGATTATGTAAGGCGTATTGGGGCCGTAGAGTATGGGATTGCCATTTTCGTCGGTCTGTATTTCATCCGTATGAGAAATATCGTCGTATCTGCCGTCAAGATATTCGGGAAATACGCATCTTGAAAGGCTTACGGAAAGAAAAATGCCGTAACCTTTCTGGGAGTTTTCCTCAATTTCCTTACGGATATTTCTTGAGTGCAGATCGACCGTAGCGAAGTCGGAGGAGTATTCGGTTTTGCAGGGGCTTTGAGCCGAAAAAGTCATGTGCGTGTCTCCTTTGTATTTGCGGGGAATTGGTCTTACAGCATACCATACCATTATTACTTTAGCATATTTACCCGCTTCTTTCAAGTGTTTTACTTGTTTTATCATAAATTCGTTGAAAAAATATGCTATCATATAATATATCATACAAAAAGGACTTGCTTATGGATACGAAAAACATAAAAGGCTGTATATTTGATTTGGACGGAACTCTTCTTGATACACTTGAAGATATTCGTGCAGCCGTAAATCACGTAATGGCAGAGAATGATCTCCCTCTTCTGGAAGGCGGCGCCCGTTTCGCATCTTTTCTGGGGCACGGTAACAGAACTTTGCTTGATAAAGCCTTCGGTCATGTGCTTACAGACGAAGAATACCAACATATTGGCCCCAGTTTTCTTGCTGCTTATTCCGGGGATCCTGTTAGATTGAGCAGACCCTATGATGGGGTAGTTACTCTTCTGTCCAATCTTGTTTCCGCAGGTAAGAAGGTTGCTGTGATCTCAAATAAAAGAGATGAACTTACCCGTCCCATAGTGGAACATTTCTTTGGCGATATACCTTTTACGTTTGTTATGGGACAGAGAGCGGAATTCCCTCTTAAACCCGATCCTACGTCGGCTCTTCACGTTGCCTCTATTATGGGGCTAAAGCCCGAAGAGGTTGCCTTCGTTGGGGATTCTTTCCAGGATGCTTTGACTGCAAACAATGCGGGTATGGTAGCCTGCTCTGTTTTGTGGGGATATCAGAACATTGATGAGATATCATCCAAGGCTTCCCCCGATATACTTTTTGAAACCGTTGATCAATTAAGTGATTTTCTTTTAGGAGAATAAATTCTGCAGAAACGGAGAATTGACGTGTCTATTACCTTTTCCATACATACCTTGGGTTGTAAGGTGAATTCGTACGAATCGGGCGTTATGAGCGAGTGCTGTGAAAAACAGGGCTTTGTTCGCGTTCCTTTCGGTGAAAAAGCGGATATCTGTATAATAAACACCTGCGCCGTAACTGCAGAGAGCGGTCGAAAAAGTATGCAGTTTATCCGCAGGGCAAGAAAAGAAAATCCCGACTGTATAATAGTTGCGGCGGGATGCTTTACCCAGATAAGCGACGATAAGAATTTTCAGGACGTTCAGATACTTTTAGGTAACCGTGAAAAGGGAAGAGTTGTCGAATTTATAAAGGAATATATGGCCACCGGCAACCGAATAAACAGAGTAAGAAGCGTAAAAGAAAAGCTTCCCTTTGAGGAGATGTGTGCCCTTAAAAACGAGCATACCAGAGCCTTTGTTAAGGTAGAGGACGGTTGCGATAACTTTTGTTCTTACTGTATCATTCCCTATGCAAGAGGCCGCGTTTGTTCAAAGCCTCTTTCTCAGGCCGTTGAGGAGATTTCTGCCTTGATCTCCTCGGGATACAGAGAGGTGGTTCTTACGGGTATACATCTTGACAGCTACGGTAAAGACCTCGAAGATACAGACCTTTGTGACCTTATAGAGGCCGTTGATGCTATTCCCGGTATTGAAAGACTTCGTCTTGGTTCTCTCGAACCTATGTTTATGAGTGAGAAAAACGTTGAAAGACTTGCTAAGTGCAAGCATCTTTGTCCGCAGTTTCACCTCTCTCTGCAGAGTGGATGCGATGCTACTCTAAAGAGAATGAACAGGCATTATACTTCCGCCGAATTTATGGCCGCAGCCAAAAGGCTTAAAGCCGCTTTCGGCTCCGAAACTGCCATAACCACCGACGTTATAGTTGGCTTTTGCGGAGAGACCGAGGATGAGTTTATTCAATCCTGCGAATTTGTAAAAAGCATCGGCTTTGCTAATATACACGTTTTTCCCTTTTCTCCCAGAGAGGGGACAAGGGCGTACACCATGCCAAATCAGATTCCCAATGCTGAAAAGAGTCGCCGCGCGGGAATTATGGACGGCATAAAAAGAGTTTCAAAAGAAGCATATCACTCCACCCTGATGGGTACCAAACAAACAGTTCTTGCAGAAACCTGCACTTCCGCGGGGGACGGATATGTTGTAACAGGACATACCCGTTCATTCGTTCCCGTCGAGGTGGAATCATCCTTGCCCGTATCTCCGTCGGATATGATAGACGTATCCGTTATTTCCTGTAATGAGGACGGATGCAAAGGAGTTATCGCTTTATAAAGTTAAAATGTGAAATTTTCTGATTTTCTTCGTTAGATGTTGACATCCTTTCGAGGGTATGTTATTATATAGTGTAAGAAACATATTATAATATTTCGGGAGGGAAGACTATGGAAGATAACACCAATTTTACAGGTATCAATAAAAAGACCCTTACGGTAGTTTACGTAATACTTGTGGCTGTTTGCTGTCTGGCAGGCCTTGCTTTACATTCCTTCGGGCTTTTTGCTGACGGAGTTCTTATGTTGCTTTTTCTTTCTGACCTGCTTAAAGGAGAAAGAGAAAGGTTTACTCCCTCCACTATAATCTCCGTCGTAGGCGTGGCTTTGGGATTATATGCGGCAGTTATAGGATTCTTTAATCTGTCTGCTACCATAGGCTATGCTGATAACGCGGCAAGCATATACGTGTTCCCTCTTTTTGCGCTCATCGTTTTGGCAAAGGTTGCTATAGTTGCCTTTTCGGAGGCCGGAAGCCATGACCGTGCCGACGCAGTGTTCGGACTTATCGTAACGCTGTTGGTGATTGCAGGAACCGTTGCTACATTCCTTGAGGGACATTATTTTGAGCCTGCGGTTGCGGCCGCAATAGGAGTTTACTCCGTATATAGAGGCATTAAAAATATATTTAAACACACAGAACACCCTAACCCCAAGCCCGAGGAAGAAAAAAACGAGGGCTGACACACAGCAGTATTATTGAAAGGCAAATTACCCGATGTTTGGAAAAGATATAGGAATAGACCTGGGAACAGCCTCTGTTATTATTTATGTAAGAGGCAAAGGTATTGTTTTAAGAGAACCATCCGTCGTGTCCATTGACAGACAGACTGGCAAAATATTGAGAGTAGGTATGGAAGCCCAGGAAATGCTGGGCCGTACTCCCGAAAATATCATAGCTATAAGACCTCTTCGCGACGGCGTTATTTCGGATTACGAAACCACCGAGCGTATGCTTAAATATTTTATCCGCAAGGTAAACGGACGTTCTATCTTCCGTCCCCACGTTATCGTTTGCGTTCCTTCCGGAATAAATGAGGTTGAAGAGCGTGCTGTACGAGATGCCGCAATAAATGCGGGCGCACGTTCTGTCGAGCTTATTGAGGAGCCTATGGCAGCTGCAATAGGTGCAGGCGTGGATATTATGCGTCCCAAGGGTGTTATGATAATAGATATCGGCGGCGGTACTGCCGACGTGGCTGTAATATCCCTCGGTGACGTAGTTACTTCCGAGTCTGTAAAGTCTGCGGGCGATAAGTTTGACGAGTCTATTGTCAGATACGTAAGAAAGCGCTTCAATATTCTCATCGGTGAAAGAACGGCCGAGGATATAAAGATTAAAATAGGCTGCCTTTCTCCCAGACCCGAAAAGCTTTCCATGACGGTGAAGGGCAGATGTATAACCTCGGGCCTCCCCAAGGAGTTTACTATAACCTCCGAGGATACCATGGATGCTATGATGGATTGCGCTAATCAGATAATTGAGGCTGTCCACGACGTTTTGAGCCGTACCCCTCCTGAGCTTATATCCGATATCTCTAACGACGGTATTATAATGACGGGCGGTGGAGGACTTATCTACGGATTCAATAAGCTTATAGCTTCCAGAATGGGAATCCCCGTATACGTAGCTGAGGACGCCGTATCCTGCGTTGCAAAAGGTACGGGCGGAGCCCTCGATTATATAGACGGTATTTCCGGAATGAAAGTGAATTCACCCAAGAAAAAGTTCCGTCTGAACGATATCTAAAACCGTATAGTTAGGAGCTGTTGTATTCCTGTTACAACAGCTCTTTGCCCTTATATTACGTTACATATTATTACATTTGCGGAAGGTGTTTTTTGTTGACACAGTACCAGCTTACACAGCTTAATCTCGGACAAAGCCTTGACGATATTGCCAATATCGATCCCAGAGGATACGGAGTATGTAAAATACTCTATCCTGCAGCCAGAGCATATACGGGCGAACCCCTTTGTATGAATGCTGCAAAAAAACTTTATAATACTCTTAAAAAAGGCGATCTCGTATACATAATGACGGGATTCGTACTCCGTCCTTACAAAAGAGCGGAAACTGACGGTATAGTCAGTACCATATTACTCTGCCGAGCTCTTGTAAAAGCTTTTGGTGTCAAGCCCGTAGTAATATGCCCTGAGGACAACCTCTTGGCCGTTGCAGAGATGGCAGAGTGTGTAGGACTTCATCTTTACGACGATATAGAAGCTTTAAAAGCTAACACCGATTCTATGGGTGTCATCGTCTTTACAAAGGATGCGGCTATGGCTGAAAAGCAGGCCGACGAGATAATTAAAGCAGCCGTACCTGAGGCTTTGATAAGTATAGAGTGTCCCGGAGCAAACAAAAAAGGGGTTTACCACAACTCCGTTGGCCTTGACGTTACAGAACTTCAGGCGAAGCAGGACGTTCTTTTTGACAAGCTTAAGGCTCTTGGCGTCCTCAATATTGCCATAGGCGACCTTGGTAATGAGATGGGTATGGGTACCATAGCTTCTCACCTTTATCAATATGTCCCTTATGCCGCAGAAGGCAGATGCCGTTGTGGCTGTGAAGGCGGATTGGCTGTAAAAACTGCAACGAATAACATCATAACCGCGACAGTTTCAGACTGGGGCTGTTATGCTATGATAGCAGCTATAGCATTCCTGACTCAGAATATAGACGTTATGCATACTCCGGAGCTTGAAGAGGCTACTCTTCGTGTCGCTTGTAAAAACGGTATGATAGATATGATGGGAGATATGATTCCCGCAATAGACGGCTTCGGACTTGAGATGAATAAAAACATAGTTTCTCTTATGAGAGAAATGGTAAAGAGCACCCTTTCTCTTACAACCACCTGTTGCACGTGGTTTGAAAAGGTAAATGAGCTGGGATTCTTTGAAAATGAAAACAAATGAACTTCAATTTTTGCCTTGCGGAGACTCTGCTCTTACGGTTCAGTTTTCGGACTGCATGAGCCCTGAGGTCAACGCCCGTATCCGTCATTTTTCTTTGGAAGTAGAAAAGGGAAGAGTAAGAGGTGTGACTGAGTGTGTTCCCACCTTTTGCTCTGCTACGGTATATTTTGACCCTTCCGTGACCGATTACCGAAGGATTGAAAAGGCAGTTAAAAGAATAAATTCCTCATATAAGGCTGATGGAGAAAAGAAGGGGAGAGTATTCCTCATCCCCGTTTGCTACGAAGGTGAGTTTGCTCCCGATATGTCAGACCTTTGCAAACATTCGGGTCTTACAGAGGAAGAAATAATAGCTATACATACGGGAAGAGATTATCTCATATATATGTTGGGCTTTTTGCCCGGATTTCCCTATTTGGGAGGTATGGACGAAAGAATTTCAATGCCCCGACTCAAATCTCCCCGAACCCGTATCCCTGCAGGGGCAGTTGGTATAGGCGGAGAGCAGACGGGCATATATCCTATAGCCTCTCCCGGCGGGTGGCGACTTATTGGCCAGACTCCCATCCGTCCCTACGACCCCGAAAGAGAAGATCCTATTCTCTATAAGGCAGGCGATTATATAAGATTCGTTTCCATAACTATGGAAGAATATAAAAGAATAGAAACAGACGTGGAGAGCGGTCGCTGGCTTCCCGAAATAAGGGAGGTGGAGGCATGAGTATGACTGTTATATCAGCAGGACCTCTGTCCACTGTTCAGGATAAGGGTAGATTCGGATACCTTCAGTACGGATTTTCCCCTTCTGGTGCTATGGACCTGCCCGCTATGAGAATGGCAAATATTCTTGTGGGTAATACCCCCGATGACGGTGTTATAGAAATGACCCTTATGGGTATGGAAGCTAGATTTGACTGCCGTTGTGTTATTGCTATTACCGGAGGGGATATGAGTCCTCTTCTCAACGGAGAGCCCTGCCCCATGTACCGTTCGGTAGAAGTTGGCGAGGGTGACGTTTTGAGTCTTGGCGTTGCAAGAAGCGGATTGAGAACATACCTTGCCGTGGGCGGCGGATTTGACCTTCCCAGGGTAATGAACAGCCTTTCCACTAATCTAAAGTGTAAAATAGGCGGATTTAAGGGGCGCAAGCTTGAGCCCGGTGACGTGATTCCATTACGCCAAAGCTATGGTCTTGACCTTTACGGTCAAAGAGTTTTGCCCGTTCCTTCCGTAGGTGGAGATGAGATTAATCTTCGTGTGGTTCTCGGTCCTCAGGACAGTATGTTTACTCAAAAGGGAATAGACACCTTCCTGTCCTGTTTCTACCGCGTTACCGCCCAATCTGACCGTATGGGTATAAGACTTGACGGTGAAAGTGTTGAAAGCTCCGACGGCGTTGATATTATTTCCGACGGTATTGCTACCGGATCGGTACAGATACCTGCATCGGGTACTCCTATAATTCTTATGGCTGACAGACAGACTACCGGCGGTTATGCAAAAATAGCCACCGTTATTTCTTCCGATCTTTCTCTTCTTGCTCAGGCAAAGGAGGGAACAACGGTCAGATTTACTGCCATTACCTTTAAAGAAGCACGGAAAATACAGCTTCGCGCTCAAAGGTATTTTGACCGTATGGAAAGGTATTTTCTGCTGGGCTTTAAGTTTAAAGAAGACTATTACGATATAATCAAGGTGAAATAAATGGACTACTCAAAAGCTTCTCCTAAGGAGATCAGAGCGCTCATAAAAGAGGGTAAGATAACCCATCAGACAAGCGGAATGTGTGACGGATACGCCCAGGGTAACCTTCTGGTTCTGCCTAAGGAACAGGCGTACGACTTTCTTCTTTTTTGTCAGCGTAATCCCAAGGCCTGCCCTCTGCTTGAGGTAGGTGACGTTGGCTCCCGCAAGGTTAGGATCATGGCCGATAATGCGGATATAGCCACTGATATACCCAAGTACCGTTTGTGGGAAAACGGCGAATTAAAGGGCGAATACACCGATATTTCCGGACTCTGGAGAGATGATTTCGTATACTTCCTTATCGGATGCTCCTTCTCCTTTGAAAGCGAGCTTCTTGCTGCCGACGTGCCCGTAAGACATATTGAAGAGGGAAGAAACGTTCCCATGTATCTTACAAACATTGACTGCGAACCCGCAGGAATATTCCACGGCAAGGTTGTTGTAAGTATGCGTCCCATGCCTGCCGATCAGGTGATAAAGGCTGTAAGCATCACCTCTTCTATGCCCCGTGTTCACGGCGCTCCCATTCATATCGGTGATCCCGAAGCCATAGGCATAAAAGATATTAATACTCCCGATTTTGGTGACAGTGTTACCGTAAAAGAGGGTGAGATTCCCGTTTTCTGGTGTTGTGGCGTAACGCCTCAGTCGGCGGTAATGAGTACAAAACCTGCCATTGCCATATCCCACGCTCCCGGACATATGTTTATTACCGACGTGAAAAACTCAAAGCTTAAAGACTAAATAACTAAAGGACGATGTTGTATTATGTATACTGTTGACCTTAACTGTGACCTTGGCGAAAGCTTCGGCGCTTATGAAATCGGAAAGGACAAGGATATAATTCCCCTTATCTCTTCGGCAAACGTAGCCTGCGGATTTCACGCAGGAGATCCCTCTGTTATGAACAATACCGTAGCTCT
>JAZQLP010000050.1:0-7677 GCA_045542755.1 Eubacteriales bacterium
GTATTGGTCTTAACTGCATAGTTTTCGGTGGGAAGACCGAAAGCGTCGAAGCCTATGGGGAAGAGTACGTTGTAGCCTTCCATTCTTCTCTTTCTGGAAACCACCTCAAGGCCGGAATAAGCCTTTATATGGCCAACGTGCATACCGGCACCGCTGGGATAAGGGAATTCAACGAGAGCGTAAAACTTGGGCTTTGAACGGTCCTTATCGGATGCGTTGAACACCCCTGCTTCTTCCCATTTTTTCTGCCATTTCTGTTCTATGACTTTGAAATCATGGTTCATTTTTCTTCACCTTCCAAAATCTGGTTTATATCAATCTCTACTCCGTCCTTCCAGAATCTTTCGAGATCGTAAAATTTTCTTGATTCGTTGTTGTAAACGTGAACTATAATGTCTATATAGTCCAAAAGCACCCAACCGCCGTTATTCAGGCCTTCTCTGTGGTCAACGGTAAAGCCCTTCTGTTCAAGCTGATACTCACATTCGTCGGCAAGAGCCTTGATCTGTGAGGTAGAGGTACCGTTGCAGATAACCAAATAGTCGGCAAGAGATGAAACGTTACCGATATCGAGAACCTTGATATCAATACCCTTTTTGCTGTCAAGAGCTTTGACTGCTGTTTTCATCATTTCGTAGCTATCCATATTGCTTTTCCTTTCTATATCCGAATACTGTTTTCATCAAACACTTTATCGGGATTGTCTTCATAATATCTGACGTAGTACTGATAGGCGTCGTAAGTATCCTTGTGGATAAAGCTTTTTTGACTTGACAAATCCTCCATTGTATAAACCAAACAGAGGAATGCCGCTCTATCTATATCCGAAAACGCCAATTTTCTGTAAAACTCAACGTCCTCGTAATCTCGCGTGGGGTCAACGTAATCCGCAACGTAAAGGAGTTTTTCAAGGAGAGTCATATTGGCTCTACCCGTGGTGTGATACCTTACTGCAGACAAAATCTCCTCATCTTCGATTCCCAACTCATACTTCAAAACGTAAGGAGCAGTCAATGAATGATGCAACTTTCCGTATCGGAGCTGAGCCTCGTCAGCGGGAATCTTATATTTATTTATAAGAGCCTTCTGCTCTTCGGGAGAATCGTTTTTGGTAATATCGTGTAAAAGGCCTGCAAGCTTTGCTTTTTCAACATCTGCGCCGTATTTCAAGGCAAGCTTTTCCATAGTTTCCATAACCCCAAGGCTATGTTGGTAGCGGTGAGGGTTGAGTCTTCCGGAAAGAAGCTGCATATATTCTCCGTAATCGGAAGAGGGCCTTTCAGATTGAGGCAGGGGCTTTGAGTAAAGCTCATTCTCGGTCAAAAATGCGTAAACACTTTCGGGAAGATAAAGTCTTACGTCTTCATCCTTTTCCCTCATCATCTCCCTCACATCGGAAGAGGATATTGCGATAGGCTCAAAGGGTATTACCCTACATCTTGCCCCGTACTCTCTTTCAAGCCTGTCCTTTTGTTCGAGAAGTTTATATTTATCATGTCCCGTTCTTGAAAGACAAACTATATTTGCTATTGAAAATATGGTTTCGGGGTCGCGCCATTTATCAATTGTCATAAACATATCAGACCCGGTATAGAGATATATCTCCGCGTCGGGTGAAAGGCTGCTTCTGAGCCATTTGAGAGTTTCAGCGGTAAAGCTTTTCTCTCCGTTTTTTATCTCGTAATCCGAAACGTAAACGTTTCTCATTCCGCCAACGGCAACGTTTACCATTTCAAGTCTGAGGTCGTCACTTATCTCCCTTTCGAATTTCTTATGGGGAGGAGTACCCGTGGGCATCACTATTACCTTTCCGTCACCGAGAAATGCGGAAAAAGCCTTGAGGGCTTTAAGGTGTCCCATATGGAAGGGATTAAAGGTTCCCCCGAAAAGTCCTATTTTCATACAGACCTCTTATTATTTGGGAAGAACGATAACGGGCTTCTTTGCAGGACGGTAAAGAACGAATCTCCAACCTATAACCTGAACTATCTCTGCGTTGCAGACCTCTGCAAGATGCTGCACTGCCTCTCTGGGAGTAATACCCGAGTTTTCAAGGCATCTGCCCTTTACTATTTCTCTTGCATCAAGGGCATCGTTTACCTGCTTTATAGTATTTTCATCAATTCCGTTCTTGCCTATCTGAAGAATAGTTTCTGCAGTATTCGCAAGGCCTCTTAAATAGGCTCTCTGTTTGGTTGTTATCATTTATTCGGTTTCTCCTAATTTATCAAAAAGAATTTTCAATGATTTTCCGCGGTGGCTTACGGCGTTCTTTTCCTCAGAAGAAAGCTCCGCCGTTGTCTTACCAAGCTCTGGAATATAGAACAATGGGTCGTATCCAAAGCCGTTTGTGCCTCTGGGCTCGGTAAGTATTTCTCCCTCGCATCTGCCCTCGGCAGTTATTTTTCTACCGTCAGGATAGATAAGGGTAATATACGAAACGAAAGCGCATCTTCTGTCCTCAACGTCCTTCATTTTTTCAAGAAGGAGTGCGTTGTTTTCAGCATCGTTGCTCTCAGCGCATCTGCCGTTGATCTCGGCATATCTTGCCGAATATACCCCAGGCTCTCCGTTCAGAGCATACACCTGAAGCCCGCTGTCGTCGGCTATTGCGGGCATTCCGGAGGCTTTCATTGCGGAATAGGCTTTTATATACGAGTTTTCCTCAAATGTCTTTCCGTTTTCCTCGGGGTCGGACTCAACACCCGCCTGAGCAAGGGAAATAACATCGTATTTTTCACCCGCTATTGCAATAAGCTCGGCAAGCTTTTTCTTATTATTTGAAGCTAACAAAAACTTTTCTTTCACAGGTCAAGCAGCTCCTTTGCAAAAACTTCGGGCTCAAAGGGCTGAAGGTCGTCCATCTGCTCACCCACTCCGATAAGCTTTACGGGAACTCCCGTAACCTCTTTGACCGAAAGTGTAACGCCGCCCTTTGCAGTACCGTCAAGCTTTGTAAGAACCACACCCGTTATTCCGGTAGCGGCCTTAAAGTCCTTTGCCTGATTTACGGCATTCTGACCCGTAGTAGCGTCAAGAACCAACAAAACCTCTTTATCGGCTTCTGGTAATTCTCTGTCGATTATTCGGGATATCTTTGCAAGCTCATCCATAAGGTTCTTTTTATTATGAAGTCTGCCCGCAGTATCGCAGATTATAACGTCAGTACCCCTAGCCTTTGCCGCTTTTATGGTATCAAACACCACAGACGCGGGGTCTGAGCCCTCGTGATGCTTTACTATCTCTATATCACTTCTCTGAGCCCATATCTCTATCTGCTCTATGGCGGCAGCTCTGAAGGTATCGGCGGCGCCTATAATAACGCTTTTTCCCTGAGACTTAAGAGAGGCGGCAAGTTTACCAATGGTAGTAGTCTTTCCCACACCGTTAACGCCAACCACAAGGATTATAGAAGGCTTGGAGTTAAGGTTAAGGGTGTTATACCCATCCATAAGTTCGGTAAGTATAAGGCAAAGCTCCTGCTTAAGAGAATCCGCATCCTCTATTTTTTTAAGCTTTGCGGCATTACGGAGGGTATCTATAACGGTTTCGGAGGTTTCAACTCCAACGTCAGCCGCTAAAAGCAGGTCAAGAAGCTCGTCAAGAAGATCCTCGTCAACCTTTCTGAAATTGGCGAATATGGAGTTAAAGCCGTCGCTTATATTGTTTTTGGTCTTTGAAAGACCCTGTTTTATCTTATCAAGTAATCCCATTAAAATAACCTTTCGTCGGGAAGATAGTATTATCAGGCCATATCCTTTTCTATTTCATTAACGTTTATGGTGATAATCTTGGATATACCCTTCTCACGCATGGTTACGCCGTAAAGTCTGTCGGCAATCTCCATGGTACCTCTACGGTGAGTTATGGCGATTATCTGGGTTTCGGGAGTAAGATTATACAAATATTCGGCAAATCTTACTACGTTAACGTCGTCAAGAGCAGACTCTATTTCGTCAAACAGACAGAAGGGTGAGGGATTTATTTTCATCAGGGCAAAATAAAGAGATATTGCAGTCAAAGCCTGCTCACCGCCTGAAAGAGAGGACATATTCTTTATTATTTTACCCGGAGGAGCTACATATATTTCAATGCCGCTTTCAAGAACGTCATCGTCGTTAACCAGGGTGAGCTTTGCCTCACCGCCGTTAAACATCTGTTTGAATACCTTTTCAAACTCAACGCTGATTATCTTGAACTTATCGTCGAATATCTTTCTCATATCCTCTTCAAGAGAAGCTATGAGCTTTTCAAGACTTTCCTTCGCCTCGGCAAGGTCCTTAATCTGACCCGAAAGGGTATCGTGTCTTTCTTTGATTTCCACGTACTCTTCAATGGCAGAAACGTTTACCTCACCCAAAGCACGGAGCTTTCCGCGAAGCTCTTCGGCACGGCCGGTGGCATCCCTGATATCTTCGGGAGGCTGATATCCGTCCCTTGCCTCAGTAGGAGTAACCTCGTACTCGTCCCAAAGCTTTGCCTGCATAGAAGCAAGCTTGTCGGCAGCGGAATTCTTGGCAGCGGTAACCTTTTCAAGCTCACGTACCAAATCTTCCTTGCGGGCGTATATCTCTTTCTCTTCTGCTCTGCAGTCGGATATCTTCTTTTCCTGACGGAGTCTTTCCTCCGTCTTTTTGGTAATATCCGCATCATAGCCCGCCGTAGCGGTAGAAGCCTTTTCAAGAGCAAGAGCAAGTTCTGCCTTCTCATCCTCGCAACCTTTTATGGAAGCCTTGAGGTTCTCTATACTTTCTGCGGCGTTAAGAGAATTGGACTTGTATCTTTCTATTTCTTCAGCTATGCGAAGGGTTTCGTTTTTCAACGACTCGCCAACGTTGGTTATCTCCAGCCTCTTGAGTTTAAAGTCGTTTATCCTGGTAACCAATGCGTCACGCTCAGCTTTAAGGCCTGCGTGGGCATCTTCAAGGGCGGCAAGCTCGGCGTTAAGACCGTTTTCTTTTTCAATAAGACCCTTATTGAGAAGTTCCAACTTTTCGTTTTCCCCATCAAAGGATAGGAGTTCCGCCTTGTTTTTAGCAGTTTCTTCCTTGATTGAGGATATCTGGCGTTTTATGTTTTCAGTATACTCGCTATTGTATGAAAGGGAGCTTTGCTTTTCTATAAGCTGCTTTTCAAGGTCGTTAGACTCGTTCTGAAGTCCCGAAAGAAGAGTATTGAGTCTTTCGCTCTCCTTTTCCGCAGCGGAAAGTTCCTTTGAGCAAAGGTCGTACTTTTCGCGGAGTTCGCCAAGCTTTTCCTTGAGGGATTCAAGCTCGCTTCTTCTGCTGAACACACCTGCATTCTTTGCCGCAGAACCACCCGTCATGGAACCGCCGGCATTAACTATCTGGCCGTCCTTGGTTACTATTCTGAAGGCAAACTTATATCTCTTGGCTATATCGGAAGCATCGTCAAGGGTTTCGGCTATAACGGTACGGCCGAGAAGATTTTCTGCAATATCTCTATATCTTTCGTCAAACGAAACAAGGTCGGAGGCTATACCCAGATATCCGGGCTCCATATCCACTCCGCGAACGTCCAGCTTACGTCCCTTTATGGAAGTAAGGGGCAGGAAGGTTGCGCGGCCGCCGTTTCTTGACTTGAGGAAGAATATGGCGTTCTTCGCATCAGCTTCATTTTCAGTAACTATATTCTGAATAGCCGCACCGAGAGCAACCTCTACTGCGGTAGCGTATTCTGCGGGAACGGTAAGTATCTCGGAAACGGTACCTACGATACCGCGGAGGATACCCCTCGCGGCCTCCTTGATAACCATATGAACGCTTCCGGTAAAGCCCTCGTGGTTCTGTTCCATATCACGGAGCATAGCATATCTGTTTTCTGCCTTTGCAAGCTCAATCTTCAGACTTGAGCAATTTTCGGTAAGAGTTGCAAGCTTATTCTTGTGAAGCTCACACTTAAGACTCTGACCCTTTACCATATTTCCGTTTTCGGCTATTCTTTCCTTAACGGCGGACATCTCTTCTTCCATTCCCTTACGGGCAACGGCAAGAGTATTAAGTCTTTCTTCCGCATCCTCTGCCTCAGTGGCCAAAGAAATCAGTCTGTCCTGAGCATCGGCCTTTCTCTGTGCCAGAGCGGCGGCCTTTACGGCAACCTCGCTCTTTTCGGAGGCCACTTCAGTCATGCGATTTTTAAGATCAGCCATGCTCTTGTAGAAGCCGGTGTCCTCGGAGCTCTTTTCCTCAAGCTCGTTCTGAACGGAGAACAAGTCTCCGTCAAGGGCGGTAAGCTTTTCGTTATTTTCGGATATCTGAAGAAGAACACCGTTTTTCTTTTCGTTAAGCTCTTCGGTATATTTAACAGCGGCGTCGGATTCGTCCGAAAGTCGCTTTATATCAGCCTCTGCGTGGGCTATATCGTTATCAAGGACCATTATGCGTCCGGTATGTTCACGAACGCTGTCCTCGGTACGCTTTATATCCCCTCTGACAGATTCTATTTCCACCGTGAGCTCTGTTACGCGACTCTCTGCCGCCTCTGTAACGTCGGCAAGATATGCCATACGCATAGAGCATCCGGAAAGGTCGGTGTTAAGGGTGTCTATGACCCCTTCAAGACGGGCGTTTTCTCCCGTAAGCCTTACGTCTTCGTAAAGCCATATACCTATATCGAGAACCTTCTTCTCTTCCCTGTAAGCAATATATTTACGGGCCTTTTCCGACTGCTTTTCAAGAATGGGAAGTCGGGCGGATATTTCGGTAAGTATATCGTTAAGTCTGAGAATATTATCGTTTGTCATAGAGAGCTTTTTCGCGCTCTCGTCACGTCTGTACTTAAAGCCGGATATACCCGCGGCTTCTTCAAAAACGCTTCTTCTTTCGCTACTCTTGGCGCTGATTATGTCGGTAACGGCGCCCTGACCGATTATGGAATAGCCGTCCTTACCAAGACCTGTATCCCTGAGAAGAATCTGAATGTCCTTCAGTCTTACCTGAGCTCCGTTGATATAATATTCGCTGTTTCCCGAACGGTAATATCTTCTGGCGATGGAAACCTCGGAAAAGTCTATATCAAGCTCTCGGCCGCTATTATCAAAGCACATAGTTACCTGGGCAAAGCCAAGAGCCTTACGTGCCTTTGTACCGTCGAAGATAACGTCTTCCATCTTGTTGCCGCGGAGAGTCTTTGAGGACGTTTCGCCCATTACCCACCTGAGAGCATCGGCTATATTACTTTTACCGCTGCCGTTGGGTCCTACTATGGCAGTAATACCGCTGGCAAACTCGATTACCGTTTTGTCGGGGAAAGACTTAAAGCCTTGTAGTTCAAGGGATTTTAACTGAAGCATACGGTCTTTTCCTTTCGGTTGGTTTAGGGCTGACCAAAAGCCCCATTAATTATATTATTATAACACATATATTCATTAATTGCAACCTTTAAATCGAATGTTTAAACAAATCTTCCCAATTTTCGGTTCACAAAGCCCTTTTTAGATCTACAGGTATAGGTCTTTGAGTGTTTCCCATAAAAAAATTACCTCTAAAATCACATTATTGTTCATATTGCCCCTTTACTTTTTTTTGATTTTGGTGTAATATTAATAAAAGACGTTTTACTTTATGCCGCAAAAAGGCGGCGGAAGGGAGATTCAGTATGCTCAATATGGCGGTTGACGGCGGCGGCTCAAAGCTTCTCGCCCTTGCCTTCACAGAG
>JAZQLP010000051.1:0-3535 GCA_045542755.1 Eubacteriales bacterium
GTAGTTCTTGGACTATAGCTAAAGCCGTTTTTGATGCTTTGGGGGCAAAAACTCACGTCATAAATGCTGAGCCTAACGGACTTAATATTAACACCGATGCCGGATCTACCCACATTGAGGTATTGCAGAAATACGTGGTTGAGAACGGCCTTGATGTTGGCTTTGCCTATGACGGGGACGCTGACCGCTGCATCTGTGTTGACCATAAAGGCAACGTGGTAAACGGCGACCATATCCTTTATATATGCGGTAAGTATTTAAGAGAAAAGGGGTTGCTTAACAATAACACCGTAGTGACCACCGTGATGTCGAATTTTGGCCTTTATAAGGCTTTTGACGAGATGGGCATAAACTATACCCAGACTTCGGTTGGTGATAAATATGTATACGAATATATGATGAAAAACAACTGCCGTTTGGGCGGTGAACAGTCAGGCCATATTATATTCTCAAAATACGCAACCATGGGCGATGGTATTCTTACCAGCCTTAAAGTAATGGAAGTAATGCTTGAAAAGAAAAAGTCTCTTTATGAGCTTGCTTCCGAATTGGTTCTGTATCCTCAATGCCTTATAAACGTAAAGGTTACGGATAAGAAGGCGGCTCTTTCCAATCAAAGGGTTATTGATGCAGTTGAGGAAGTTAAGACTCTCTTAGGTGATTCGGGACGAATCCTTATCAGGGAATCTGGCACTGAGCCTGTAATCAGGGTAATGGTTGAATGCGGTGACGCCGACCTTTGCCAGTCTTCAGCCGAAAAAGTAAGTAATATAATAAGAAACCTTTAAGATATATAGAAATTTACAAGACAAGGAAGTGTAAGATATGATTGAAAACGTAGCTATGACCATAGGAAGGGTTAAAAATATAGCCCTTATTGCTCACGATAATATGAAGGATGAGATGATCCGTTGGTGCAAGGAGAACGTTGAGATACTCAACAAGCATTTTCTCTGCGGTACGGGTACTACCGCAAAAATGGTATCCGACAAAACGGGCCTTCCCGTAAAAGGCTTTAACAGCGGTCCTTTGGGCGGTGACCAGCAGATAGGCGCAAGAATAGTTGACGGAAAAATAGATATGGTTATCTTCTTTTCCGACCCTCTTACCGCTCAGCCTCACGACCCCGACGTAAAGGCTTTGCTCCGTATAGCGCAGGTATTTGATATTCCTATTGCCAATAATCGCGCTACAGCGGATTTTCTCATAACTTCGGAATATATGACCAAGGAATACGTTCACGGCGTTACCGACTTTAAAAAGGTAGTGGACGAGAGAAGCAAGACCTTGGACGTTGATTAAAATTCAGATACATATTTTATTTTAAATAAAGAAAAGGTTGCCACAAACGTGGCAACCTTTTCTGTTTATATCATATATCTTTAGTTCTTTTTACGTGCAACGTAGGAAGTGTGGAGAATATGATGTGCGGTGTGGCTTCCGGGCTTTTCAAGGAAGTCTTCGTAGAGCTTCTTAACGATGGGATTCTCATGAGACTTTCTGATAGCGCAAGCAGCGTCTTCATCGTAGAGAGCTTTTGCTCTGAGGCCTGCGATGTCAACGGTAGCTCTGGTGTATGCGTCGTGGATAGGCTGACCGCCACCGTTTACGCAACCGCCGGGACAACCCATAACTTCAACGAAGTGATAGAAGGATTCGCCGGACTTGATGCTTTCGAGGAGCTTGCCTGCATTTGCGGTACCGGAGCAAACTGCAACCTTAACGTCAATGCCTGCAACCTTGAAGGTAGCTTCCTTAATGCCTTCAAAGCCTCTGACTTCAGTGAAGTCGATGTTTTCAAGAGGCTTGTTTTCAAGAACTTCAACAACGGTTCTGAGAGCAGCTTCCATAACACCGCCGGTAGCACCGAAGATGTGAGCAGCACCGGTAGCTTCGCCGAATATATCGTCGAACTTGCTGTCGGGAAGGTTAGCGTAGTCAAGACCTGCTTCCTTGAACATTCTTGCACATTCTCTGGTGGTGAGAGCTGCGTCGATGTCGTAAAGACCGTCGGTCATGTAGCCTTCTCTTGCACGCTCAAATTTCTTTGCGGTACAGGGCATTATGCTGACAACGAATATATCCTTGGGATCAATACCCTTAACCTTTGCGTAGTAGGACTTAACAAGCGCACCGTACATACCCTGGGGGGACTTGCAGGAAGAAAGGTTGGGGATAAATTCGGGATAGTAGTGTTCACAGTACTTGATCCAACCGGGGGAGCAAGAGGTGATAAGGGGAAGAGCACCGTTGTTCTGGAGTCTGTCGATAAACTCGGTGCCTTCTTCCATAATGGTCACGTCTGCTGCAACATCAACGTCGGTAACACAGTCGTAACCGAGCATTCTGAGAGCAGTAACGAGCTTACCTTCGGTGTTGGTTCCGATGGGCATACCGAATTCTTCGCCTATCTGAGCTCTTACGGAAGGTGCGGGAGCAACAACAACGTGCTTGGAAGGATCTGCAATAGCTTCCCAAACGAGCTTAGTGTCGTCCTTTTCGGTGAGAGCGCCAACAGGACAAGCAACGATACACTGGCCACAACCGATACAGGATGCATCAGCGAGGTTCATATCGAATGCGCAACCGATGTTGGTCTTGATACCTCTTTCGTTAGCGCCGATAACGCCTGCGCCCTGATTGTGCTGACATACTGCTACGCAACGACGGCAGAGGATACATTTGTTATTATCTCTAATGAGGTAATCGGTGGAAACGTCCTTCTGATATACGGGAGTTTCGCCTGCGAAAGCGTTGGCGTCTTCAATGCCGTATTCAAGAGCGAGAGCCTGGAGCTCACAGTTCTGGCTGCGGACGCAGGAGAGACACTTCTTTTCATGGCAGGAAAGAAGAAGCTCGAGGGTGGTCTTTCTGGATTTTCTTACGGCGGGAGTATTGGTGAATACTTCCATGCCGTTGCTTACGGGATATACGCAGGAAGCAACGAGGCTTCTTGCGCCCTTTACTTCAACAACGCAGATACGGCAAGCACCGATAGCGTTGATATCTTTAAGATAGCAAAGAGTGGGAATCTTTATTCCTACGGATCTTGCGGCTTCGAGAATGGTAGTACCTGCAGGTACGGTAACGTCAAGTCCGTTTATTTTAAGTGTTACGTCAGCCATTACTTCATCCTCCTTATTTCTTTACGATAGCCTTGAACGCACAGTTGTCTATGCAGGCGCCGCACTTAATACACTTGGTCTGGTCAATAACGTGAACCTCTTTAACCTTACCGGTGATGGCGTTAACGGGACAGTTTCTTGCACACTTGGTACAACCCTTACAGGTATCAAGTATTTCAAACTTAACGAGCTTCTTACACACGCCTGCGGGACAGGTCTTGTCTACAACGTGAGCAATGTACTCATCCTTGAAGTACTTGAGGGTGGAAAGTACAGGGTTGGGAGCAGTCTGGCCAAGGCCGCAAAGAGCATTTTCCTTGATGTAGTAGCAGAGCTCTTCCATCTTGTCGATGTCTTCGAGGGTGCCACGACCTTCGGTTATCTTGGTGAGGAGTTCGAGAAGTCTCTTG
>JAZQLP010000052.1:0-23817 GCA_045542755.1 Eubacteriales bacterium
GGGATATCCGCCGCTATCGCCGTAAAGCATATCGTAAACGTAGCCCACGATGGTGTTCATCTCTGCCGCGTTAAGGTCGGTGCCGAAGAGCGCAACGGCGTCGCTGTAAGCCTTAAATGCCCCGATAAATCCCGTTATTATCAGATAAAAGAGCATGGGAGATATCATGGGAAGGGTTATTTTGGTAAAGGTGCGGAATCTTGAGGTGCCGTCCACCTTTGCCGCGTTGTAATAGTCCTGATTTACCGAGGCTAAAGAGCCGGTAAGTATAAGTATTTTAAAGGGCATTACTACCCAGATGGTGTAAAAGCAAAGGACGAACATCTTTGCCCAATAGGGTCCGTCGATAAAGTCCACCGATTCGCCGCCGAAGAAGTTTATGAGGAGATTTATAAGACCGTCGCTGTAAGGGGTCTGCTTAAAAAGTATCATAAATACCAGACCTACGGCCAGGGTATTGGTAACGTAGGGCAGGAAATATACCGTTCTGAAAAGATTTCGCAGGGGCTTTATTGCGTTAAGCCCAAGGGAGATTAGAAGGGCTATGCCGGTGGAGAGGGGAACTGTGATTATTACCAGAATAAAGGTATTCTTTACCGCCTGGAGAAAATATGGGTCGCGGAGAACATAGGAGTAGTTATAGGTTCCCACCCCGAAAAAGGTCTGAGATGCGGAGTTGAAGCCCTCTTCAAAGGAATATATGAACACGTCTATAAGGGGGTATACCATAAACACCCCAAGGAATATAATTGCCGGCAAAAGGTAGAGCCAGGCTTTTTTGCTGTTATTGCCCATTCGTTCCCTTTCTCCCTGTTCTATCTTAATAAATTACTTTTATTATATAGCAATTTTCTGCCAAAATCAAGCCCTTGCCCCCAAGTTTAAAAAAGTATTCGCATTTAAAAAGACGTTCCCTCACCCATCTGGAGAGGGAACGTATACTTTCAACTATAAATTATTCGGCCAGAAGGTCGCGACCATTTCGTCATACAGCCTCAACTGTTCGTCCGTAGGCTTGTAATCCGGGTTAGAGCAGCAGGGAATGGTAGGCTCGCTTCCGTCAGTTCCATAGTATGGGGAGAGCCGGTCGTTTTCATACTTTTTCCTCCAATCTTCCTTATGGAAGTCGGGGATATCGTATGAGCCACCGCCTTCAAGAATGGCTCGGTGAGCCAGAATGGCTACAGAGGACATGTTTACAGCCGAGTGAACGTCAAATGGGTGAGGAGGCTGTTCACCCTTCTGAAGGCATTCTACGAAGATTCGGGTGGTGAGGTAGTCAGAGCCGCCGTGACCGCTGCGCTTGATTATGGCTGCTTCATGATCTCTCCATGAGGGGGTATAGAAGAGGGATTCCTCCTTGTCATCGGGCCTTGACCAGCTGTTATATCTGAGCATTACCCTATCGCCCATGCCGCGGAGATTCTCTATCTGTCCCTCCGTACCGCAGATGCGGTACGCGTTGCCGTGAGCGCCGAATTTTGCACAACCTGTAATTCTGAATACGGAGCCGTCGTCGTTTTCGGTGGTCATGATGGCCGTTCTGTCCCCACAGTTATTTGCATAGGGATAGTTGCCCTGGAAGGGGGCATAGATAGCGTAAGCCGAGACCTTTCGGGGGGTGGCTCCCGTGGCCTTCATTACGGGACCGAGAGAGTGGGTGATATAGTACGTTGCAGGTGTGTAATTACGCCAATGCTTGCGGAAATAATTATATGCTTTTGCAAAGCCGTGATTGTCGGGGTCGGTAGGATGGTTATATTCCCCTTCGGCAAACATTATTTTGCCAAGAGATCCGTCGTTACAGATACGTTGCATCTCCTTGTTTACCAGCATCTGGGGGTAATTCTCTGCCAACATATAGATGGCAGAGCTCTTTTCAGCAGCTCTGATAAGCTCCACGCCCTCCGCCATAGTACCGTTACTAAGACATTCGGAGTAAACGTGTATACCTCTTTCAAGGCACTTTACAGCGTAAGGAGCATGTTCATGGAAGTAGTTTCCAAGGATAACCGCATCCATGCCGTGCTCGATAAATTCATCAAAATTCTCGTACAGAGCGATATCTCCGCCAAGTTTCTTTGCACCATGCTCACGTCTGTGCTTGTGGAAGTCGCAAAGAGCGACTATTTCACAGCCCGCTTGCAGCATAAAGTTCTTTGCGATATCCGCACCTCGTCCTGCGCCAAAAACGCCTATTCTGATCTTTTCCATAGTGTGTCTCCTTCTGCCTTGATACAATTTGAAATTAAGTAAGTATACGTATAGAAAATGTTATATGCCCATTTTTTCGGTGAAAAGTTCGTTGTAAAGTCTGAGCTGCTCGTCTGTAGGCTTGAAATCCGGATGGGTACAACAGGGAATATTAGGCTTTCTTCCGTCGGCTCCGAAATGGGGCGAAAGGCGGTCGTTTTCGTACTGCTTTCTGCATTCTTCAAGATGAAAGTCGGGAACATCAAGTACAGCGCCGCCTGCCAGGACAGCCCTATGAGCCAGTATGGCAACCGATGACATGGTGACCGCGGAGTGGACGTCGTAGGGATGTTCGGGCTGAGTGCCGTTTCTCACCGATTCGATAAACATTCTTGCGGTAATGAAATCAGAGCCTCCGTGACCGCTTTGCTTTAAGATTTCGTCGTCCTCTCCTTGCCATTGAGCGTCGTAGCAGTGTACAGAATTTTCTTCTCCTTCGGGCTTGGTCCAGTTATTATAGCGCAGCATGATCTTGTTGCTCATGCCTCGTATTACCTCTACCTGTCCGGCGTTTCCACAGACGCGACAGCTATTGTGCTCACCGCCGAAATTGGCAGAGCCCGTGACTCGGAATACCGAGCCGTCGTCATTCTGGGTCATAATAAGCCCCGTGCTGTCTCCACTGATGCTTGCGGTTGGGTAATCTCCGATAATGGGGTCGAATACGGTAAATGCCGTTACCTTTTTGGGGGTAGCTCCTGTTGCTCTCATTACGGGGCCCAGGGCGTGAGTTATATAGTAGGTTCTGGGGTTACAGTTTCTCCAATGCTCGGGGAAATACTTGCCTCCCTTTATATATCCAGTATTTTTAGGGTCGGCAGGATGATTATATTCTGCCTCCGCATAAAGTATCTTGCCAAGAGTTCCGCCCTTGCATATTCTCTGTATCTCCAGATTGTACATCATCTGGGGATAGTTTTCCCCCAGCATATATATGGCGGTGCTCTTTTCTGCCGCCCTTATAAGGGCTACGCCGTCTGCCATTGTACCGTTGCTGAGGCATTCGGAATAAACATGTATTCCCCTTTCAAGACATCTGATGGCGTAGGGCGCATGCTCGTGGAAGTAGTTTGCCACTATCACGGCATCCATGTCGTGATCTATAAAGTCGTCAAAGCTTTCGTAGGTTGCAACGTCACCACCCAACCTTCGTGCTCCCGACTCCAGCGCGCTTTTGCGAAAGTCACATAAGGCCACTATATCACAGTTCTGAAGCATAAAATTCTTTGCGATGGTAACGCCTCTGCACGCGCCGAAAACACCGATTTTGAGTTTGCTCATTTTGATCCTCCTTTATATGGGTAAGAGTAATGCCAGCATTCCGACAAATATGATGGCTATTGATAAAAGTTCCTTTGGCTTTGGCTTGTTTTTGCCAAAAAAACATATAAGCGTCGACACTATCATAACTCCTCCCGTTACCATGGGATACTGGATCGATGCGTCAACGTGGATCAGCGCAAGTACGAGAAGGAAGTTTGCAACCTTGTTTACAGCCCCGTTCAGGGCGCAGACCGAAAGGCTCCTGACCGTCATGGGCTGCGTACGGTCTTTGTTCTTGAAAAACAAGAGTAATATTATCGCGGATACTACAGCCGTGGACAGGGCCAGAAGTATGGAGTAACCTGCGGCGCTGGTTTTGGGATAGGGGGCCGCTGTAAATATCTTTGAAAGGACTCCCGACATACCGTTAAGAATGAATATTCCCACGTAATATATTGTGCTCTTTTTCCTGTCTTTCTTTGGCTCAACTGTGAGTAACAGAGCGACCGTAATAAGAACAAAGCAGATGATCTTTGCCACGGTTATGCCTTCGCCGTAAAAAAGGATGCCTTGTATAAAGGGGAGTACCATGCCGCCAAGCATCATGAAAATGGAATAAAGTGAAAGGTTTATCGTTCCAAGCGCTTTAAATCCGCAAAAGGCAGATCCTATGGATACTCCAACCGCAAGCATTGCAATTGCAAACGTGAACCATGTGAATTCTATCTTGAACCCGTTTACGGCCAGCAGAACTATCAGTCCCGCAAGGGAGCTTATCAGCGAAAATTCAAGACTTATTTTAAGACTGCTGCCCCGCTGCTTCCGGTAGACGTCGTTCAACGCAAAGCATCCTCCGAACATCACTACGGACAGCAATATGATTCCGTAATACGTACCAATCGCTCCTTCTTATTCCATATGTGTTCAGTATAACAAAACGGAAAGGGGAAAACAATAGAAAAATTCCATGTTTTTATATAAAATGGTCAGAAAATATATTGACTTTGACGACCGTTTATAGTATACTGTGAATATGAAATAATAGGAGGGCGCTAATGAGAAACGATAATATCTGTAAGTTTATACCCTCCGTGTATTCAGATAAGCTTTCTGTATCATGCTTCGTTCTTGAAGCCCAGCATGAGGTTATGATGAACGTAATTCTGATGAAGGAGCATCAGGTGGTTCTCGTTACCCAGGGTGAGGGCTCTTTTTGGGTTGATGGCCGAGAGCTTACCTTTACATCGGGAACTCTTCTTTTCTTCTTTACGGGAGAGAAGGTCTCTTGCAGGCCCACGTCTTCCTGCAGGTATATGTATATAAGATTTTTTGGCGCCAGGGCGGAGGAGCTTTTCCGAAGATTTGGAATAAGTGAGCATAACCGCCTTTTTACCGGATTTGGCAGTCTTGTGCCTCTTTGGAGCGAGAGCCTTTCCCGCGCCTCTCAGCAAACGGTCGATCTGGCGGCTGAAAGTATGCTGCTGTATACCTTCTCCCGTCTTTTCGAGGGGCTGACAAAGGAAAACAGTATAGTCAGCCGAATGGTTGAAATATCCGAGGATCAGTTTTCGGACCCTGAGCTGTCGCTGACTACGGTGGCGGAGGCTTTGTCCTACAATCCCAAATATCTTTCCACTGTGTTTAAGGAGAAGAAGGGGATAGGCTACTCCGAGTACCTAACCTCTTTAAGGGTAAAATTCGCCATATCCCTTTTTGACCACGGTATTGATTCTGTAAAGAACGTGGCGCTCCTTTCCGGGTTCAAGGATCCCCTTTATTTTTCCAGCGTTTTTAAGAAGATCACAGGTATGTCACCAAAGGAATACAAGACTCCTCCAAGGGAGGAATCCTGATGAAATATCTTTTGAATAAAGAGGTTGACAGATGAAAAGCATCCTTATAACGGGAGCCTACGGCGGTATGGGCTACGCTACGGTAAAATCTTTTGCCGCCAAGGGGTATCGGGTTTTTGCCCTTGATAAAAAGGTGGGCGAGCCCCAAGAAAATATCATACCCATACAGACCGACGTCACCGACGAAAATAGCCTGAAGGGCGCCTTTGAAAGGGTTGCCGAGTATACGGACAGCCTTTTCGGGATAATACATTTTGCAGGATTATATATGCTGGATTCTCTCGTGGAGATGAGCACCGAGGCCTTTGATAAGATAACTGAGGTCAATTTCAGGGGAGCCTTTCTCATAAACAAGATTTTCCTTCCCCTACTTAAGAATGGGAGTCGCATACTTATAACCACCAGCGAGCTTGCACCCCTTGACCCTCTGCCCTTTACTGGGATATACGCCGTTACCAAGGCCGCCCTTGATAAGTACGCTTATTCCTTGGCTATGGAGCTTCAGCTTTTGGGAATATCCGTGTCAGTTCTCCGTGCGGGGGCTGTGGATACCTCAATGATAGGGGATTCCACCGCTGCCCTTGATAGGTTTTGCGAGAACACCAAACTCTATTCCTGCAACGCCGACCGATTCAAGAGGATAGTTGACAGCGTTGAGGCAAGGAGAATACCTGTCGAAAAACTGGCTCAAAAGGCCCTTAAAATAGTCACCTTAAAGAGACCACGATTTGCATACTCAATTAACCGTAACCCCTTGCTGCTTTTGTTGAACGCTTTGCCCAAAAGTCTGCAGCTGTGGGTAATAAAACTTATACTTAAATAAAAGGAGAAAAAACATGCTTTTAGAAGTTGGAACCAAAGCCCCCGATTTTACCCTTTTTGATAAGGATGGTAAGGAAGTAAGACTTTCTGATTTTCTGGGCAAAAAGGTGGTTTTGTATTTTTATCCCAAAGACAATACCCCCGGATGTACCCGTCAGGCATGTGCCTTCGGGGAGAAATATTCGCTTTTTAAGACCAAAAATATAGAGGTCATCGGCATCAGTAAGGACAGCGTGGCCTCACATCTCAAATTTGCCGAGAAGTACTCCTTGCCCTTCGTTCTTCTTGCCGACCCCGAAAGAAAGGCCATTGAGCCCTACGGCGTGTGGCAGGAAAAGAAGATGTGCGGCAAGGTGGGCATGGGTGTAGTTCGTACTACTTATATTATTGATGAAAAGGGAATTATTGAAAAGGTAATGCCTAAAGTCAAGCCCGACACTAACGCTGAGGAAATATTGGCTCAACTGTAAGTCTTATTTATAGTAAAAATCCGACTCCCAGAAAGGAGTCGGATTTTTTTTATGCGATATAAATTATTTCTGCTTTTTTATTAACTTCTGAGCAAGAATAACCATGATAAGGCAGAGGACTGTAGCACCAAGCCACAGAACTGTTACTGCCGTCCAGGATTTTGCTGCGTTGTAGATAATACCGATGCCCACACTTGCAATAGCTGCACCTACGTATACTGCAAAGTCTATAATACCGGTCATTGTGGATACCAGATTGTACTTAACGTAATCCAAAGGCATAAAGGATATGAACATTGGGTTAAGGGCTGACATAAGGGCGAATATAAGAACTGTAAATCCTACCAGAAGGAGCCAATATGCTTTTCCCGTAAATATAAGGCCCAAAAGGGGAGGGACTACGCAGGCCACAAGGGATACTGCGGTAAGTATTTTTGCGCCCTTGTATGCATCGGACTTGCATTTTGCAAGGACTTTTTTTGTAATTGTAAGACCACCGAAGTTAATGCAGGGGGTGATGATGAGGATAAGGGTAGCAGCACCGGCGGAGAAGGTCTGGGAGTTTTCTATCATGGTGGGGAGCCAGCTGTTTATACCCTCTCTTACAAATCCGTGGAATATAGCAGCAAATACCGTGAATACGATAGCAATAAGTATGGGCTTGTTGTTGAGTATTGAGGGACGGGGGGCGTCCTTTTCTGCTTTTTTTACCACGGCGGCGGCAAACTGGGTGGGGTCTTCCTTAAAGAATATGAGCAAAAGAATTACCACAACCGCAGAGGTGCAGGCGGGAACGATAAATATGGTTCTCCAGCTTGCAAAATTTCTTAATATCGAAGAAGAACTCCAGGCCATGACGTAACCCACAATACAGGACAGGGACATGGTGAAGGATGCGGATATGAGGTTCTTGCCCTCAAAGTTCTGGGAAAGACATTTTATTATGGGTGACCAGAGCATTGACTGGAAAAGGCCGTTTATAAGCCAAACAACTATCATCAGGTAGTAGCTTGAACAAAGACCCATAACAATGTTTGATGCAACCGATACTGTAAGACCAACGGTTAGCATGATTTTTGTTGGAATGAGGTCGCCAAGTCTGCCCGAAATAAGCTGACCTATGGCGTAGCTTATGAGGAAGGCGGAAGCTATGGTTCCCGTTTTATCGGTGGTCAGGTTCATTGCCTCGCAAAGGGCGGGGTTTGCAACCGAGAAATTCAAGCGCATCATATACGCGCATATGTAGGCGATAAAGCAAAAGAAAAGTATTTTGCTCTGATATGGAGTGTACTTTGGTTGCTTTTTCTGTATAGGGGACGTGGTTTCTTTTTCTTTTAAGACGGTGGCGGTCATTTGAAAAATCCTTCCTTTTCTGATGGACGCAAATATCTTTATACAAACGAAATACCCACCCAACCGTGTCTTTTAGCAAAGGCTAAAGCCCCCACATATGCGGCAATTTCAAAACCTCGGTTCACCAAGGCAGGGTAAATCCTCTCAACAGCTTTGCGCTTCCAACGTCCCTTGACAACGTATACGTTGCCACAGGGGAGGCCTGCAAACCCACTGCCGAAGCCGGAATCCCTTTTTTGAAATGTAGGTTTTTATACACCGCAAAATCACGAATTGCGCAGGTTAAATCTTCGTTATTGTTTGTTAAATGAGTTATTCTTCGGTTTCTTCGCCCGAAAGCTCGTATTCGTCCAGTTGCTGGTCAAATACTTCCATAACTGCGTTGAATTCCTCTTCACTTTCGATGGTAATGAGGAGTTCGGGGTCGTCCTTATCCTTCTTGAGAATAAGGAATTCACATTCCTCGTTTTCAAGCTGCTCTGCATCTGCAAGTGCAAGGTAGAAATTGCCGTTATATTCAACGCCGTCGATAATGGCAAACTCGGTAGCGTTGCCCTCTTCGTCGTAAAGGGTAACGGTATCGTTGCCGTCTGTTATATTATTAAGCTGGTCGTTCATAGTGACCTCCAAGAAAATCAGTTTAGTTACACTTATATTTTACATCAAAAACCCTTCCTTGTCAACACCTTTGACGAAATTTCCTAAAATTTATTATCCTCACGGTTTTAAACTTCGGAAATTTTGCAACTTTCTTGGGTTTTCCTTGACAAATAGCCCCGAAAAATGTATAATTACCGTGTATAACCTTATGCAAGGAAGATGAGGAACGCATATGCGCAAGCTTTTTATCGTAAATCCTTCGGCTTTGAGAGATAAGACCGAGAATACCGTATCCAAAATAAAATCTTCATTTGGAGAGGACGCCGTTGTAATGCTCACCCAGAAGGGTGGGGATGCGGAAGCCTTTGCCCGTACCCAGGAGGCCGACGAGGTATACGCCGTTGGCGGCGACGGAACGGTGTGCGAGACGGCAAACGGTCTTGCGTTACGCATTCTTGAAAAGGGTTACGGCCCCGATGAGCTTCCCACCTTTGCTGTCATCCCCGCAGGTAGTGGTAACGATTTTGCCCGTTCCGAGTACGGGACTGAGCTTACCACCTCCACTGCTATAAATGACCTTTCTGCCGGTAAATATACAAAACAGCCCTTTGACGTGGGCAAGGTTTTGGTGGGCGAGGATAAGCAGCCCAAGTTTTTCGTTAATATCGCATCGGTGGGCTTTGATGCAGAAATAGTAAAAAATGCCGAGCGATACAAAAGGAATCCTCTCACCAGAAGATTCAGTTATATTCTGTCCATTCTCTATACTATATTTAAGTTTAAGGGGGTTGACGTGGAGATAGAGTGTAACGGAAAGGTCACCTCCCACAAAATGCTCCTTATGGCTATTGCCAACGGCCGTTATTACGGCGGAGGCATAAAGATAGCCCCCCAAGCTGATATGAACGACGGGATGTTCGACGTTATTTCCGCGCCTATGCTCAGCCCCTTCAAGACCCTTACCCTTCTGCCCACCCTTCTTAACGGCAGTCATCTTAAGGATAAGATGGTCACTTTTGTCAGAGCCGAGAGAGTCAGAGTAAAGAGCAACGAGGGAGATATCCTTCTCAACCTTGACGGCGAGCTTTTCCCCACAGATTTAGCCGACTTTGAGGTTCTTCCTTCTGCTATGAACCTCTACGCAAAAGAGGACTGCTGAAAGTGTTGCTGTAAAGTATAAAACATTTACACCCATGCTTTTATCACTCGTGTCGGGGTTTGGAACAAATGAAAGAGCCACCGTATCCTGGGTGGTATTTTCTGCTCCGATAACTGCCGTAACCAGGGGTGAATATTCGCCATTTTCGTGATAGTATACGACAATTTCGGGAACGTGGTATATATGCTCTGCAGTATAGATTCCCATGTTGAACGGCTCACTGCTCTTCAGATAGAAGCTTTGACCCGATCGAAGATAGGGCGCTTCATCACCTGACAAGGTGTAAACCTTAACATTGGCGGGCAGGTCAGTTATTCTTATGATTCCGCCCATTATGCTTTCTATTTTCATAATATCCGAAGCGTACTCCCCGTAGGAGTCCTGTTTTATGGCGTACGACCCTCCGATCACCCTTACGGATGTGGGTACGGGCGTTTTATCATAGCCCGCCTTGAGGACTGCGGCCAGATATTTCTTCTCTTTTGCCGTAAGCCCCTTCGTCACAGAGGTGTGTGACCTCTTTCCGATGAGTATATCAAGGGCGTATTGGGTAAGAGTGTAGGCTCTTTGCTCCTTTATGCCGTACTTTTCCATATATCCCAAAAGGTCAAGCGCCGATCCTGCTCGTAAAAGGGCGGCCACCTCTTCCAGCTTTGCATCCTTGCCGAGAATATCCTTAAGAGCATCCTCTGTGAGCGTTACGGGAGAACTGTAGCCATCAAGAGTTTGGGGATCCTTGCTTCCCAGGGTAAAAAGGTAGCTTTCTTCAAGGGTGGTGGCCTGAGAGGGGAGAATAAAAACCGAGGTCAGGAGTATAGCGGCCGTAAAAACGGCGGTAATAAATCGAATACCTTTCATTTTTAAGTGTTTCCTTTCCTGTTTCTGACCTAATTATTTGCAAGATAAATACGATTATTCATATAAGAAAGGTAAGGTGCCATAACAGTGAAGAAAAAAGGCATACTTCTTAACACCCTTATAAGCACTGCAAAGGCTTTGCCCATCGCTTTGGCATTGGGCTTGGCCGTTGCCATGATATCCTATATAATTTTGGCAAACGTCGTTCCCATGGGATATCTTTCGGAGAGTCGTTTTATGCCTGAGAATCAGGGAGATTCGGGGCTTGAAATAGTTTCTACCGAGGCCTTTTACAAGCACGTTTCCCAGTCCTATGCACAAAAAGGCGGAGTGATTTCTCCCGATGCTCTTAAAAAGATATTAAAAGCTTCCGTTGAGGCCGACGGCAGTATTATCCTTGGGGTAAGAACGGCAAACGCCCTTACTTCCTATTATATAGTACAGACCGCCCTTGAGTCGGCAGCGTATTTCTATGCTGCCCAAGGCGGCATTATAAGGGTTCTTTCTTCGCCCTCCGTTCCCACCCATCTTACCAGAGAGGACGTTACTCCCTACGCTGTATTTTTCGCCCTTTTAGCATTTGGCGTTGTTGTAATAGTTGGTATCTTCAACGGTCTCACTCTCGGTAAGGTCAAGTCGGAAAAGGAATTTCGCCGTACTGCGGCCATTCCCGTGGTTGGCGTTTTGGCAAAGGTTGAAGAAGAGGAGGTGGAGGCATGACCGACAACACAAAAAACGTAATCTCGGACGAATCCTCCAACATGAGTGAGTCCGAAAGATTGGCCGCCGCAATACAGAATATGATTTTTGCGGCCGTATCTACCCCCGAAAAAGAAGAAGCTGTTGCTCCTACGGTTGAAGATTCCGCCATTTTGCCCGAAAACGAGCCCGAAGCTCTTATTGAGGAAACTCCTGCCCTTGAGGAGGTAGCCCAAGAGGAAGTTTTGCAGGAAGAGGAAAATGTGGAACCCATTGAGGTTGAAGAACCCACTACCGAAGAGGTAGCGTCCGAAGAAGAGCTCGACGTCGAGGTGGAAGAAGTTGAAACCGAGGCAGTAGAAGAATCCGAAACCGAGATTTCCGAAGATTCGGAAGCTGAGGTTGCCGAAGATGTGGAACAAGCTCCCGTAGAGGTTTTTGTAAAGACTGAAGCTCCTGAAGAAAACTGCATAAAAAAACCTGTAATAAGCCAAAAAGTCGCTCCTGCTGTTGCGGAGCTTTTAAATAATATAGATGAAAATCTTTCCCGAATAATCGTTGCCGCTCCTTCCGAAAAAGAGGATTCGTCCACGGTGGCACTTCTTGTTGCCAAGGGACTTTCTTCTTCAAAAAAGGTGCTCCTTGTAAACTGCAAGCCCTCTGATACCCTTAACGTATGTCCTACCGATATAGAAAATCTATTTTGCATGTCTGCGGGCGAAGATATGAGCATTGACAGAGAAGGCTTTGACACCGTAGTGTACGCTATGGACGGCGTGGTAAATCCCGAGGCTCTTACTGACGACTGCGGTGTTCTCCTCGCTGTAAAGCCCAAGGTTACCCATTACGGCGCTTACAGAAAAGCCCTGAAGAGTCTCCACAAATCCCAAGCCAAGATTCTCGGCGCTATAATCCTTTAATATGAATCTTCCCGTAATTATAGAGCGCTCCCGAAGAAAAAGCCTTTCCCTTTCGGTGACCAAAGACCTGCAAGTCCTTGTAAAAGCCCCTTATTTAATGAAAAGCTCCATTATAAAGGACTTTATTGCAAAAAATGAGGGGTGGATAGAAAGCCGAATGGAACGGCAGAAGGGAATAAACGCCCTCAAAGGGGAGTATTCTTCCTCTACCGCCGAAGGGAGAAGGAAAAGGAAAGAGGCTCTGGAGAGTCTTTCCCAACGCACCCTTTATTGGGCGGAGATAATGGGAGTAAAGCCAAATAAAATACGCCTCTCTTCTGCGGAAAAACGGTTTGGCTCCTGCAACTCAAAAGGGGAGATATCCTATTCGGTTATCCTTGCCCACTTTTCGGAGGAGGAGCAGGACGCGGTAATTGTTCACGAGCTTGCCCACCTTAAAGAAATGAATCACGGCAGGGCTTTTTACGATATTGTTCTAAAGGCCATGCCCGATTACAGAAAATGAATAAAGAGCTTAAAAAAATGGAACTCTTCCGATTTTTAATGGGGAAGAGTTCTCTCTTTTTACACTCTTGACAAATGTGACAAAAGATGTTATAATGTAATGTAGACTATTTGAATTTGTTTGTCCTAAAAAGGAGTTAGATATGAAAACCGACGTTCTTATAATCGGTGCGGGCCCTGCGGGTATTTTTACTGCCCTTGAAATGATAAGAAAAGGCACCACCAAGAAAATAGTTATCGTTGAAAAGGGTCAGCCCGTTGAAAAGCGTCACTGCCCCAAAGAAAAAACCAAGGTTTGCGTTAACTGCAAGCCCTACTGCCATATCACCACCGGCTTTTCTGGCGCAGGCGCATTCTCCGACGGCAAACTCTCCCTTTCTCCCGAGGTTGGCGGCGATTTCCCCGAGCTTATCGGTGAGATGAACGCAGAGGATCTTATTGCGTATACCGACGGAATATATCTTGAATTCGGCGCCGATACCCACGTTGAGGGTGTTTCCGACCCCGAAAAGATAAGGGTTATCCGTCAGAGAGCTATAAAGGCAAGCCTTAAGCTTGTTGACTGCCCCATCCGTCATCTGGGTACCGAAAAGGCCCAGCAGCTTTACGGGGATATTCAGCATTACCTCATAGACCACGGCGTTGAGATACTTTTCGGCGCTGAATGCCGAGACCTTATTATAAAGGACGGGGTATGTCTTGGCGCAATTATAGCCCAGAGAGATTCCACCGGCAGAGAGGGTGCCGAAACCGAGTACCTTGCAGGTAAGACCGTTGTTGCTACGGGCAGAAGAGGTGCTGATTGGCTTGACAAGCTCTGCGTGGCTCACGGTATTGCCCATAAGCCCGGTACCGTTGATATCGGTGTCCGCGTTGAGGTAAGAAACGAGGTTATGGAATTCGTAAATCAGGTGCTTTACGAGTCCAAGCTTATCGGTTATCCCAAGCCCTTTAAGAATAAGGTTCGTACCTTCTGTCAGAACCCCGGCGGATTTGTAAGTCAGGAAAACTACGATAACAACCTTGCCGTTGTTAACGGCCATTCATATAAGGAGCTTAAGTCGGATAATACCAACCTTGCAATCCTTTGCTCCCACAACTTCAGCGAGCCCTTTAATCAGCCTATAGCTTACGCCCAGAAGGTTGGCGAAATAACCAATATGCTGGCCTCGGGTCACATTTTGGTACAGCGTTACGGCGATATTCTTGACGGTAAGAGAACATGGCAGAAGGAACTTGCCCACTCCAACGTTAAGCCCACCCTTCCCGACGCTGTGGCAGGCGACATAACCGCCGCTATGCCTTACAGAGCAATGCTTAACATTATCAACTTCATTCAGGCAGTTGATATGGCAATTCCCGGCTTTGCATCCCAGGAAACCCTCCTCTATTCCCCCGAGCTTAAGTTCTATTCCAATAAGGTAAAGATGGATGCCGACCTTAATACCAACGTTGCAAACCTTCACTGTCTGGGTGACTCCAGCGGCTGGACAAGAGGTCTTATGATGGCCTCGGTAATGGGCGTTGCTCTTGGTAGAAAGATATATTAAGATATGAAAAATGCCCTGCCAAATTCGGCAGGGCTGTTTTTTTTTGCCTGATTAAAGTCTGTAGTCAATTCCATCTATAACGGTGGAAGGGGTAATTGCCTTGGGGGTCTTGATGGCATTGTTTACAGCTTCCTGAGCAGCGGCTATCATGGAAGGATGAACAAAGTCGATATCGGGGTTAAAGGTTATATCCGTTGCGGACACGCCTGTAAACTTGCAGCACCATGTAAGGGCGGCAATGTAGCGGCCTATGGTCAGGTCAAGATGATATCCGTCACGGGTAAGGGTGTCACCCATAAAGGAGGTTCTTGCGTTCTGAATAGCGGTGGTGCAGGGGATGATAAAGTCTATTCTGCTTTCGGTTTCTATCTGGGTGGTAAGACAGTCGATGGTCATATCGTACATCTTCTGCTGGCTGCTGTCGTACTTGGGGAATGCATTGTGGGTGCTGTCCTGCTGATAAGCCCAGGTTGCGTGCCATACAAACTTCGCCTTAACATTAAGGGATTCTATATAATCAATGAGCTCCGTCAAGGGTGCGTAGCTTTCTGCAATGCCGCAGGTCTTTGAGGTCTGCTGGAAGGTTATGTAGTCCCATTCCTCGTCAAACACGGCGTTGCAAAGAACGTAATCGTCCACGGTCTCCCACTTGCCGTCTACGTTCTTTCTGTATTCGTATTCTGGCTTATCGTTGGTTGCATAGTCAAGATGCTGCGCGAGGCTGCAGCCTGCGTGAAAAAGGTTGCCAAGGACGATTTCCTTAACACCCGCTTCTTCAAGCATCTGATAAAGGTATTCCATAGCATCGTCGGAAAAGCTGTTGCCGACGGCGAGTATTTTAAGGCTTTCGGGTACGGGTTCTTTTTTGGGGGCTTGGTCGCCGCCGCAGGCTACCGCCGAAAGGAGTAATGTGGATGCAAGAAGGAGCGAAAAAAACTTTCTCATAGGATCTTACCTCGTATATGTTTATTTAAGTACATTTTATCACAGTAAAAAGTCTTTGTCAAGGAACTTTTTTGTCTTTTTACTTGACAAAATCTCTTTTTTTTGGTATAGTAATCAGGAAATGATTTTTCAAGAAAGGATTATCTCTTATGGCAAACAGAGTTAATTTTTCCGATTTCAGAGCAAAGGCCTCCGATAATCAGGGCGCTTTGACCCTTGCGGCTGAATATCTCCGCAAAAATCCCGGCTCAACCCTCTATATAGAGCCCGGTGTGTATGAATTAACAAATCCTCTTGCAACCAAGATAATGAACGAGTGTATGGAGGGTAAGTACGGACGTAATCCCCAGCCCACCATGTTCAATCCCAAGTTTGAATATTCCCGTGGTCTTGACTTTGACGGGGTGGAGAACGCCACCGTTGAAGCCTACGGCGTAACCTTCCTTATGGACGGATTTATGGAGATAATCTCCGTAAGAAACTGCTCCAATATTACCGTTAAGGGCCTTACGATAGATTATAAGCGCAAGCCCTACAGCGTGGGCGAGGTAATAGAGTGCGATACCGAGTATGCTACTCTTAAATTCCCCGACGAATATCCCATTCACGGAAACATTCCCTGCCCCAGAGTTGCCTTCGTTCATAAAGATCACAACGTGTTCGAGTTTATGAACGTAAAAGACAAGCCCAGAGTCAGACTTGCGATGAAGGATATGGAGCTTATCGCTCCCCAGACCCTTCGCGTTAAGGTAAGGAAGGGTGGCGGCCCCGAGGTCGTAGGCCTGCATTTAGCCGTGGTTCATACCTTCCATTTCCGTCCCGCCATATTTATCGGGGATGCAAAGAACACCGTTATAAAGGACGTTACGGTACACTGTCATTCAGGTATGGGTATTCTTGGTCACAGAGCCGAAAATATTCTCCTCAGCGGCTTCCGCGTAATGCCCGCCGTAGGCGAGCCCCATTCCACCAATACCGACGCTACCCACTTCGTATCCTGCAGAGGTACTATCAGATTTGAGTACTGCACCTTTGAAGGCCACGGTGACGACGGCACAAACGTTCATACCTATTATCATACGATGAGAGAGGTTAAGGGCAACACCTGTCAGATGTTTACCGAGGCTCCCGACGGAACCCATCCCCAGAGCCTTGACTATCCCGACGTTGGGGACACCCTTGAGCTTGTTGAAAATGAGTCCCTTGAATTTGTAAGAACGTATAAGGTTCTGGCCGTAGTTCCTCACTTCGATGAGATGTATTCGGAGATCGTGGTGGACGGCGACCTTCCCACAGATACGGAAAACTACTTCCTTTCCAACGTGTCTCAGGTTCCCCGACTTGAGGTTGTATACTGCAGTTTCAGAAACCACCTTGCCCGTAGTATTCTCTGCAAAAACAGAGGTGTACTTATTGAAAACAATAACTTCCTTCAGGTTGACGGTATGGCCGTTGAGGTTGCCCCCGAAAGATCCTGGAGAGAGGGTATCAGCAGTAGCGATATAGTTATTCGCAGAAACCGTATGGTATACTGCCGTTGGGGTGGCGTTGAAATAAAGGTAGACACCAAAGAGCCTAAGGGTACCCCCATTAAGAACATTCTTATTGAGGATAACCTCATTGACTGCCCCTATTCTCCCAAGGGCATAATGGTTAGGGATTCGGAAAACGTTACCATCCGCAGAAACAAGATAGTTTCCGGCGGAGAGGACTACCTTATTTCTAACTGCAAAAACCTTGATTTAGCTGAATAAGAAGATAAAAAAAGTATCCACCCGTAAGCGGGTGGATATTTTTTACTTATCTTCACTATGTATGTGCCAGGAATCGCCGAAATCGTCGTCCAAAGCCTTCTCGGCATCAATTTCCTCCTGGCGCTTACTTGCCATTTCGTCGTCGTAAGCAAAACGCTTCTCGGCGGCTTTTTTTGATTTCTTTATCACAATAACGGCAACTATGGCCATTATTACGGGGATAAGAAACAAAAGGTACATTGCCTTAATAACGGAAGGCGCCACCGCATATGACATAAAAAGAGAAAACATATATCCTCCGATAATCCTTATTTGTCAAAGGAAATAAATAAGGGCTCAAGTCCTCTTACGTCGTAGAGGTTGAGGACGTTTTCATTAAAGGTGTAGGAAAGCTCGCCCATCCACTGGGAGAAGAGGGTGGTGCGCTGGGATTCGGTAATGGCGGAGAATACGGAGCTCTTGCGGGCTTGGTAATGCTCTTCGTTTTCGGTTACGTCGAACTTCTGGATAACCATATACGCGCCGTCAAGCTCTTTGAGTTCGTACTCGCCAACCTCTGCCGCGAATACCCAGTTGACTATTTCGGCGTCAAGGGTGGAGCCGTAATAGGAGTAGTAGGTTTCGTCAAAGATGCCGTTTTTATCGGTAATAACGCCGTCCTCGGTCATGGTCTTGTTCTGGGCTTCTGCCGTGGCCTTATCCTCGTCCTTTGCGTCAGCGGGAAGCTCGTCTTCGGTAACGTAGTCGTCGGAATACTCAACTATAACATCCTCAATGGCTCTGCCTGCGTCAAGAGCGGCAAGGGCAGCTTTGGCTTTGTCGTACTGAGCAAGAAGCTTATCGGTGGAGAGAGTGTTGCCGTCTGCGTCCTTTTTGTCAAGGATAACGTACTTGAATCTTGCGTAATTCTCACTGAAATAGCTTTTGAGCTCCGAGTCGAGAACCTCATACTGTCCGCCCTCGCCAAAGTAGTAGTTTACTATGGCCTCGGACTTGTAGTTAAGGGATATCATATCCTTCATCTCTTCTTCGGTAAGTTGAAGGGTTTCAAGTATGGTGGTCAGATCGGCGCCGTATTGCTCAACATATCCTGCTTTGTAGTTTGCCTCAATCTCGGCCTTCTGTTCCTCGGTGAGGGAAAGCCCCAGCTCCACAAATTTTTCGCTTATAACGATATGGTTAAGATACTGGTCTTCAACGTACTGATTTACGGTTTGATAAACCTTGGTGCCGTCGGAAAGCTCGGTATTGAGCATGTCGGTAAGGCGGGTGTTGTAGTAGTAATAATACTGCATATCGTAGGTGTCGCGGGTAAGGTATGCGTAGAATGCGAAGGGGCCTACGGGGTATTTTTTCTCTCCTACGGTCATTACATAGGAGGTATCTGCGCAGCCTGCCAGCATAGCAAGTACGAATACTGCCGCAAGACAGAGGGCAAGAATCTTGGTAAATTTCATAGTATTTCCGTTTCCCCGACAGTAGAGCCGTCGGTAAAAGATTTTAATTATTATACTCATATAATAGCATTAATTTATATGAGATTGGGAACTTAATTGTAAAAAATTCAGCAATTTTTTTGCATCCGCCATAAGGGTGGATGAGTCGGTCTTAAGGGAGAAGTAGGGTCTTGTACCTGCGCTGAAAAGTATGCTTCTGGGGGGATAGTTGGATGTTACCTCCGCAATAAAGGGCATTTCGGGTTCCTTTTCAAGCATAAACAGCAGGGTGTTGTCCTTTTGTGTTACTTCCGTAACTCCGCTTTCTGCTCCCATAACTCGGAGCATGGTTATCTCCAGAAGATTCATTACTTCCTTGGGCGGGTCTCCGAATCTGTCTATAAGCTCGTCGATAACGTCCGACTTGTCGGCCTCGTTTTCTATGGCGGCGATAAGCTTGTATATCTCTATACGGGTGTCGGCGCTCTTTATATATGAGTCGGGGATGTAGGCCGAAACCTTCAGCTCTATGCGGCATTGGGTCTTTGGCTTGAGGATGCCTCTCTTTTCGCCCACTGCCTCTTCAAGGAGCTGCATATACATATCGTAGCCTACCGACAGCATATGTCCGCTTTGCTCTGCGCCCAGAATATCGCCCGCGCCTCTTATTTCAAGGTCGCGCATTGCAATCTTTAAGCCCGAGCCGAATTCGGTAAACTCTCTTATGGTCATCAGGCGCTTATACGCGTCCTCGGAGAGGGTCTTTCCCTTGCGGTAGAGGAAGTATGCGTAGGCGCGCTTGTTTGTTCTGCCTACTCGGCCTCTTATCTGATGAAGCTGTGAAAGGCCAAGCTTATCCGCATCCTCAACTATCAGGGTGTTGCAGTTGGGGACGTCTACGCCGGTTTCGATTATGGTGGTGCAGACAAGAACGTCGGTCTCGCCGTCCACAAGCTCCTGCCATACGTCGGCTATTTCCGATTTTGACATCTTACCGTGGGCTACGGATACCCTTACCCCCGTGGCCTTTTCTATTTCGGAGGCCACCTTGTAGATGGTTTCCACCTTGTTATACAGGTAGAAGCACTGGCCGCCTCTGTATACCTCTCGCTTTATGGCATCGGCAACGATACCCATATCGTGTTCCGCGATATAGGTGGTTATGGGGTATCTGTTCTGGGGAGCTTCGGTGAGCATTGATATATCTCTTATGCCCGAAAGGGACATGTTGAGGGTACGGGGAATTGGGGTTGCGGTGAGGGTGAGAACATCGGCGGACTTTGAAAGCTCCTTAAGGTGCTCCTTATGGGCTACGCCGAATCTCTGCTCTTCGTCGATTACTATAAGGCCAAGGTCTTTGAACTGCACGTCCTTTGACACCAGTCTGTGGGTGCCCACAACAACGTCGGTCTTGCCCTTTTTCAGGTCGGAAACGGCGGCTTCAAGCTGCTTTTTTGACCTGAATCTTGAAAGCATTTCCACCGATACGGGGAACTTCTTGAACCGCTTGAGCATTGTCTGATAATGCTGATATGCAAGAATGGTGGTGGGGGCCAACAGGGCGGCCTGCTTTCCGTCCATTACGCACTTGAATATGGCGCGGAGAGCAACCTCGGTCTTGCCGAAACCAACGTCGCCGCAAAGGAGTCTGTCCATGGGGCGAGGGGTTTCCATATCCTGCTTAATGTCGGCTATGGCCTTAAGCTGGTCTTCGGTCTCCTCAAACTCAAAGTCGGCCTCAAAGTCCCTCTGCCACTCGTTATCGGGGGCAAAGGCGTGGCCGGGGAGACGGAGTCTTTCTCCGTAGAGAAGGATAAGCTTATCGGCGAGGTCGCGGACGGCCTTTTTGACGTGGCTCTTTGTCTTTTGCCACTCGTTGCTTCCAAGACTTGAAAGCTTTATCTTGGGGGTACCTTCTCCGCCCGAATTGTATTTTGAGATCATGTTGAGTTGGTCACAGGGAATATATACCACGTCGGTCCCCTTGTAAAGTATCTTGATATAGTCCTTTACGGTACCTCTGTTTTCCACCTTGTGAATGCCGTCGTACATACCTATACCGAAGTCGGTGTGTACCACGTAGTCGCCCTTCTGAATATCCGAAAAGCTCTTGATGTATTCGCCTTTTTTGTACTTGCTCTTTCTCTTTTTCTTCTTTACTGCCTTCTGGCGGAATTCAAACACCGCCTTCTTTACGTCGGGCAGTATATATCCGCAGGGGAGATTGCCCACGGCGGTCTGTATACTAAGTCCGCCCATATCCTGACGGAGCTTTTCTTCAGCATCGGAATCGGGGGCAACGGCGCATACCTCATAGCCCTCTTTTATGAGGGCGGCGGCCTCTTCCTCAAAAAGAGCCAGGGAGAGGAATTCGGTCTGCCTTACCTTGAATTCAAGGAGCTTTTCGGGTAAAAACTCGTTTATACTTACGGGTATCGCGCCCAGAATAAGGGGATTTTTTATCTTTTCAAGAACAAGGGATTTGTTTATAAAATAGTCCTTTGAGGGGAATACACATCCCTCGTCGGTCATGGCTTTTATGTCTTCGGTTATTCTGAATTCCGCCCCGTCGATACCATTCAGACATTCGCGGTAATCCCACATCATGAGGATGTCGTTGTCCTCTACATAGTCCAGAATGGATGCGGGGGAGTCGTACATCAGGGGGAGATACCTGTCGTGGGCGGGGATTATGCCCTGAGTCAGAAGCTCTCTGTCCTCGTTTATAAACTCGTTATCCTCAATGCCCTCAACGGCCTTGAGTATCTTTTCTATGGCCGCTTCAGACCTTTCCCTTGCAGGGGTAACCGTAAGGTCGTCCTTTTGCTCGGTGCGGCGCTGGGTGTTAATATCAAAAATGTAGATGCTGTCTATATCGTCGCCAAAAAACTCGATTCGGTAGGGGACTTCTTCGGAGGGCGGGAATATATCCACAATGCCGCCTCTTACGGCAAACTGCCCCGCGCCCTCAACGGTGGAAAATCTCTCGTAACCAAGCTCGGTAAGCCTTTGGGGCAGCTCTTCAAAGGGGAAGGTTGAATCCCTTTCAAGATGTAATTCCTTATAGTCGGCAGGGGAGGGGACAAGGCCCGAAAGAGCCTGGGCAGGGATTATTATGGCAGCCCTGTCGTGGCGTCTGATGTGAGCAAGGGTTTCTATTCTTGTGTTGTCAACGAATCTTGAAGAGCTTTCAATGGCTCTGAAATTATAGTCCTTGGGTGGAAAAACGCAGGAGCCTCCCGCGGTGGTGGAGAGGAAGTCGTGAGCCTTACGGGCAGATTCCTCGTCTGGCACTATAATAAAGGCTCTCTTTTTGAGTCTTTCGCAAAGAAGGGCGGCCATATAGATTTTTTCCGTATAAAGACCGAAGGCGAAGCAGGTTTTGTTCTCCGCCGCGCCTTTTTCAAGCTCTTGATATTCTTTTGTCAGGGTAAGCCATTCAAGATAATGCTTCATTATTCTTCGTCGCTCTTGTTACAGTCGGCCATAGCCTTTTCCATGTTTCCGTTTATTATGTCGGTGACGGCGGTGTATATCTTGCCGAACTTCTCTTCAAGTCCCTTGCCGTCCTTTTCCGTGATTCTTCCAAGAACCCAGTCTGCAAGCTCTCTTCCGTCGGCTCTGTCGGCAATACCCACCTTTATGCGGGGGAATTCGTCGGTGCCAAGGTGAAGGATTATGCTCTTCAGACCGTTGTGTCCGCCCGCGCTTCCTTTTCTGCGGATGCGGAGCTTGTTTACGGGCATGGATATATCGTCACTTATGACGATGATACGGTCTGCGGGTACGTTGTAGAAGTCCGCCGCCGCTCTTACGGCCTCGCCCGAAGCGTTCATATATGTCTGGGGCTTAAGAAGAACTACCTTCTTTGTGCCCACGAAGGCCTCGCCGTAGGTGGCCTTGAATTTTATCTTTTTTATTTTTACGTCAAGCTCCTTGGCAATATGGTCAAGAACCAGCCAGCCCACGTTGTGACGGGTAAACTCGTATTCCTTGCCGGGATTGCCAAGACCGACGATTATGTAAGTTTCCATATCAAAATATCTTCTCCGCATAGGGTGCTTTTTTGCACCATTTTGGCAGAGAAAAACACTCCTCATTATAAATTGTGTACTTATTATATCATAAATTCACCCCCAATACAAGTATAATTTGAAAATTTGATAAAAATTTTCCATTATTGGGGGTTGTAATTTCACGATTATTGTGTTATAATCATTGTTGATAAAAAATCAGGAGGAAAAGATTACACATGTCTACTAAAAAGTATGTTTACCTTTTCACCGAAGGCGACGCTAATATGCGTGAGCTCCTCGGCGGTAAAGGCGCAAACCTCGCAGAAATGACAAAGATCGGTCTTCCCGTTCCCCAGGGCTTCACCATCACTACCGAAGCTTGTACCCAGTACTACGAGGACGGCAAAAAGATCAATCCCGAAATCGAAGCTCAGATTATCGAGTATATCGGTAAGATGGAAGAAGTTACCGGCAAGAAGTTCGGCGATAAGGAAAACCCCCTTCTCGTTTCCGTTCGTTCCGGTGCAAGAGCTTCCATGCCCGGTATGATGGATACCATTCTCAACCTCGGTCTTAACGAAGACGTTGTTGAGGTTCTTTCCAGAAAGTCCGGCAACCCCAGATGGGCTTGGTACTGCTACAGAAGATTTATTCAGATGTACTCCGACGTCGTTATGGAAGTCGGCAAGAAGTACTTTGAGGAGCTCATCGACGAGATGAAGAAGGCTAAGGGCGTTGTTTACGACGTTGACCTTACTGCTGACGATCTTAAGGAACTTGCAGGTCAGTTCAAGGCTGAATACAAGGCTAAGATCGGTTCTGACTTCCCCTCTGACCCCAAGGAACAGCTTATGGGCGCTGTAAAGGCCGTATTCCGTTCTTGGGACAACCCCAGAGCTAACGTTTACAGACGTGACAACGACATTCCCTATTCTTGGGGTACTGCCGTTAACGTTCAGGCTATGGCTTTCGGTAACATGGGCGACAACTGCGGTACCGGCGTTGCCTTTACCCGTGACCCTGCTACCGGCGAAAAGAAGCTTATGGGCGAATTCCTTATCAATGCACAGGGTGAAGACGTTGTTGCCGGTGTTAGAACTCCTATGCCTATCGCTCAGATGGAAGAAAAGTTCCCTGAGGCATTCGCTCAGTTCGTTAACGTTTGCCAGACTCTTGAGAACCATTACAGAGATATGCAGGATATGGAGTTCACCGTTGAGCACGGTAAGCTCTTCATGCTCCAGACCAGAAACGGTAAGAGAACCGCTCAGGCGGCTCTTAAGATCGCTTGCGACCTCGTTGACGAGGGCATGAGAACCGAGCAGGAAGCCGTTCTTATGATCGATCCCCGTAACCTTGACA